>QZIW01000018.1 GCA_003604985.1 Ammonifex sp.
AGTGAAACAGATCCTTTTGGCATCTTTTTAACGACCACCGACAACCGACGACTGAATAAGGAGGCTTAGATTTTGCTGAGCGACAGGGTAAAGAAAGGGTTGGAGAAGGCGCCGCACCGCTCACTTTTCAGAGCGCTCGGCTTTACGGACGGGGAACTTGAACGCCCGCTGATCGGTGTGGTCAACTCTTTCAACGAAATAATTCCGGGTCACATCCACCTGAGGGATATCTCCGATGCGGTAAAGGCCGGGGTGCGAATGGCCGGCGGCGTACCGGTCGAATTTCCTACCATCGGGATTTGCGACGGGATCGCCATGAACCACCGTGGTATGAAATATTCGCTGGCTTCGCGCGAGCTGATCGCCGACAGCGTGGAAGTTATGGTTGAAGCCCACGCGTTCGACGGCCTCGTGCTGGTGACCGCGTGCGACAAGATCGTCCCCGGGATGCTGATGGCCGCGGCGAGACTGAACATACCTTCGATTATGATCAGCGGCGGGCCGATGCTTGCAGGGCGTTTTCAAGGGCGCAACGTTTCGCTGAACAGCGTTTTCGTAGGTGTCGGGCAGGTGAAGGCGGGCGCCATGACCCCGGAGGAACTGGCCGAACTCGAAGAGGTTGCGTGCCCCGGGTGCGGCTCGTGCGCCGGGATGTTCACCGCCAATTCCATGAACTGCCTCACCGAAGCACTCGGCATTGCGCTGCCCGGCAACGGGACCATCCCTGCGGTGAGCGCCGCGCGCCGCCGGCTGGCGAAGCTTTCGGGAATGAGGGCGGTGGAGATGGTTAAAGAACAGCTGACGCCCTCGCGCATCTTTACCCCGGCCGCTATCGGGAACGCCTTGACGGTCGACATGGCGCTGGGCTGTTCCACCAACACCATCCTCCACCTCACGGCGATCGCCGACGAGGCGGGAGTCGAGCTTGACCTGCGGGGAGTTAATGAAATCAGCGCCAGGACACCCAACCTCTGCCGGCTGGACCCGGCGGGGCCTTTCCACCTCCAGGACTTGGACGAAGCCGGGGGCATCCCCGCGGTGCTGAATGTTTTAGGCGAGGCCGGGTTGGTAGACGGTGAGGCGCTGACGGTCACCGGCCGCACGATAAAAGAGAGCGTCAGCGGGCGGGCTGTCCGCCGCCCGGAAGTGATAAGGTCCACCAAAGACCCCCACAGTCCCACCGGGGGGCTGGCAATCCTCTTCGGCAACCTGGCGCCGGAGGGCGCGGTGGTAAAGCAGGCGGCGGTCGCGCCGGAGATGCTTACACACAGGGGCCCCGCGCGGGTATTTGAGAGTGAAGAGGAAGCGGTGGCGGCCATTATGAACGGGGCTTTTGAGCGGGGCGACGTGCTGGTGATACGCTACGAAGGGCCGCGCGGCGGCCCCGGGATGCAGGAAATGCTCACCGCGACCGCCACCCTTGCGGGATTGGGCCGGGACAGGGACGTGGCGCTCCTTACGGACGGGCGTTTCTCCGGCGCAACGCGCGGGGCTTCGATCGGGCACGTCTCGCCGGAAGCGGCGGCGAAGGGACCCATCGCCGCGCTGCAAAACGGTGATTTAATTGAGATAGACATTCCCGGGCGTCGGCTGGAGGTCTTGCTGGACGAAAAAGAAATCAACGCCCGGCTTGCGTCTTTACCACAGTGGCGGCCGAAAATTTCGCACGGCTACCTCGGCCGTTACGCGACCATGGTTTCTTCGGCGAGCAAAGGGGCTGTTTTTGCTAAAGCGGATACTGAGCACGGCTCCAAGTGATGGGGGTGGGGTTTTGAAGAAAAAAATGTCCGGGGGAGAGATTCTCGTCCGCAGCCTGAAGCGGGAGGGCGCCGAGGTGATTTTCGGCTACCCGGGCGGCTCGGTCCTGCCGATCTACGACGCGCTTTACGATGCCGACATTCAGCACATCCTCATGCGGCACGAGCAGGCGGCGGCGCATGCCGCCGACGGTTACGCCCGCGCTACCGGCCGCGCCGGGGTTTGCATGGCTACTTCCGGACCGGGGGCGACCAACCTGGTGACCGGAATCGCCACGGCCAGCATGGATTCAAGTCCCCTCGTCGCGCTTACCGGCCAGGTGCCGACAGCCCTTATCGGGCGCGATTCGTTCCAGGAAGCGGACATTACAGGGATAACACTGCCGGTCACCAAGCATAATTTCCTGGTCAAGGATGTAAACGACCTCGCCCGTACCATTAAAGAGGCCTTTTACATCGCCACCACGGGGCGCCCGGGGCCGGTCCTGGTGGACATACCGCGGGATGTTTCCGGCGGCACCGCCAGGTACGTAGAGCCCGGTCCGGTGGAACTTCCGGGTTACAAACCGTTGGTGGACCCAGACCCCGCCATGGTGCCTGCGGCGGCAAAGCTTATCGCCGAAGCCCAGCGCCCGGTTATTTACGCGGGCGGCGGTGTGGTCTCCTCGGGTGCGCACGAGGAATTGCGGCGGTTGGCGGAGTTGATCATGGCGCCGGTGACGACCACGCTCATGGGCATCGGCGGTTTTCCCGGCAACCACCCGCTTTCGCTCGGGATGCTGGGGATGCACGGCACGCGGTACGCCAACTACGCGGTCTGCGAGTGCGACCTGCTTGTCGCCGTCGGTGCGCGGTTTGACGACCGGGTGACGGGCAAGATAGAGACGTTCGCGCCGGAAGCGAAAATAATACACATTGACATCGACCCGGCGGAGTTCGGCAAAAACGTCCGTGTCGACGTGCCGCTTGCGGGAGATGTCCGCCGAGTGCTGCAGAAGCTGCTGGACGCGCTCCAGGGTGCTTCGCACCAGGCATGGATGGAAAGGGTCGATACCTGGAAAAAGGAGTTTCCGTTGCAGTATGATACCAACGGACTGAAGCCGCAGTTCATTATCCGGGAACTGGACTTGCTCACCGGGGGCAACGCCCGGATTACCACTGAAGTGGGCCAGAACCAGATGTGGGCGGCTCAGTTTTACACGTACACAAGGCCCCGTTCCTTCATCTCTTCGGGCGGGCTGGGAACGATGGGCTTTGGTTTTCCGGCAGCCATAGGAGTACAGGTCGCCTGCCCGGGAGAAACGGTTTTCGATATCGCCGGCGACGGGTCGATACAGATGAACATTCAGGAACTGGCTACCGTGGTGAGTAATGATTTGCCCGTCAACGTGGCGATCATGAACAACGGGTTCCTCGGTATGGTGCGGCAGTGGCAGGAGTTGTTTTACCGGCGGCGGTACTCTTACACTGAGATTTACGGCCCGGACTTTGTAAAGGTGGCCGAGGCCTACGGCGCCGAAGGCATCCGGGTGACCAAACCTAACGAAGTCAGGCCGGCGCTGGAACAGGCCATCGCATCGCCCAAACCCGTTTTTATCGATTTCCTGGTCGAGCGGGAAGAGAACGTGGTTCCCATGGTGCCGCCCGGTGGCTCTTTGAGCAACATGCTGGGCTAACTTGCACTAAGGAGGTTTTACGCGTGCGCCATACCTTAGCCGTTCTGGTCGAAAACAACCCCGGGGTCCTTGCCCGGGTGGCGGGGCTGTTCAGCCGCCGGGGTTTTAACATCGAAAGCCTGGCGGTCGGGCGGACTGAAAACCCTGCGGTCTCCAGGATGACCATCATGGTCGAAGCCGACGACCGGGTGCTCGAGCAGGTGATAAAGCAACTCCGCAAGCTGATTGAGGTTTTAAAGGTACAGGACGTTACCAAGGAGGAGCACGTCGACCGGGAACTTGCGCTCATGAAGGTAAACGCGGAGCCGGCCAAACGGGCGGAGATCATTCAGATCGTGGAAATCTTCCGGGCCCACATCGTAGATATCGGTAGGAAGACCATGATCGTGGAAGTTACGGGGGACGAAGGCAAGGTCAACGCGCTGGAGAACGCGCTGCGGCCTTTTGGTTTGAAGGAACTGGTGCGTACGGGGAAAGTGGCGATGCTTCGGGGTACCAGGGACATGACGACTAACGGTAAGGAGGTGGAAGAATGATCCGGGTCTACTATGACCAGGACGCCGATCCGGGTGTTTTAACGGGGAAAACCGTAGCCGTAATGGGCTACGGGAGCCAGGGGAAAGCCCAGGCCCTCAACCTTAAAGACAGCGGCATAGACGTGGTGGTGGGTCTAAGACGATCGAGCCCCTCTGCGGCCCGGGCCCAAGAAGACGGGTTGGCGGTTTTGCCGGTAGCGGAAGCCGCCGGTAAGGCCGACATCATTCAAATGCTGATCCCGGACGAGCAGCAGGCGAAGGTGTACAGGGAGGAAGTGGCGCCCCGCCTTTCTTCCGGTAAGGCGCTGATGTTTTCGCACGGCTTCAACATCCATTTCGGGCAGATATTACCGCCCGCGGACATCGACGTGTTCATGGTCGCGCCGAAGAGCCCCGGGCCTATGCTCCGGCGGCTTTATACGGAAGGAGCGGGGGTGCCGGGCCTGATCGCCGTACACCAGGATTACAGCGGCCAGGCAAGAGCGCTTGCCCTGGCGTACGCGAGGGGTATTGGTCTTACGCGGGCGGGCGTGTTTGAAACGTCCTTCCGCGAGGAGACGGAAACGGACCTCTTCGGGGAACAGTGCGTGCTCTGCGGCGGGGTGACGGAGCTGATCAAGGCGGGCTTTGAGACCCTGGTGGAGGCGGGCTACGCGCCGGAAATCGCCTATTTTGAGTGCCTCCACGAGTTGAAACTGATCGTCGACCTTATTTACGAGGGCGGCCTTACGGAGATGCGCCGCCGGGTCAGCAACACGGCGGAGTACGGGGACTACAAAACCGGGCCGCGGATAATCGACGGCCGGGTCCGGGAAGAGATGAGACGCGTTCTGGCGGAAATTCAGAGCGGGCAGTTCGCCCGGGAATGGGTGCTTGAAAACCAGGCCAACCAGCCGGTGCTCCAGGCCATCCGCCGCCGGGAGCGCGAGCAGCGGATAGAAGAAATCGGGCGGGAACTCCGCCAGATGATGTCCTGGTTGCGGAAATAGGTTCAGCGTTCAACGTTCAAGGTTCGAGGTTGAAGTGACCCGAATGTCGCTCAGTATTAGCTAAGCATTGAAAAGACCATAAGTCCAGCATTTAAGGTCGCACGTTGAACGGAACCTGACGGTTAATATAATTTAAGATTAACTTAGAACTTAGAACGGACCCTAAAGGTCAATCAACATAGCTTGAACGTAGAACGTAATAGGGGGGGCAAGGCAATGATCACGGTTGGCGAAGCGGTTATCCGGTGCCTGGAGAAAGAAGGCGTAGAGCTTGTCTTCGGCTATCCGGGCGGGGCTGTACTGCCCGTTTACGATGCGCTGCACGACGCGAAAATAAAGCACGTTCTGGTGCGCAACGAGCAGGGCGCCGTGCACGCCGCGAACGGTTACGCCCGGGCGACCGGGCGGGTCGGGGTCTGCGTTGCCACCTCCGGCCCCGGGGCCACCAATCTGGTCACCGGCATTGCGACCGCATATATGGACTCCGTTCCCATAGTACTTATTACCGGGCAGGTCCCCACAGTTCAGGTCGGCACGGACGCCTTCCAGGAAGTGGACATCACCGGGATTACCATGCCTATCACCAAGCACAACTTTCTGGTGAAAGATCCGGCTGTGGTACCGGTGGTCATAAAAAAGGCGTTCCATCTCGCCCGGACAGGGCGGCCCGGGCCGGTGCTCATCGACCTTCCCAGGGACGTCACCGCCGCCGAGATAGAATTCGAGTACCCGGAGCAGGTTCAACTCAAAGGCTACAAGCCGACTTTTAAGGGACACCCATCCCAAATCGCCCAGGCGGCGAAGATGATTTATGAATCCACCCGCCCGGTGATCCTGACCGGAGGTGGGGTGATCAGCAGCGGCGCCGCCCCCGAGTTGCTGAAACTGGCGGAGATAATTTCCGCGCCGGTGGCTTCGACCTTAATGGGACTGGGCGGTTTCCCCGGCGACCACAAGTTGTCGCTCGGGATGGCCGGTCTGCACGGCACCCGGTACGCCAACATGGCCATCACCAACTCGGACCTTCTCATCGGCCTGGGGGTGAGGTTTGCCGACCGGGTGACCGGTACGGTGGGGAAGTTCGCCCCGAAGGCCCGGGTTATCCATGTCGACGTTGACCCGGCGGAAATCGGAAAAAACGTCCAGCCGCATTTGCCGATCGTGGGCGACGTAAAACAGGTTTTGTTGACGCTGCTCCCGCTTCTGTCCCCCCGGGAAGGCGGGGACTGGCTGGCGGAGGTGGCGGGATACAAACGTGATTACCCGCTGGAGTATACCCGGGAAAACGGGCTCAAGCCCCAGTACGTGATCGAAAAGTTAAGCGGAGTGACGCGGGGTGAAGGCATCGTCGTCACGGACGTAGGGCAGCACCAGATGTGGGTGGCCCAGTACTTCTGTTTTAAATACCCGCGCACGCTCGTAACCTCCGGGGGTCTCGGCTGCATGGGTTACGGCCTGCCTGCCGCCATCGGGGCTAAATTCGGGCGCCCCGAAAAACAGGTAATCCTGGTCAGCGGCGACGGCAGTTTTCAGATGATGATGACCGAGTTGGGTACGCTGGCCGAACAGGGCCTCACCTTAAAGATTTTCATCCTAAATAATAAACGGCTGGGCATGGTCAGACAGTTGCAGGAGTTTTATTACGACAAAAGGTACTCGGCGGTGGACTTCAGCTTCAGCCCGGATTTCGCTGCCCTGGCCGGAATTTACGGTCTTTCAGGGTACACTGTGGATACCGGCGCAGCTTTTGACGCCGTGGTGGAAGAGGTGCTCGCCGGGGAAGGTCCGGCATTGGTAAACTGCCTGGTTGAACCGGAGGAAAACGTTTTTCCCATGGTACTGGCGGGCAAGGGGCTCGACGAGGCCATAGACTAACAACGCGTGGGAGAGGAAAATGGACCGCATTTACGTTTTCGACACCACCCTCCGGGATGGCGAACAGTCACCCGGAGTGAACCTGAATATCAAGGAAAAACTGCAGATCGCCAAGCAGCTTGTGCGCCTCGGGGTGGACATTATCGAGGCCGGTTTTCCTATGGCTTCCCCCGGCGACGCCGCCGCGGTGGCGAAGATTGCCGGGAGCGTAAAAGGGGTTACCGTCGCGGCCCTGGCCCGCGCCAACTTCGGGGACATCGACCGGGCGAGGGAAGCCCTTCGGGAGGCGGAGCAGCCCCGGATCCACACCTTTATCTCAACCTCGGATATTCACCTTCAGCACCAGTTGCGGATGAGCCGGGAGCAGGTGCTTGAAGCGGCGAGGGAGGCGGTGAAGCGGGCCAAAAGCTACACCGCCGACGTGGAGTTTTCGGCGATGGACGCCTCGCGTTCCGAGATCGACTACCTGTGCCGGGTGCTCGCGGCGGCGATTGAAGCCGGCGCGACGGTGTTAAACATTCCCGATACGGTTGGGTATGCCGTCCCCGATGAGTTCGGGGAGTTTATCAGGACCATCAGGGAAAGAACCCCCGGAATCGAGAAAGTCACCATAAGCGTCCACTGCCACAACGACCTCGGTCTCGCGGTGGCCAATACCCTGGCGGCCGTTCAGAACGGCGCGAGGCAGGTGGAGGTGGCGGTTAACGGCATCGGGGAGCGCGCCGGAAACGCCGCGCTCGAGGAACTGGTGATGACGCTGTACGCCAGGCGGTCATTGTACGGGTTCAATACCGGTATCAAGACCGAAGAGATTTTTAGAACGTCAAAGCTGGTCAGTTCCCTGACCGGGATGCCGGTGCAGTACAACAAGGCCATCGTCGGGAAAAACTCTTTCGCCCATGAGTCGGGCATCCACCAGGACGGCGTACTCAAGGAGCGCACAACGTACGAGATCATTGACCCCAAGGTTATCGGCGTACCCCAGTCGACCCTGGTTCTGGGTAAGCTTTCGGGCAGGCACGCCTTCAAATCCCGCCTGGCGGAGTTGGGCTATGTACTTTCCGAAGAAGAACTGAAAACTGCCTTCGCGCGGTTTAAGGAACTCTGCGACCGGAAAAAAAGCATTACCGACGAGGACCTCCAGGCGCTTGTGGATGAAGAGATCCGGCGGATACCACCCACTTTCGAGCTGAAGTACCTGCACGTTTCCAGCGGCACTACCGTAGTGCCGACGGCAACCATCGGGCTTACGGTCCACGACAAACCCGTTGAAGAAGCCGCGTGCGGCAACGGGCCCGTGGACGCGATTTACAAGGCGATCGATAAAATCACCGCGGTGAAATGCACCCTGGAGACGTACGGCATTGACGCCGTTACGGGCGGTAAAGACGCCGTGGGCAGCGTGATCGTCCGGGTGCGGAGCGAAAGAGGGCAAACCTTTTTAGGCAGGGGTATCAGCACCGACGTTCTCGAGGCCAGCGCCCGGGCTTATATAGACGCGGTTAACAAAATAGTGGCGGACGCCAACGGCCCCAAGCTCCGGCCTGAAGTTTAATCAGAATACAGAATACAGAAGTCAGAAGTCAGAATGTAGAAGGCAAGGGTCACGAGTCACGAGTCACGAGTATTTTTCCGGCTTATGTCTTAAATTCTATATTCTTTCTTTAGAACCTTCGAACGTTGAATGTTGAACTTTGAACGTTGAACGGACCTCAAAGGTCAATCAGGATAAGAAAAAACCGAGGTGAAACTATTGCAGCGGGTTCCCCAGACGATTACGGAGAAGATCCTCGCTGCCCACGCCGGCAGGGAGTATGTCGAGCCCGGGGAGTTGATCAGCGCCAGGGTGGATGTGCTCTTGGGCAACGATATTACCGCGCCGCTGGCGATCCGTGAATTCGAACGGATCGGCGTGCCGGTCTTCGATCCGGCGGCGGTGGTCTTGATTCCGGACCACTTCACGCCGAACAAGGACATCAAATCCGCGGAGCAGGCGAAGATTATGCGGGATTTCGCGCGGCGCCACGACCTGCCCAACTACTACGAGGTCGGGCGGATGGGTATCGAGCACTGTCTTTTGCCCGAACAGGGTCTGGTCGGTCCCGGAGACGTGATCATCGGCGCCGACTCTCATACCTGCACCTACGGGGCACTCGGCGCGTTCGCCACCGGGGTGGGTTCCACCGACCTCGCGGCGGCGATGGCGCTCGGCGAGACGTGGTTCAAGGTCCCGGAGTCGCTGAAGTTCGTTTACACCGGGAAACTTGGCCCGTGGGTCGGGGGCAAGGATCTTATCCTGCATACCATAGGAGAAATCGGAGTGGAAGGGGCGCTCTACTGCGCGATGGAGTTTTGCGGGCCGGTTATTGAGAACCTGTCCCTTGACGGGCGGCTCACCATGTGCAACATGGCGGTCGAGGCCGGCGCCAAGAACGGGATCATCGCGCCGGACGAGAAGACGGAAAGTTACGTGCGGGGGCGTGCCCGGCGGCCCTACCAGTTGTTTGCGAGCGACCCCGACGCCGGGTATAAAAAAGTGTATGAATACGACGTCACGGGGCTTGAGCCGTGCGTAGCCTTTCCCCACTCGCCGGACAACGTCCGGCCGGTAAGTAAAGCGGGAAACATCAAGATCGACCAGGTGGTTATCGGTTCTTGCACCAACGGGCGGATGGACGATTTGCGCCTCGCGGCGCAGGTTTTGAGCGGGGAAAAGGTCCATGCGGACGTGCGTCTGATTGTGATTCCGGGGACGCAGGAGATATACCTGCAGGCGCTGAAGGAGGGTCTTGTCGAGACGTTTCTGGCAGCCGGCGCGGTATTTTCCACGCCGACCTGCGGGCCCTGCCTGGGAGGGCACATGGGTGTCCTGGCCAAAGGCGAGCGGGCGGTGGCCACCACCAACCGCAACTTCGTGGGCCGGATGGGGCACCCGGACAGCGAGGTGTACCTCGCCAACCCGGCGGTGGCGGCGGCGTCGGCCATTGCGGGGCGGATCACAAGCCCGGAAGGGGTGAGATAAATGAGCGAGGGAACGGCCTTCAAGTTCGGCGAAAACGTCGATACCGACCTCATCATCCCGGCCCGTTACCTCAACACCAGCGACCCGGAGGAACTGGCGCGGCACTGCATGGAAGACGCCGACCCCACCTTCGCCTCCCGCGTCAAACCCGGCGATTTTATCGTGGCAGGGGCCAACTTCGGATGCGGCTCCTCGCGGGAGCACGCACCTGTGGCGATAAAGGCTTCGGGCGTGGCCTGCGTCATCGCCAAGAGCTTCGCCCGGATTTTTTACCGGAATGCGTTCAATATCGGGCTGCCCATTCTCGAGTGTCCGGAGGCGGAAGAAATCCCTTTGGAAGGCCGGATACGGGTCGATTTGCAGGAAGGCGTTATTCGGGTGGTTGATACCGGAAAGGTGTACCGTGCCCGCCCCATACCGCCTTTTATGCAGGAAATCATCGGCGCCGGGGGACTGATCCCTTACGTGGCGGCGAGGGTCAAGAAATAAGAAGACAGAAGCCGGAAGACAGAATGCATCATAATAAGATGCCTCAAACTGTGAGTTGCAAAGTTAGCTAATCAGCGTAAGAAGTAGCTACAGATTTTTTAAAATACCGACCACCGACCACTGCTTTGGAGGTAGGCATAAAATGCGTGCGGTACAGGTTTACGACACCACCCTGCGCGACGGAGCGCAAACGGAAGGAATCTCGTTTTCCGCCGACGACAAGCTGAAAATCACCCAAAAGCTCGATTGGATGGGCGTCCATTACGTAGAAGGGGGCTATCCCGGCTCCAACCCGAAGGACATGGAGTATTTTGAACGCCTCCGCGAGCTTAGCCTCGAAACCGCGCAGGTTACCGCGTTTGGTTCCACGCGGAAAAAGAACGTGCGTCCGGCCGACGACGAGAACCTTGCAGTCATACTCAAGTCCGGGGTGCAAATCGCCACCCTCGTCGGCAAGAGCTGGGACTTTCACGTCACCCGGGCGCTGGACACCACCCTGGCCGAAAACCTGTCCATGATCCGTGAATCAGTGACCTACCTGAAGGAGCAAGGGCTGGAGGTTATCTACGACGCCGAGCATTTCTTCGACGGCTACAGGGCCAATCCCGATTACGCGCTGGCCACGCTGGAAGCGGCCGTTGCCGGCGGTGCTTCGGTTCTCGCCCTCTGCGACACCAACGGCGGCGTGCTTCCCTGGGACCTCGGACCTGTTGTTTCGCTGGTCTGCGCGCGTTTCAGCGTCCCGGTGGGCATTCATACCCATAACGACGCCGGGATGGCGGTGGCAAATACCCTGACCGCGGTGCAGGCCGGGGCCGGCCACATCCAGGGGACGATAAACGGTTACGGGGAGCGGTGCGGGAACGCCGATCTTTGCGCGGTCATCCCTAATCTTTCTTTGAAATGCGGTATCGAGACGCTTCCCAAGGACAGAATAAAGCACCTGGTCGAGTTGTCGCGGTACGTCAGCGAAATCGCCAACGTCCACCCGAACCCGCAGCAGCCTTACGTAGGCATGAGCGCCTTCGCGAGCAAAGCCGGGATCCACGTCAGCGCGCTGATGAAAGACCCGCTGACTTACGAACACGTCAACCCTGAAGCGGTGGGCAACCGGCGCCGGGTTCTGGTGTCCGAACTGTCGGGCGTGTCCAACATGCTGCACAGGCTCCGTGAGCTCGATTTTAACATCCCGAACCAGGGTGAAACGGCGCGCCAGATCCTCGCGCAACTAAAAGAACTGGAGCACCAGGGGTTTCAGTTCGAGAGCGCCGAGGGGTCTTTTGAACTTCTGGTAATGAGGGCGACGAACGGGTACCAAAACCCGTTCCTGCTGGAAAGCCTCCGGATCCTGACGGAGATGAAGGAAAGCGGGACCGTCCATTCGGAGGCAACCATAAAACTCCGGGTGGGAGAAAAGACCGTCCATACGGCCGCCGAAGGCAACGGCCCCGTAAACGCCTTGGACAACGCCCTGCGCAAAGCGCTGGAACAGTTTTATCCCGGTATCAAGAAAATGCGCCTCACCGACTATAAGGTACGGGTGCTGGATGAGGCCGCGGGTACCGGCGCGCTGGTCCGGGTGCTCATCGAGACCGCCGACGGGCAGCGCTCCTGGGTCACGGTGGGGGTTTCGCAGAACATAATCGAGGCCAGTTGGCAAGCGCTTGCCGACAGTTTTGCGTACGGTCTCCTCAAACAACCTGCCGCACAGCAGAGTTAAATCTCATATCAAGCCGGCAATTTCTTTTCGGAAACAACGATTTAGCGCCGGAATACCCCGAGACCTGGTAATTTTCCAGGCTAACCAACTATTTTCTTGCTGCATAAGATAAAATATCGTTGACACCAGCCTTTTAGCCATAATACAGTTGGGCCGAAGGGGGCTTTTTGCGGGTGGGTATTCTTTTTGGTACGGACGGAGTCAGGGGGGTGGCCAACAAGGAGCTTGGCCCCGAACTTGCGTTCAAACTCGGGCGGGCGGGTGCGCACATCCTTGCCCGGAGGGCGGGAGGAAAAGGAATAGTTGTGGGCCGCGATACCCGTGCTTCGGGGGAGATGCTGGAGGCGGCAATAGTGGCCGGCATTCTTTCTACGGGCGCGAATGCCCTTCTGCTCGGGATTGTCCCCACACCCACGGTGGCTTACCTTACGCGGGCCCTCCGCGCGGCCGGTGGAGTAGTAATCTCGGCTTCACATAACCCCGCCCCCGACAACGGGATCAAGTTTTTCGCCGCCGACGGTTACAAATTGCCGGATGCGGCCGAAGAAGAAATAGAGACACTTGTTTTCGGCAAGACCACCGGGATTCCCTCGCCGGTAGCAGGCGGCATCGGGCGTTTGGTCCCGGTCCGGGATGCGGCTGAACGGTACTTGAACCACGCCCTCAAAGCGGGGCCCGAGGAACTGAAGGGGTTTCGGATCGTGGTGGACTGCGCACACGGAGCGGCTTACAAGCTTGCACCGATGGTTTTCAAGGCCCTGGGGGCGCAGGTCGTCCCGCTGGGCACCGAACCCGACGGCCTCAACATCAACCAGGGCTGTGGTTCGACCAAGCCCCAAAGCTTACAGGAACTTGTCTTATCCTCCGGCGCCGACCTGGGCCTGGCTTTTGACGGTGACGCCGACCGCCTGATCGCCGTCGATGAGCAGGGGAATACCGTGGATGGGGACGCCATTATCCTTGCGTGTGCCCGTTTTCTCAAAGCCAGGGGCGAACTCCCTCTTGATATGGCGGTCGTCACGGTTATGTCCAACCTGGGGCTCCATAGGGCACTGAACGCTTCGGGCATCAAGACCGTGGTGACCAAGGTGGGCGACCGTTACGTCTTGGAAGAAATGCTGCGGACGGGTGCGCGGCTGGGCGGGGAGCAGTCCGGGCACGTCATTTTCCTGGGTCAGAACACCACCGGGGACGGCATCATCACCGCGCTCAAACTGCTGCAGGTGATGCGGGAGACCGGTAAAACCCTGGGAGAGCTGTCGGCGGAACTTAAGCGGTACCCGCAGCTTCTTGAGAACGTCCGGGTAAACGATAAAGAGCGGGTGCTGAACAGCCCGCTCCTGGCGGCGGCGATAAGAAAGCAAGAGGAGCGGCTTGAAAACGACGGCCGGGTGCTGGTGCGGGCCTCCGGTACCGAATCACTCATCCGGGTGATGGTCGAGGCGCGCGACCCGGAGGTGACCCTTCAGGTGGTCAACGAGTTGGTTTCGGTGGTGCGTTTGATTGAAGAAGGGGGTGAAATAGCCGTATAATCAAAGGCTCATCTTGAAAACGGACAATTTACAAGCGCCAGAACTGTCCTTCAAGTTGGAGTTGAGGAAGTCGGGAGCATAAAGTATAGTCTTAAGTACGACCTCCAAGGTGCGGTCAGAAACAAGCCTGGCAGAAATCGATGTCGGATGCAGGATGTCAGAGGTCGGAATCTTTATAGAAATGCGCTATGCGAATTTCCCCCGAATTTTCTGACTTCCGACTTCTGGCTTCTGACTTCTGAAACAGCCAGGCGTAGTTTATCACCGCACCATAGGACAGTTGACGAGGGGGAGGTTTATCGAGTTTATACCTTCGGCGGGTGCCTCCCGGCCGGCCACGGCCGTAAGCGGTGTCACAAAACTGGCGGGTGACCGCCAGGACAAAAGCACCAGGTGGCGGATGGCAGAGTATGGCTTTCTTGCGGCTTTATGCTTTTTAATTATGTTTGAGAACAGCGCCGTGCTTTTAATGCCGGCGTTTGCTATTTAGGGAAAGACTAAGCGCGGTCAGAAACGAGCATGGCGCGAAAGCCGGGTAGGGACGGCGCGGAGCGTACTGGTTAAGTACGTGAGCACGCGGCACAACCGGCTGACAAAGCCAGGAGAAGTTTATCACCGCGCCAATGGAGGGTCAAACTATGTGTGGTATCGTGGGTTATACCGGCTACCAGCAGGCGCTCCCTCTTCTCCTTGAGGGTCTGAAAAGGCTGGAATACAGGGGGTACGATTCGGCGGGGATCGCGATCGTACAGGAAGGGCGATTGGCCCTGCATAAAAAGGAAGGAAAAATTGCGACGCTGGAGGAGCACCTGAACGGGAACAGCGCCTCCGGGACGACAGGCGTCGGTCATACCCGGTGGGCGACCCACGGGGCGCCGACCGACTTAAACGCGCACCCGCACCTGGACTGCACGGGGCGGCTCGCGGTGGTGCACAACGGCATCATTGAAAATTACCTGGAGCTGAGGCGCGGACTTGCCGCGCGGGGACACAGGCTGGTTTCGGATACCGATACCGAAGTAATACCGCACCTGATCGAGGAGTTTTACGATGGGGACCTCTTTGCGGCGCTCAAGCGTGCAGTGCCGCTGTTGCGCGGCTCATACGCCGTGGCGGCGGTTGTTGCCTCCGAGCCCGGAAGGGTGGTGGCCGCCCGGCGCGACAGCCCTCTGATAGTTGGGTTATCCGGCGAGGAAAACTTTTTGGCGTCCGACATTCCGGCCGTGCTGTCTTCGACCCGCCGGACGTACATCCTCGAGGATGGTGAGTTTGCCGATGTGCGTTCAGACGGAGTTTTTGTGTGCGACGGTGCCGGGCAGCGGCGACACAAGGAGATTTTTGAAGTGAAGTGGGATGCGGCCCAGGCCGAGAAGGCGCCCTACGAACACTTCATGCACAAGGAGATCCACGAGCAGCCCAAGGTGCTGCGGGACACCCTGCGCGGGCGTATCAGCGGCGATGAAGTGGTTTTCCCGGAGCTGAGGCTCGACCCTGAACTACTGAAGTCCTGCAAGCGGTTGTTTATCACCGCCTGCGGCACGGCGTACCACGCGGGGCTGATCGGCAAGGCGCTCGTGGAGCGGCTGGTCCGCCTGCCGGTGGAGGTAGACATCGCCTCCGAGTTCCGGTACCGCGACCCGCTGATCGGGCCCGGGGACATACTTATCGTTGTCAGCCAGTCCGGGGAGACGGCGGATACACTGGCCGCCATGCGGGAGGCGAAAGCCAGAGGCGCATCGGTCCTGGCGGTAACGAACGTCGTGGGGAGTTCCGTGTCCCGGGAAGCGGACGACGTACTTTATACGTGGGCCGGGCCGGAAATCGCTGTGGCTTCCACCAAGGCCTACGTGGCGCAGGTGCTCGTGCTGACGCTCTTCGCGATCTATATGGCGCGGGAGCGGCAGACCGCGCCGCCGGAATTGCTCCGCGAACTGGTTGGGGAACTGCCGCACCTTTCGAAATATGTCACATCTGTGCTCACACGTGAGGAAGAAATCGCGACACTGGCCGCGGCGCGGCAGCACGTGAGCTGCACCTTCTTTATCGGCCGGGGGCTTGACTGGGCGGTGGCCGCCGAGGGTGCTCTCAAACTCAAGGAGATATCCTACATCCACGCCGAGGCTTACGCCGCCGGGGAGTTAAAGCACGGGACCCTGGCGCTGGTGACCGAGGGCGTCCCGGTGATGGCCCTCGCCACCCAGCCGGCGCTTTTTGAAAAGGTCGTGAGCAACATCAAGGAGGTAAAAGCCAGGGGCGCCGACGTACTGGCCGTAACGAGCGAGGCCGAAGGCGCCATCACCGAGGTGGCCGACGCGGTCATCGGCCTGCCAAAGGTGCACCCGTTGCTCGCGCCCGCGGTGGCGGTGGTCCCGCTCCAACTGTTTGCCTACCACGCTGCAGTAGCCCGCGGGTGCGACGTCGACAAACCGCGCAACCTGGCCAAGAGCGTGACGGTCGAGTAGGAAGCGGCGGTAACAAATCGTGATGATAATAAATTACGCCCCAGTAATTCTTATTTACTTCGGTTTTAATTTGTAGAACTTAAGAGACCGGTGCGCCCAGCACTCAACGTAACCTTCGAAAGTTATGGCGTTCTCAGGTTTATAACACCGGGATGCCGGGTTACCTTTCAAAAGCCGAGTTGAGTGCTGGGACGAGCGAGTTTACTTTTGGCGCTTTAGGGGTTTTATAATAGCCCCCTGACGGACGTTACAGAACCTGGATTGTCCCTCGAATGTCTGTTATAATCGGTGGCAAGCAAATAAGATGCAAAATGCATTTGTTGTCTTAAGCGCCTTTGTTTTCGACTTTCTGGTCGGTGACCCGTCCTGGCTACCTCACCCGGTGCGGTTTTTAGGCCGGGTGATTTGGTTCTTTGAGCGGTTAATCCGCCGGTTGGCGGGCGGGCCGGCCGCCTTGTGGGTTGGCGGAGTCTTTTTGTCGATCGTTGTGCCGGTCGGGACTTACATGGCAGCGGATGCAGGTTTGGATCTCTTATACCGGTGGCACCGGGAAGCGGGGTTTCTGGCCGAAGTGTATCTGGTGGCGATGTCCATAGCGGTAAAAGGCTTGTCCGCGGCCGCCGAAGCGGTCCGGCGACCGCTTGTTGCCGGCAACCTTGCGGCAGCGCGGGAGCAGGTTGCCGCAATCGTGGGACGGGATACGACACAACTGGATGCCGGCGGGGTTGTAAGAGCGGCAGTCGAAAGCGTGGCTGAAAATAGCGTAGACGCCGTGGTAGCGCCGCTTTTCTACGCTTTTGCCGGTGGGGCGCCGCTGGCGCTTGCCTACCGTGCGGTTAACACCCTTGATTCCATGGTCGGCTATCGGGATCAGCAATACCGCCACCTTGGCTGGGCATCAGCGCGTCTTGACGACCTTTTGAACTTTATTCCCGCACGGCTGACAGGTTTGCTTATTACTTTGGCCGCATTCCCAGGGCGAGGCGATTGGCGGCGGGTGTGGCGGGTGATGCGCCGGGACGGGCGCAAGCACCCAAGCCCGAACAGCGGGATTCCGGAGGCGGCGATGGCCGGGTTTTTAGGTGTCCAACTTGGTGGGTTGATTCAGTATAAGGGTGTCCTTTCTTCCCGTCCACTTCTTGGTGAGCCGCTGGTGCCGCTCAGGCCGGAACATATTGCGTGCGCGGTGCGAATGCTAAACGGTGTAGCGATGCTGGCGGTGGGTACCGGAATCGGTTTGCGCTTACTTATTAGTTATTTGACAGCTCGTTAGGGACGGCGATCATCGGGACCGTGTTTTGAGGCGGAGGTTGTTTGAAAAGCGGGATAACCGGGTAGGGGACTTTGAGGTATAGGATCGGTCCCTTTTCTCCAAGATCACCTATAGGAAAGAGGTCATTGTATTTCTTGGTAGAAAATTGTTCGTACCCCAAGCGGCTTCACGGAGGAAATATATGGCGGGCATGCCGGGAATTTGGCGGCAAGCCTGAAGAATATCTGGATTTTAGCAGCAACATCAATCCGCTGGGCCCTTCCCCGCACGCTTTAGAAGCCGTAAAAGCGGCGCTTGATTGGCTCTGGCGGTACCCTGACCCTGATTGCCGGGCGCTCAAGGGGGCGCTGGCGGATTATCTTGGGGTGCCGGTGGAATGGCTTTTGCCCGGAAACGGGACGGCGGAATTGATTAACCTGTTGGTAGCGGCGCTTGGAATTAAACGGGCGGTAATTCCGGTCCCCACTTTTTCAGAGTACGCGGTCAGTGTGACGGCCTGGGGCGGAAAGGTGTACACCGCGCCTTTGCTGCCGGAGGAAGACTTTAGGATTAGTCTTTCGCACCTGACGGCGGTTCTCCCAGAGGCAGATGCACTGTTTCTGTGCCATCCTAATAACCCCACCGGACACGTGGTTCCGCGCGAGGAGTTGGCTGTACTGGTAGAGGAATCGGCGCGGGCCGGCGCGTTTTTGGTGGTTGATGAAGCCTTCCTGGATTTTCTACCGGATAGGGAAACTTTGACGACGATTGGTTTTCTTTTTGGGTATCGTCATGTAATAGTTTTGTGCTCCCTGACCAAGTTTTTCGGATTAGCCGGGCTGCGCCTCGGCGTCTTAGCGGCAGCGCCGGCGGTGTTGGCGAAGATCAAGGCCGTAGTTTCGCCGTGGAATGTTAACTTGTTGGCGCAAGTTGCGGGCGCAGCGGCTGTCGCTGACGAGGAATACATTAATAAGACAAGACAGGTTGTTGCCATAGAGCGGGAGTACCTGACAAAGACGCTCGGTGGTTTGCCCGGCGTCCGGGCAATACCGGGTACAGCCAATTTCCTGCTTCTCGATATCCGGGGTACAGGACTGTCAACGGGGATGATAACCCGCCGGTTGGCGGAAAAGCGAATTCTGGTTCGTGATACGAGTGATTTCGCTGGTTTGGAGGATGGGTTCATCCGGGTAGCGGTGCGCCTTCGTTCGGAAAACCGGTGTTTGGTCGAAGGTTTACAAGCGGTTTTGGCATAAGGCGCCTCATGGTAAACATTAAGGCCTATAAATGAACAGTCTGAACTTGGGCAGGCAATTGGTTCAAACAAATTTGCCTCCTAACGCCGCTCCTGAAGATGCTCCGATGAATATGGATCGGCAAGCGGGTTGCGAAAAAGCGCCTGGAGTACGACCCGGGCGGCGGACAACGCCGCCCGGACGAACGCCGCCAACACCACGCGGGGGAATCTGACCACCATAATGATGGTCTCGTACACCGGTGGTGCGGAAGGCTCAACATGGTTGGCAACCAGGGGAAGCTTTCTTCCCAAGACGGTAATAATCTCCCTCGCCGGAATGGCCACCGCCCCGGCTCCGGTAGCTGCGACAATCGTTCCCGCCAGGATGATTACCAAAATCACTCCCGGTATCCGCCGGCGGTGTTTCACTGCTTTCCCTCATGCTTGCTGAAAAGTTCCGGGTGAATCGCCTTCGCAAAAGCCTCAAGGCCCTCAACAATACGCGGCCCGGAACGGTTCACCAGGTCGGCATTGACAGTGTAAATCCGGTCGTTCTTAACACAGTTGAGTGCACCCCATCCCTTACGCGCCTTAATGTCTTCTTTTGCCGGATTTCCCTTCCCGTGCCCGTAAGAGTTGATCAGGACATCGGGGTTTTCGGCCAGCAGCATTTCCAGGCTGTATTCCGGATACCCTTTACCGGCATCGCCTGCCACATTTACCCCGCCGGCCAGTTTAATGAGATCGTCGATAAATGTTCCCGATCCCGCGGTCGTCAGGGGCTCAGGCCAGAGTTCATAAAAAACCTTGGGCCGCTTATTCGCCGGAACAGATTGAACCTTGGCGGTAACGGCATCGATCCTTTTCTGCAAACCACTCACTACAGTGTCGGCAGCCGCGCTCGCGCCCGTAGCCTTACCCACCATCTTGATGTTTTCCAAAACGCTTGCCACTGTCTTCGGCGACACCGCCAGGACGTCAATGCCCTGCTTCCCCAACGCAGCTATCATTTCCTGGTCTTTTTCGGTGGCCAAAACCAAATCCGGTTGCCGGGCCAGGATCTTCTCCAGGTTCGGATCGGAAAAGCCGCCGATCTGCGGCTTACTCCCGGCTTCCGCCGGAAAATCGCAGTACTTGGTAACCCCCATGACCTTACCGCCCAGACCAAGGGCAAAAAGAATTTCAGTGTTGCTCGGCGCAAGGGAAACGATGCGCTCCGGCGTTTTTTCAATTGTCACCGTACGGTTTAAGCTATCGGTCAACGTGACCAAAGGCGTCTCTTCCCGATTAGCACCGCTCGGCCGCACCTTTTCCCCGATCGATTGCCGCCCACAACCGGTAATACTAATAAGCAAAACAAGCGCCATTAACAGAACCAATGTTTTCTTCATGGCATATTGCTCCTTTTCCGCCCACCTTTCGGGCTTTTTTACAGCAACTTTTCCCTGTCCATATCGCTCACTTCGGCTTCACCGAAAGTAGCCATCTCGGCGAGGACCTTCACTGCCGCTTCCACTACCGGCATTGCCAGCGCAGCCCCTGTGCCTTCCCCAAGCCGGAGATTAAAATCCAGCAAAGGCTTAAGTCCCAGCGCCGTCAGCATATGCCTGTGCGCCCGCTCCTCGGAAAGGTGCGAGGCCAGCATGAACTCCCTGACCCGGGGGCACAAACCGGCGGCAATCAGCGCCGCCGCTCCGGTGATGAATCCATCGAGCAGCACAGGGACCCGCTGCGCCGCCGCGCCCAGAATAACCCCGGCAAGGCCGGCGATCTCCAGCCCCCCGACCTTAGCCAAGACATCGAGGGGATCGGTCGTATCCGGCTGATTGACGTTCACGGCTTCAGCCACCGCCCGGCGCTTCCGCTCCAGCACCTCATCGTTCACCATCGTCCCCCGGCCTACCGCTTCATCCACTGGAGTACCAGCCATAGCACACAGGATCGCGCTCGAAGGCGTGGTGTTACCGATACCCATATCCCCCGTCGCAATGAGGTCCGCCCCATCTCGAATCTCTGCCTGAGACAGTTCAATCCCTACGCTGATCGCCTGCACTGCTTCTTCCCGGGTCATTGCGGGCCCGCGGGCGATATTCCCTGTACCGGCGCGGATTTTCCGCACTATTACCCCCGGCCAGTCCACCGGTCGTGCCACGCCGATATCCACCACCACCACCCGGGCACCGGCGTGTCGCGCCAAAACACCGATTCCTCCGGTGCCGTCAACGAATCGCGGGAGTATCTGGTAAGTGATCTCCTGGGGCGCCGCACTTACCCCTTCCGCCACAACGCCGTGGTCACCCGCCATTACGATGACGCTCTTTTTTTTGATTACCGGAAAGGGCTTCCCGGTAATCCCGGCAAGCTTCACCGCTATTTCCTCCAACCGCCCCAGGCTCCCGGGAGGTTTCAAAAGACTGTCCACCCGCCCTTGTGCCCGGGCCATTGCCTCCCGGTCGAGTTCGCCGATACAGGCCAAAGTTTGTGCTAAAAGCATAAAACCCCTCCTCCGTAAATATGTTCAACGTTCAAGGTTCAACGTTCGACGTTCGGCGTTAACGCTGTTGAGAAAAACTAACCAATAACTTTTTCACTGGTGACGCAATCCTATTTGCAGTCATTGCTCCGTGAGTTTGAGTCAACTTCGGCTCAATAGACTCTTGATGGTGCGAATACTTACGTGCCTTTCGCGTGCGAAGCACAAGAGTCAACAAAACGTGCCGCTGCTCCGGGCCTGTTCATGAAGTGCGTGTGCAGGTACGAAGCCACCACGTTTTTGTAAACCGCGCCGTCCTTTTGTACCCTTCCCCGGTGAAAGCGAAAACGGTATGCGGCGGGAAGCGGCGTTTCCTGCCAGGCAAGAGCAGAGTAATGAAACACGTGCCCCCGCAATGTTTCTTCCCGCCGCAAAAGACAGGTATCCGTCAGGGCCTCAGCCGTCACGTATCCCAGGCGCTGGAGCTTTCGCGTGAGCGTCACCTGCGCCGGCAGCACCCCTGCCATCGCCCAAGATCCGCCATCGCATGTGATAGCCTTACTCAGATACATCAGCCCACCGCACTCGGCCAGGACCGGCATCCCCGCCTCCGCCGCTTCCTTTAGCGCAGAGCGCAAATTTACATTAGCCGCAAGTTCTGCGGCATGGACCTCCGGGAATCCGCCGCCGAGGTAAAGTCCGGCTGTGTCGGGTGGCAGGGCGCCGTCGGCCAGGGGGCTGAAAAAGGCAAGTTCTGCGCCGAATGCTTCCAGGAGCTCCAGGTTCTCTGGATAGTAAAAACTAAAAGCTGCATCACGGGCAACCGCGAGCCGCACCCGGGGAAGTTGCGGATCTGCCGGAAAAACAGTCTGTACCGGCGCAGGCATCTGTTCAGCCACCTCAGTCACTCGCAGCACCGCGTCGAGGTTCACTGCGGCGGTAACCGCCGCCGCCAACTGACTGATTTGCTTCCGCACCCCCGCCGTTTCATGTACCGGAACCAGGCCCAGGTGTCGTTCGGGCAACGCCAGCGTTGAATCACGCACCAGACACCCCAAAACCGGTACGCCCGTCTTTTCCTCTATCGCCTCCCGCACCAAGGAGCAGTGGGATTCGCTCCCGGCAAAAGAGAGGATGATCCCCGCCAGCGCAACCTCCGGATCGTATTCCTTAAAGCCGAGCACTACCGCTGCCGCCGAAGCCGCCATTCCCCGAACGTCCAACACCAGAATTACCGGCGTCCGGAGGACCTTGGCCAGGTACGCCGTGCTCCCCAACTCGTTACCCGACCCCAGCCCGTCGTAAAGGCCCATCACCCCCTCAACCACAGCCATGTCCGCCCCGCGGCACCCCCGCAGGAAAACCTCCCGCACCGCATCGGGCGAAAGCATCCAGGTATCCAGGTTGCGGGAAAGCCGCCCGGTGGCCGCCGTGTGAAAACCAGGGTCGATGTAGTCCGGTCCCGCCTTAAAGCCCTGGACCGTGAACCCTTGCGCTGCTAACGCCGCCATCAGGCCCACGGCCACAGTCGTTTTTCCGGCGCCGCTTGCTGTTCCGGCAATTATCACCCGCCGCATAAAAATCCCCTGTTTCAGAACAAGATGTTAAAACCCTTCACTCTCGAAGGAGATCCTAACCCGGACAAGCCGGAACCACCCAGCACTCAACGACACGTTAAAACTACTTTGTAACATCGTACATAATACGAACTTAGAACGCCACGTCTTAAGATCAGCAAGTTGAGTGCTGGGTCACCACAGAGGCACAGAGTTCACAGAGAACAGAAATTTCATGATTTAGAAATAAAATAAATACCCATATTTCCGTTTTTCCTCTCCGTGTTCTCTGTGTCTCTGTGGTTAATTCTTCTTGCCATCTTGCGTGGATCTTGACGTCAAAGACTCTAAAGATTCAGCCAACGGTAAACCTCATCCAGGCGCAAATGTTCCCGCACCGTCGCCGCCACCCTGTCGAAACTCGTCTCCTTACACCGAATAAAAGATACCCCAAAATCTTCGGGGGCCAAGCCCCGCCGCTTTCGCAAAAGATTTAGAAACCCCCGGCGAAACCCGTCCGCTTCAAAAAGGCCGTGAAGATACGTCCCAAAGACCGCCCCTCGGATCGATCCCTCGGCTGTTTCACCGTGACTTTGCTTTAAGACAAAAACCGGTTCCGCCTTTGCTCCGAGAACAGTTTCGCCGGCGTGAATCTCGTACCCGCTCACTTCTTCGTCCTTCAATTCCGCCAGCATTCCTGCTCCCGTTACCACGCCGTGACTCCGCGCCGTTACTTTCTCCGGAAGGAAAACCGTAGCCGCATCGAGAAGCCCGAGTCCGGAAAAGGCTCCAGCCTCATCTTCGCATCCCTCGGGGTCCCTGATCTCTTTCCCCAACATCTGATACCCCCCGCAGACACCAAGAACAGGTGTCCCACAGCCCACCCTCCGACAAATGACATCCGCCCAACCGGTTGCATAGAGCCAGTGAAGGTCGGCCACAGTATTCTTGGTTCCGGGGAGAATGACTAAATCCGGGGCGCCCAGGAGCGCCGGGTGGGTGACAAAACGCAGCGAAACATCCGGTTCCAGCAGCAGCGGGTCAAAATCGTCAAAATTAGCGATCCGCGGCAGCCGCACAACCGCAATGTCCAGCGCCCAGCACTCACGGACGTGAGTGCTGGGACGTACGACCCCGCCGTTTAAGCTTACCGAATCTTCCGCCGCCACCCCCAAATCCGGAAGGTACGGAAGCACTCCGAGCACCGGCCGCCCGGTGTTTTCCTCCAAGAAGCGCAAGCCCGGCTCCAGAATGCTTGAATCACCGCGGAACTTGTTAATAACGAAGCCGCGGATGCGCGCCGCCTCGTCCGGGGGTAGAAGCTGGGTTGTTCCCACAAGTTGGGCAAACACGCCCCCCCGGTCAATGTCCGCTACCAGGATAACCGGGGCGTCGGCAAGTGCCGCCGCCCGCATATTGGCGATATCTCTCTCCCGCAGGTTGACTTCAGCCGGGCTGCCCGCACCTTCGATAACAATGATCTCGTATTCCGCCGCGAGGCGCGCAAAGCTTTCCGTTACGGCCTTCCATGCCTTCTCTAAGTAATTTTCCCGGTAATCCCGGGCCGAAAAATCCCCGACCTGCCGGCCGTGCACTATCACCTGGGCCACTGTATCTCGTTTGGGTTTCAGAAGTACAGGGTTCATGTCTACTGTAGCCGCAACCCCCGACGCTTCCGACTGTATCCCCTGAGCCCGGCCGATCTCCCCACCGTCAGAGGTAACATAAGCATTCAAGGCCATATTCTGCGCCTTGAACGGCGCCACCCGGTAACCGTCCTGCTTGAAGATGCGGCAAAACGCTGTTACCAATATGCTCTTGCCCACGTGCGAAGCCGTCCCCTGAATCATTAGCGCCCGCGCCAGAATCCCCGCCCTCCCTTGAAAATAGTGCTTCTTTCGGTGGGCGCGGCGATGAGCTTCGCACTGCTTTGTCGGCCAGGCGGGGCCGAATCCTCACATACGACCAAGTATGCTCCGGTTCGTCCCCGCCTGGACCTTCTCGCATTGCTCGCTCCTCGCCACGTTCCGCCTGTGTTACGCTACTGCCCCTAAGTAACCCGCTTACGGGTCTACTCGATCCATTTTCCCCTCTGTGAC
>QZIW01000024.1 GCA_003604985.1 Ammonifex sp.
TGGATTGTGTGAGGCGGTTGTTGTCGAATAGTCGCAGCTTTTCAACGGTTGGCCCGTGTGTTATGCTCAAATCGAGTCTTTTGCCGTCTCGTGACAGTAGTACTATAGTGACCATTCTTCCATGCGCAATGTCGGTTTAGGACAAACGGGTCAGTAAGGGCGGTTTCAGAAAGCGGGGGTTGATTTTTGGTACCGGGAAAATGCGACATACTGGTGATCGGTGGGGGTATCATCGGTTTAACCGTCGCCAGAGAGTTGCTCCTCAGGGGTGCGGAAGACGTATTGTTAATAGAAAAGGAAAGTGCTCCGGGGAAGCACGCCAGCGGTAGGAACAGCGGCGTGCTCCACGCCGGGGTATATTATACGCCGGATACCTTCAAGGCGAGGTTCTGTATCGAGGGCAACCGCCGGATGAAAGAGTACTGCCGGGAAAAAGGGCTGCCTCTTTTGGATACAGGAAAGGTGATTGTAGCGAGAAAAGAGGCGGAGGTCCCGGTTCTGGAGGAACTTTCACGGCGGGGCCGGGCGAACGGCATCGAAGTGAAAGAGATTGGGGCGCAAGAACTCAAGGAAATTGAGCCTCACGCAAGCACCTGTGACAAGGCCCTGTATTCTCCCAATACCAGCGTCGTAGACCCGGTAAAGATTCTTCAGGCGCTCGAAAACGAACTGCTGTCCTCCGGGCGGTTAGCGATTCACTACAACACGGCATTTGTCGGGTTATCGAGCGGCAGGAGCGTGGTAACCAGCAGAGGGAGGGTGACCTTTAACAAACTGATTAACGCCGCCGGGGCGTACAGCGACTTTGTAGCACATGCTTTCGACGCCGGGCGCGGGTACCGCATCCTTCCTTTCAAGGGAACATATAAGAAACTGCACCCGGAAGCCGGCCACCTGGTCAGGACGAGCATTTACCCGGTACCGGATCTGAGGAACCCGTTTTTAGGCGTGCATTTTACCAGGGGTGTTTACGGCGAGGTAACCATCGGCCCGACAGCCATCCCCGCCCTCGGAAGGGAGAACTACGGCCTTTTTCGCGGTGTGGGACCCGAATCCATCAGCATCTTATGGCGGGACGCCGTTCTTTTCGTTGCCGACCGCGCCTTCAGGACCGTTGCCCTTACCGAAGTGAGGAAATACTCGCGGCACGTTTTCACGGAGGAGGCGGGTCAATTGGTACCGGCGGTCAAAAACAGCGACATCATACCTTGCAGCAAGGTAGGGATAAGACCCCAGTTGGTTGACTGGAGGAGGAAGAGGTTGGTCGGGGACTTCGTTGTCTTGAAGGACGGCGACGCTATACACGTGCTAAACGCGATCTCCCCTGCGTTTACCTCGGCCATGCCTTTTGCCGAGTACGTGGTCGACAGACTGCTAAGCTGAAACAAGTTCAACGTTCAAGGTTCAAGGTTCAAGGTTAAGAATACAGAAGACAGAATTCAGAATACAGAATGTTGGGAATCCAGGACTCCTGTCTTCTATATTCTACATTCTGGCTTCTGGCTACTGACTTCTATCATTCAAGCGGCTCGTTCTCCACGAGATTCCAGACGCCGCACGGGCAGGCGGCGGCGCAGAAGCCGCACCCAATACATTTATCAGGGTCCGCTACCATCTCAAAGGTTCCGTTGCCGTTTTCCCGCCGCGAAATTGCCGCCTGCGGGCAGACATTGATACAAACCCCGCAGTCTCTGCACGTACCGCAGGAAGAGCATTGAAGCGCGCACGCCGCCACGTCTTCAAAGCGCTCCAACCTGGGGTCAAAGTATTCGAGCTTGATGCGGGTGTAGTCGATCATCTCCTGCGTGCCCCCTTGGGAGGGGATTTTATCCGCCAGTATGTCCGAAATGGCCCGGGCCGCTTTTCGGCCTGCACCGATAGCATCGGTGAGAAGGCCGAGTTTTACGGCATCGCCGATGGCGAAAATCTGCGGGTCAGTGGTCTGGTACATATCGTTGACCTTAATAAACCCGCGTTCCACGGTTACACTTCCGGGGAGAAAATCAAGGTCGGGCATATCCCCGATCGAAATGATGACCGTATCCGCCGGGATGACCTCGCCGGTGGTGAGTTCAAGTCCTTCTTCAGTCACCGCCTTGCTGAAACACGGCCAGCGGAACCTGGCGCCCACGGCCTCGGCGGCTTCGCGCTCTTTCCCGAAAGAGAGCGGCTGCTGGACATCGATCAGGGTTATCTCTTCGGCTCCCAGCCGGTATGCTTCCGTGGCGGCATCGCAGCCGACATTGCCCGCGCCGATGATCACCACACGCTTCCCAACCTCGGCTTGGTCCACCTTGCTCTGGCGGAGAAAACTTAGGGCGGGCACCAGCCTTTCCTTTCCTGGAATGGGCAAAACTCTTGGTTTCTGGGCGCCCACGGCAATTACAATGAAGTCGTAATCCAACTTCATTTGCTCTATTTCCTGCGCACCCGGGCGCTGCTCCACGTATACGTGGGGGATCACCTTCCTTACCCTTTCCAACTCCGCGTTCAGCACTTCTTGAGGGATGCGCGTTTTCGGAATAAGAAAAGAAAGCTTCCCTCCAAGTGTTCGTTCGGTATCGTAGATGACCGCTTCATGGCCGAGCCGCCGGAGTTGCCAGGCGATTGAAATACCTGCGGGTCCGCCGCCGATGACGGCGACGCCCTTCCCCGTGATTGGCGGGAATGGGGGGAGATCAGCGGTGAGGCTTGCTTTACCCAACCGGCTCACGTCGGGGGGCGCCATGTTGGACACCTTACGGGTACACCCCTGCATGCACAGGTTCGGGCAGAGGTAGCCGCAAACCGTTGCCGGAAAAGGCGTATAAGCAAGCGCCAGGTCGACCGCTTCATCGATTCGCCCTTCACGGACCAACCGCCAGCGTTCGTGCACGGGTATCCCTGTCGGACAACTCGCTTCACAGGGGGCTTTGTACTCCCGGTTTTCCCAGACCGGTACAAAGCGCCGCAGGTGCCCGGTAGTGATAACCGGGACCGGACCCTGGGTCGGGTCCAACAAATCGCCGAGCAAACCTCCACGCCCGAGTTCCTTGTCCCAAACCTCCCGGTTGAAGACGTTCATGGAACGCCTTGGCTGGACGAGTTTCTCGTGCGGGCTGCGCGCCGTCAGCAGTTGCCATTCTTCCCGCCGGGTAAGCCGGCTGTAGAGATCGGGACAACGAACGGTTTCGAGAAAAATACGAAGGTTGTTTATCAGCCAATCCCAGTCCGCGTCCGAGATGGCTATAAGTTTGGCGTCCGCCTGGCTGTATCCCTTGTGAGGACCGCGGAAATAGATCTTCCCGCCGACCATACCCACACAGGGGCGGTATCCCAGGATATTTTCCGGATTCTGGGGGTTATGGCCGCAAATTACCGCAATACCGCCCGCCATGAACTCCGCAAAATAATCGCCGACGGACCCCAGTACCCAGAGTTCCGGGGGGTCGAAGCGGGGGTTGTGCTTGGTCATAGTCATACCGCGAGCGCCGATATTTCCTGCCACATAGATTTTTCCCTGGGCCATCGCGTTGGCCGTGCCATTGGCGGCGTTCCCGTGCACCACGATGTCGGCGCCGGCGTTCAACCAGCCGGTATCGTCCGAGGCGGGCCCCATGATCTCGATCCGCGTATTGGGAAAACCCATGGAGCCCACCCGCTGTCCCGGAGGGCCCTCGATTCTGACGTGGACGGGTTCATCACCGGACTTCCATAACCGCCCGCCGATCCCGTGGTGGCCGTAAGCTTCCACCAGCAAGCGCCTATGCCCGTCGGCAACGGCTTTTTGGAGCCGTTCTTCCAAAATTCGCGATTCCAGCCGACGACCGTCTTCCAATCCGGAAACACGGTAAAACTGTTGTTCTTTCATACTCGACTCCTCGCTGAAGCTATTTCGACCATTCAGATGTCAGAATCAGAATCCGGAATTTAGAAGGCAGAAGCCAGAAGTCTGATTTATTCGTTCTGACTACTGGATTCTTTTCTTTCATCAGACCACGTACTTTATCTGCAGCCGCTCGGCGGCGCTACGGTCGTTGATCGCCAGCGCGTCGGACATGCCGATGGGCAGCGAAGTGGAACGGCCGAGCGGTGCCACGATCTTTTTCAGCTCCGTGTCAAAGGCCAGAAAGACGTCTACGACGCGTTCCGCGACTTTCTCCGGGTCAAGGCGCCGGTAAAGGCGCGGGTCCTGGGCGGTTATTCCTTTGGGGCACAGCCCTATGTTACAGATGTTGCAGCGGTCCGATTCGGAGCCCACACACCCGGCCGCAGCTTGCATCATGTATTTGCCGATCTGAACGCCGCTTGCCCCGAGCATGATCAGCGCGGCGGCGTTGGCGGCTAGGTTGCCGTACTTGCCGACCCCGCCGCCGGCAAAGAGGGGAATTTCGTTTTGCTGTCCCACCTTTACGAGGTTGAGGTAGCAGTCCCGGATGTTGCTGGCGATCGGGTGTCCCATATGGTCCATCGAGACGTTGTAGGCCGCTCCCGTGCCGCCGTCTTCCCCGTCAATCGCCAGCCCGGCGGCGTAGGGGTTCCTGGTAAGGTTGTTCAGTACGGCCAGAGCCGTCGAAGTACCGGAGATCTTCGGGTACACAGGCACCCGAAAGCCCCAGGCCATGTACATGGATTGGATCATCTTGGCCACCGCTTCCTCGATGGAATACTTGGTCTGGTGCGTCGGCGGGCTGGGCAGGCTTACCCCCGTCGGCACCCCGCGAATAGCCGCAATCAGCTTGTTCACCTTGTACCACATGAGCAGGCCGCCGTCGCCGGGCTTGGCCCCCTGGCCGTACTTGATTTCAACGGCGCAGGGGTCTTCCTTCATTTCCGGGAGGGCGTGAATGATCTCGTCCCAGCCGAAGTATCCGCTTGCGATCTGCAGGATGACGTACTTCAAAAAGCGGGAGCGCAGCAGGCGCGGCGGGCAACCGCCTTCGCCCGTGCAAATGCGGACCGGTATGCCCAGTTCTTCGTTGAGGTAAGCGACCCCCATTTGCAGCCCTTCCCACATGGCGGGGGAAAGGGCGCCGAAGGACATCGAACCGATGATCAGTGGATAAATCTCCCGGACCGGAGGAACCCACCCCTGCTCCCGATAGAGTCTCAAACTTTCCTCGGGAGGGAGTACCCTGCCGAGGAGGGTACGCAGTTCGAATTCATGACGTCCCGCATCGAGGGCGGGATCGGTCAGCATGGAGATGCGGGTGAACTTTATCCGGTCGAGAATACCGCCCGGCGGTTGTTCCGGGACGTTCCTGCGCCCGCCGCGGCGCCTCGGGTAGCCGCCTCTGTTGATGTGGAATTTAAGCTTATCGGCTTCGTCGCTCCGGCAAGGGATAATGCTGCCGTTCGGGCACACCAGGCTGCACATGGCGCATCCCACGCAGGCGTGCGCGGGGTCCGTCTTCTGCCGGATGCCGTAGAACACCTGGAAGACGTTCGCCAGGTCGTGCTTTCTGGCAAGCTCGCCGACCGGAGGCGTCTGAACCAGCCTCTTGCGGTGGACCCCGAGTTCAATGGCGTGCACGGGACAGACGGCCGTACAGCGGCCGCAGAGGGTGCACTTATCCTTGTCCCAGTGGATCTGCCAGGGCAGGTCTTTGACGCTTAAAGTGTCAGGTCCAATGAATCCATTTGCGAACATACTTTAACCTCCAAACGGTCTGGAGCTACGATAGCCGTATCCAGGTGCATCGGCTGAAAGTCTTTACTCTTGTCCCGGTCGGGGATTGCCGCGTCCAGGCCGCAAATTTCAGACGAAAAGGCGTAGCGGCCGGGCCTTCCCCCGACTACGCCCGGCCGGAGTTTTTTCCTGTCCTGGACCATGAAGCATGTTTTGTCGGGGAGGCACCCGATGACGCAGTTGGGCCCGTCGATGATCAACCTCCGGCACGAATGTTTGAGCTGCTTCAAAAACGGGCCGTTGGGATGATCGGCCAGGTCCTGGTCCTGTAAAGGAGTGATGATGTGTTTATAGGCGTCGATCCCCAGCCCCAGTTGGTTCAGGGCGTAATGGAGGATGTGCGTGAAAACTTCCGAGTCGGAGTTGTACCCGATGTAGCCCGGAAACCCACGCGACATCAAGAATTCCTTGATCGGCACGAAGGCGGTGTTCTCGCCGTTCGTCATCGTGGCCACTCCCTGAATAAAGAAGGGGTGGCAGGCATAAAGGTTGATGGCGTAGTTGGTATTCTGGCGGCCCTGGGCCAAAATCGTGCGCGCGTGGAGGTCCTTGCGGTCGAGCTGCAGGTACTCCGCAACCGTCATCGGGTCGCCGATCTCCTTGAGGACGATCACATCCGGCCAGAAGCTGTACACGATCATGTCCTCTTTTTCCTCACCCATTTGCCTGAGCTGCAGCCGGATGAGCATCAGCCGATGACGTATCTCGCTCTCGGACAACCCTTCCCAGTCTTCCGGGTATTCATAAGCGCGGATGAGATAGATGTCCCGCCTGGGGACCCCGGGGGGTGGGCTCTTGGAGACCTTGATCGAGCTCCTGTACTTGGCGATGAAACCGATGTTCATCATGAAGTGATCGAGGCGCATCCAGCCGTCGTTGGTAAATATACCGGAAAGGATGGGCGCCCCTTTCAGCTCCTCGAAGGGCCCCGCAAGGTCCGTCAGAAAAAGCCCCACTCCCGATCCGTCATGACCTTCCCGCATAACGTCAAGTGCTTTTACGGCCGTCATCGGGGACAGGGGTTGGTCGCTGGTGATACAAAACAGACGACACATCGCTTAGCCTTCTCCTCCGCGAAAAATTTGGCTGTTGAAAAAATTCTCCCTACTGGGCTGCCCCGGTAAGGAGATAGAGGATGATGACACACCTCTACAGACAATAAACGCCTACAGATACCAATAACGCAGGCGCCGTTGCCCACCAAATCTGGTACAGCCACCGTACCAAACGATTACCTAGTTTTTTTAAGCCCGCCGGTCAAGCCCTGCGACAGAATGATCGCATCCGCGACCTCCCGCATCGGCAGGCGTTTGTCCATACTCAGCTTTTGAATGCGCCGGAAAGCTTCGCTTTCCGAAATATTAAAGTTCTCCATGAGAAGCCCTTTGGCCTTCTCGATGGCCTTACGGTTCTCAAGGGTGGTTTTCAATTTCCAGGCTTGCTGTTCGAGCGCGATAAGTTCCCGGTAGTTAGTTAGTGCAAATGTGACCGCCGGAATCAAAACCGTCTCGTCGAAGGGTTTAACAAGTAAGCCGCAAACCCTGGCCGCCTTAGCGTTCTCCAGCACATCCTCCCACAAGTGGGAGCAGCTTAAGATAACCGGGGCGAGCTTGTCTTCATGAATGATCGAGGCTATTTCCAGGCCGCTTATTCCAGGCAGGTGCGCCGATATCACGGCCAAATCCACCTGGCGCATACGGATGAGGTTCAGCGCGGTTGTCCCGTCGGCGGCTTCCCCCACCACTTGATAACTGACGGTACCAAGCCAGGAAAATATGTTTTTTCGCCATGTAGCGTCCTCATCCGCGATGATCACTCGCTCTCTCACGAAGGAAGCCCCCTGAACAAAACGACGCCCTGCGGTTATACCGCGTAGGGCGCCGTTGCCGCTTCGGGATACACCAGCGTACCCCTTATTTTTTAAGATCCAAAACAGAAAATTTTACGATAGCACCCGCTTCCGGGTCAATGAAAACCACCTTCGTTGGTGGTTTTCGCTTACGCGGACCAAACTCGGTGCTATCCGTTTTAATATTATACGCTACCTGTGTCGAAAATCAATACCCGCGAAATGTTTTTTTACCATCCTGGTGACCAGGCGACTGGTAAACGCCGCCCCATACCGAAAGCCTTGGTGGTTACCTTGAGTCCCGGCGGGGCCTGCCTGCGTTTATACTCGGCCGCGTCTACCTTGCTGATGATCTTGGCTACAAGGTCGGAATTAAACCCCCGCCCGGCAATTTCGCCGGCGGAGAGACCCTCCTCGATGTACGCCTTCAGTATCGGGTCAAGCACCTGGTAAGGCGGAAGCGAATCCTCGTCCCGTTGGTCAGGTCTCAGTTCTGCGGAAGGCGGCTTGGTGAAAACACCGGACGGGATGACCTCCCGTTTCCGGTTGATATAACTCGCTAACTCGTAAACCATCAACTTGGGCACGTCCGCCAGGACGGAAAGGCCACCGGACATGTCTCCGTAAAGTGTACAGTAACCCACCGCCAGTTCGGACTTGTTACCTGTACTCAATAACAGGAAACCCTCCCTGTTCGAAATGAACATCAAAATGTTACCGCGGATGCGGGCCTGCACGTTTTCTTCCGCTATATCCAGTTTTGGCTTCCCGTTCTCGCAAAGCGACACGAGGTAAGATTGGAAAACTTGGTCAATGGGCACAACCCGCCACCCGATACCGAGGTTAACCGACAGGGCTTCGGCGTCCCGCAGGCTGTCGGGGGACGAATACCGGGACGGCATGCCCACGCCGAGGACGTTTTCCGGACCAAGCGCCGCCGCCGCCAGGGCGGCCGCCACCGAGGAGTCGATCCCGCCGCTCAGGCCTACCACCGCACGTTTGAACCCGGTCTTCCGGAGGTAGTCCCGGATGCCCAGTACGAGGGCCGCGTGAACGCATGAGACATCTTCGTTGACCGCTTTCGATTCCCTGCCGGTTCGGGGCGCACCGACGTCGATGACGGCGAAGTCTTCCTCGAAAGCGCGACCCTCCCAGATCACCTGTCCAAGCTCGTCGATCACCATGCTTGATCCGTCAAAGATAAGCTCGTCGTTTGCTCCGACCTGGTTGACGTACACCAGCAGCCGGCTGTGCTTCCGGGCGGTGTGGCTCAACATCTGCGCGCGCAACCGCCGTTTACCGAAATGGTACGGTGAGGCAGAGATGTTGACCAGTATTGATGCTCCTTCCGCTACCAGTTCTTCTACCGGGTCAATGTCATATATTCTGCGATTCCAATAGTCCTTATCGTTCCAGATGTCCTCGCAGACGGTAAGTCCTATCGCTTCTCCCTGGAACCTTGACGGGTAGAGGTCTTCCGCCGGTTGGAAATAGCGTGTTTCGTCGAAAACGTCATAATTAGGGAGGAGGGTCTTCTCCTGACGGCCGACAAGCATACCGCCGTAAAACAAGAGGGCCGCGTTGTGCAAACAGTTGTCCCCCTTCACCGGCGCGCCGATTAGGATCCCCATTTTTTTGCTCGACGGGGCGAACTTTTCCCAGAGAGCCCGCTCCACCGCTTCGATTAATTCTTTGCGCCAGAGCAAGTCGCGCGGTGGGTAACCGACCACCGCCAGTTCGGGAAAAACCGCCAAATCGGCCCCCGCCGATTCGGCCCGTGTTACCGCTGCCAGCATCCGCGCCGTATTTCCGGATACGTCTCCGATAGTAGGGTTAAACTGAACCAAGGCCAACTTCAAGTTTATAACAACTCCCGCACTGTTAACGCGCACCCGGACCTGTGCACGTGTTCTGGTTATTCACCGACACGGCCCCAACGATCAGGTCCAGAAGCCTCAGGCCCCCCTTATAACCCAATATGGGCCACCGGTGGCAGCTCGGTTGATCGTAGATCGGAAAACCTATCCTTACCAACGAAAGGCCGGCTTCATTTGCTATTCCCGCCGTGTAGGAAGGCCCGAACACGACGTCGGCGCCGGTGTCCTTAACGGTAGCCTCAAAGCGGGTCAAGTCGCTGCCGGTGATTACGACCGGTGAAACACCAAACTCCGCCGCCACCTCATTGATCTTGAGGGTAAAGACCGCGCTCGGTGAACTGCTCATAACCACCGTGGGTTCCATCTTGAGTTCACACACAAACCGGGTCATGGACAGCAGAAGATCGGAATCGGCGGTTAGGGCAACCTTCTTTCCGGTCGTATAGGCTATCGCATCGGCCACGGCTCTTTCAAGACGCGAACGCTCATTGTTCAGGGCTGCGGGTTTATCCGCGCGGCTAAGCTTCAACACATTTTCCAAAAAGCGGTCGGTACTTTCAATTCCCACCGGCAGGGGTCCGTATAACCCCGGAACCCGGAACTCGCGGTAGAGATAGGCCGCCGCCGCTCCACCCGCATGCCCGCACAAGGCGACCGTACCGGACGCGTTTAAAGCATCGGCCAGGTCTGCGAGCGGAGTCCTGCCGTTGGAAAGTGGGGCGGTGCCGCTTTCAGGTGGGGCGATCAGGGCCGGCGGAAAATCAAAAAGCACGGTAAACGGCACGCCCATCGCATTCATCATCCGCTTTACCTCACGGATGTCACCCGGGTTTATAATTCCGGGGATTAAATTCACCCTGCCGTTGGTTTTCCCCGGGCTCTTTACCAGGTGTTGGAGCGCGGCCCGGCAGGCGGTGTCATAGCCCCCGGTGTGGCTGCCGGAGTGGTTTGTAATTTTTAACAATAGTATTTCCGTCGTTTCTCCTGAGAATTCCGCCTTCACCTGGCGGACGCTACCCTCGATATCGTCACCGGTGGTACCGCTCAAGCAGGTACTTATGATGCCGATAAACGACGGGTTGTAACGCTTCACCAGGTTGCGGACAGACTTAGCGATGCTGCGGCGGCCGCCGAAAACCTCCGCGTCCTCATCGGCCAAGGCCTTAATGCCCCGGAGTTCGCTGAAATGGCGTGTAAGCAAGTAGCGTATGAAACCGCAACAACTTTGCGGGCCGTGAATGAGCGGAATTCCTCCGGGAATCCCCGTTACAAGATAGGCCGCGCCCAATGATGGGCATGCATAACAGGGGTTGACACCGGTCGTCCTCGGGTCGGAAGTAGTTAGCATTAGATGCACCCACTTTCTTGAGTTTAGTTTCGCATGGTTCTGGTTCAGTCATTCGGGACTTGAAAAATGGGAGCCGCCAAACCACTTTTCATTCTGGTCGCCGGTTCACCATTAGTTTTTGTCCTGGTTCCCCAAGGCTAAACAGAGCGGTCTACCGCCGCCATGCCGTCCCGCTGCCGACATAGCCCGGGGGCCCTGCCGTTCCCCGGTCCGTAAAAAACAAAAATCCACAGTACTGCGATCCCTGGGGCTGCGTTGCCCTCTTTTCGCCGTATTCTGTGGATCAAAAACCCTGCGTTTCACCGGTACGGCCACCTGCGCATCTATATGACGGGTGACCTCAGCGCCGGCTTGAAAAATACAAACGCCCAGAGAAACGTAAGTTCCTCTGGGCGTCTTCGCCCTGCTTCACAACATTGTAAAGCGCTTACACCCTTAGATTATCGGCAAGGGCGAACAGTGTCAATAGTTTAACGATATATTTTGAAGTATCCTTTGGGTTAAAATGCCTGGCAAAAAAGATGATCTGCCAATCAATCTGCCTTACCCTCAAGAATCGCGCAGAGGTTATTTAAAAATTGTTCCCGCTGGCCGTACCCGGCTTCCCAGTGGTGCTGGGTTTCACGCGCGAGTGCTTCCGCCGCGTCCGGGCCGGAAAAATCCGCAAGCTCATCCGCGTAGATTTCGGCCCAACTGGCGATTATATCCGGCGTAACTTCAAGATGAAACTGGAGCGCCCATACGTGGTTGTCAACAAACGCCTGGTTGAGGCAGAGTTCCCCCTGCGCCAGAAGCGACGCCCCGGCGGGGATAGCGAAGGTGTCTCCGTGCCACTGGAAGACCTGAAATTCATAGGGAAGGCCGGCAAAAAGCGGCGCTGCCTGCCCTTCAGGGGTCAGGCGAATTGGGTGCCAGCCGATTTCCTTTACCGGGTTGGGCTTTACTTCGGCGCCGAGCGCGCGTGCGATGAGCTGTCCGCCGAGACAGATGCCCACAGTGGGTAGGCCGGTTGACGCCGCTTCCCGAATCAGTTCCTGCACACGGAGGAGGTAAGGAAAGGCTTCTTCTTCATAGGCTCCCATTGGTCCACCAAGAACGATAAAAGCGTTGTAACCGGCGAGGCTTGCCGGCAAAGTTCCGTTGGGCAAGTCCATATAACAGATGTCGAGTTCCCAATTGCGCTTAAGGAGCGCGTCTGAAAGCAGTCCAGGCCCTTCGCAGGCAACGTGTTGAATTACTAAGGCTTTCAAAATGTCCCTCCAATTGTCTATATGTAGTAAATATTCCAGAGGAATTCTTCCTTTCGTTGCAATCCCCGTATCGTATTAAGACTACATTTCATTGATATCGTCATAATTAACCGTCCATAACGCAATTCCTTTTTGATTGTCGGAATATAATACCGCTATATTTCAGCGCATCCAGCTAATCGTGTTGTCGTTGCGTTGTGGCCGTAAGACCCTGGTGGCCAGGCGTTCCTCGCAGGAGCAATGGGTCACCAGGATGACCGGGATGTTCCGTTCGCCGGGAAGCCTGGCGATATCCTGCCGCAGTTGTTCCCGCAGTTTCCGGTCCAGCGCCGCAAGAGGCTCATCGAGGAAGAGCGCGGCCGGGTTTTGCGCAAGCACCCTGGCCAGAGCAACCCGCTGGCGTTCCCCGCCCGAAAGCTGTGCCGGGAAACGCTCGCGGAGGTAACCGATACCGAATCGCTCCATGGACTCTTTTATGCGGCGAGTCCTTGCGGGCTTGTCGATACCGCGGGTGGCGTAACGAACATTTCCCTCCACCGTCAGGTGTTCGAAAAGGGCGTATGATTGGAATACAAAGCCAATGTTTCTTTTTGCGGTGGGCACGTCCACCCTTTTGATGCTTGAAAAAAGAATCTGGTTGTTAAGTTTAATATTGCCGGCATCCGGCCGCTGCAGCCCCGCTAAGGATTCGAGGATGGTTGTTTTGCCCGATCCCGAAGGGCCGGCAAGGACAAGCAACTCACCGGCCGCTACGGAGAAACTTGCCTTGAGGAGGTAGTCGGGCAGCCGTTTTAAAATATCCACTTTTAACATTGTTAAAGATGCCTTCTTTGCATGGTGTAGCGAACGAGCCGCCGCCGGGACCAGTGCTGGAGCCCGAAAAGAACCGTAAAGGAGAGCAACAATACAATCGCTACCAAAGGCGTCGCCGTTGCGTAGTCGCCCGATTCTACCGCAAAGTAGATCACCATAGGAACCGTAAGCGTCTTGCCGGGGATGTTGCCCGCAACCATAAGGGTGGCGCCGAACTCCCCGAGTGCCCGTGTGAAGGCGAGCACAAGCCCCGACATAATTCCCGGCCACGCCAGCGGGAGGCTTACGGTGAAAAAAACGCGCGCTTCCCCGGCACCTGTGGTCCGGGCGGCGTTTTCCTGGTCGGGGTCAACCTTTTCAAAGGCCGCTTTGGCGTTTTGATAAACCAGCGGGAAGGCTACCACCGCCGACGCTATCACCGCCGCCCACCAGGTAAAAAGCAGGTTGGTTCCGAAGAGGGACTCAAAAGGGCCGTTGCGCCCGAAAACAAGAAGCAGGCCGAATCCCAGCACGGTAGGGGGGAGGACCATAGGAAGCAGCAAAGCCGTTTCCACCGCTTCTTTTCCCGTAAAACGCAGGCGGGTAAGGAGACGGGCGCAAGCGACTCCGATTATCGCAGCGGCGGTGGTGGCCATTGCTGCGACTTTGAGGGACAAGAGAATAGCGGCAATTGTTTCTTCCGGCATACGCGTCGGTTCCTCCTGGAACGTGATTAGCGGGGTTATGGCGCTTGAGGCTGCGGAATGAAGCCGTGCCTGACAAAGACCTTCGACGCTTCCGGCCCTCCAAGAAAACCCAGGAAATCACGCGCGGCCTTCTTATGTTCCCCGGCGCTGATTATCGCCGCCGGGTAAAGGATTCGGCGATGCAAGCCGTCGCCGGTTTTTATTATGGATATGGTTTTGCCGCCGTAGACCGTGTCTGAAACGAAGATGATTCCCGCTTCAACGTTACCTTGTTGGACGTAGTGCATAACCTGGTCTACATCTTTACCCAATACGATCTTAGGCTGCAGTGTTTTCCACAAGCCCAGGCGCGTCAGGGTTTCGCGGGCGTAGGTGCCCGCAGGCGATGTCGATGGGTCGGCGATGGCGATCCTTTTAATCTCCGGTTCTGCCAGATCTTTAAAATCCTTGATCTTTGCTGCCCCCGCAAACGAAACAAGCGCGATCTCGTTGCCGAGAAGGTTGGTGCGTGTTTCGTGATCGATGAGACCTTTCTTCGCGAGATCGTCCATCTGCTTTTGACCGGCTGATATAAAAAGGTCGACGGGCGCCCCCTGTTCAATCTGGTGCTGCAGGGAACCCGATGCACCGTAATTAAATCGTACGGTGACACCTTTATCCGGGTATTGGGCCCTTATTTCCTCCATTGCACCCTTAAGACTCATGGCGCAGGACACCGTAATCTGTTGCGCGACCTCCCGACGGGACACCTCCCGGCAACCAGCCGAAAACAGTAGTGCGAGCAAAGCCGTGATGAGGAGTGTTGTCGGAAGAACCATGATTCCTCTCATAGTTTTTTCCTCCAAAAGGGTAGTAAGGCGCTTGTAATCCGTCTATGGCAAAGCGCAGGTCAAACCCGGCGTTACTCCCCGCCGGTCCGTCGCCACGTAAGGATGCCGGCCCGTTATGCGGTTTGCGGCCCGGGAAACGTATCGTCCCAGCAACCCAAGAATTCTGCTTTCCAGCGCCGGCCTGATACCGTATATTCCGTAAAGCGCAGCGGTCAGTTCTTCGAGCGATGTGTTACCGGCGCGTTCTCCGAGGCCGCCGACGGTGACGTCAACGTAGCCGCACCCGGCCTTTAACGCCGCCAGCGCGTTTGCGGTGGCCATGCCGAAGTCGTTGTGCCCGTGAAATTCCAACGGTATGGGCGCTTTTTCGCGCAGGCGGCTGATGCGTTCGAAGGTCGAGAAGGGGTCGAGCACACCCACCGTATCGCAGTAACGCAGGCGTTCCGCCCCTGAATTCATAGCCGTGAGCGCGAATTCAAGCAGGAAGGATTCTTCCGCCCGCGAGGCGTCTTCCGCACCGACGGTCACCGCACAACCGTGGGATAAGGCATAGCGCAGTACCTCTTTCATGCGCGTGAGCACCCATGTTCGGGAACGGCCCAGTTTGTGCCGGATATGCAGGGAAGAAACCGGAGCGGAGACATGAAGGGCCTTAACCCCGCAGGCAAGAGATGCCCTAACGTCATCCAACACCATCCGGTTCCAAGTGCTTACCCGGCTGCGAAGGCCCATTAGGACGATGGTTTTAATCGCCTGCTGCTCGATTTCGCCCATGGCCGGAATACCGGCTTCGATCTGGTATACGCCCAAACGGTCCAGCATGAGGGCGATGATTGCCTTCTCCCTGGTGCTAAAGGCTACGCCGGGCGTCTGTTCCCCGTCCCGGAGGGTGACATCGACGATAAAAGGCTTCAACATTTGCTTGCCCCCCTGTCAACGAACAGGTTGGTTTACGAGCTGCGAGATTAACAAACCCGCCGCGTCCGCGCGACACTGGCGGCACCAGTCCATCTGGGGGATATACTGCCGGCACACTGTTCTGACAAAGGTCAGTTCTTTGACCGATGGCGGTACGAGGTTGGCAAAGTCGGATAGGGGTATAAGCGGTATTATATTCATTAAGTGCACGCCGAGGTTGGCCATCGTTCTCGCAACCTTAGAAAGGTGACGGTCATTAACACCTGGAATGTATACAGAGTTGATCTTGACGCGCATCCCCAGACGAACGGCTTCGACAATACCCTCCGCTTGTTGACTCCAGAGCAGTGACGCGGCATCCGCGCCCCGGAGAACATCGCCCCGGAAATTAACATATTCGTAGACTTGAGCCCCTACTGCAGGATCGATCGCGTTTACCGTAACGGTTACGGTCTGTACGCCGAAGGCCTTGAGCAGCAATGCGTATTCCGGCAATGCGAGTCCGTTTGTGCTGATGCACTTAATCAGCCGGGGGAAACGCTCATGAACCAACCTCAAAGTGTCCAGCGTCTCAAGGTTGGCAAGGGGATCGCCGGGTCCGGCGATGCCCGCCACCCGGATGCGCGGATCTTTGTCCACCACGCGGGACAAACGCTCGATGGCTTCAGGCGGGGTGAGCAACCGGCTGGTTACGCCCGGACGGCTTTCGTTGGCGCAATCGTGTTTGCGGGTGCAGTAGCGGCACTTTATGTTGCAGTCAGGGGCCACCGGCAGGTGTATCCTGCCGAACCGTCTCGCGGCGCCCTTTGTAAAACACGGGTGTTCGAACGCGTTGTCTAAGGCTCCACCGATTTGCATAATAAGATTCCTCCTCTATGATTGCCGGCTATAAACCCGGGTCTTAAAATCCACCGGCCTGCTACTGTTTAACCATGGGCCAGACGCCACACGGGCCCGCTGACCAGACCTGCCGTCTGGCGGGCAAGATTTACGAAACCCCTAAACCCGGCAAAAGGACCCATCTCCTGGGGAAACACCAGGAACGGTACGCCCATTTTGTGTGCCAGGTATTTTTCCTTGGTGCCGCCCACCAGAAGATGCGGCCGCTGTTTGCGCATTAGCTCCGCCAGCTCCTTATCGTGGGCGTCGTCAATCAGCACCGCGCCGTTTGCCACTTTAGCTTCGGCTTCCTGGTAATCGCCGCGGCACCCGTACTGGGAGCCCGCCATTACCACCTCCATGCCCAACTCGCCAAAGACCTTGGCCATGGAACCGATTCGAGAAGCGCCAAAAAACAGGGCAACGCGTTTTCCTGCCAGTTGTTGCAAAAAGGGGGCGGCTTCGCTTTCGGCCTTTTGGTTTGCACGCGAAATAAATTCCTCAACTCTGGCAACGCCGAAAAACTTACCTATAACTTTTATGGCGGAAGTAGTTTCCGCCGGGCCGAAGAAGGAAACCTTAAGATAAGGGGTGCCGAACCGTTCGCGCATTGCGTCCGCCAGGGTTTGCCCGGTGCGGCGGCAGTGAATGATATTTAATCTCACCCGGTGGGCATCGGCCATGGCAGACGTAGAAGCCCTGCCGGAAAAGGCGCAGTTCACTTTCAATCCGAGTTGACTTAGAAGATCTTCGATTTCGTTCAAGTCACCCTGGATGTCAAACTCGCCCAGGATGTTTACCGCGTTGTCGATTAATTCCCGTTTTCCTCCCGTACCGATAAAGTGTTCCAGCAGCATTGCGGCGGCGATATCGTGTCCGGCAGCCTGGCTCTGGCCGCAGAATCCCGGCGAGTTGACGGGAACAACCTTGCGGCCGATTTTCCCGGCGGCGCGCTTGCAGGCACGCAAGATGTCTTCACCGGTGAGCCCCACGGCACAGGTGGCGTATACCAGAACGGCACGGGCTTCCGGATAACGTGCGGCCGCTTCCATGATGGCGTCAAAGAGTTTATCTCCTGCGCCGAAAACGATGTCGCGTTCATCCAAACCCGTGGACAGCAAACGGTAACTCTTACGCCGCACGGTGCGTCCATAGTAGGCGCAACCGACGGGACCGTGCACCAGGTGGATAACGTCGGGAACAGCGGCGAGCATCCAGCGCGCCCCGTAAAAGACGCAGGCCCGCTCCGAAACAACCCCCGGAAGGGTAGGGCGGCTGCAATCCGGAAGAACTTGATGGCCTCTTCCCTTAACAACCACATGACCCTGCCGTGAGGGCAGTACTTCAATAGGAATCGACACGGTATCACCCCACTTAAATTAAAGGTATCTATTCAGCCGTCAGAATTCAGAATACAGTATTCAGTAGTCAGAATAAAAGCAAAACTCTGGAACGTGTTGGTAAATAGTCCATCGCATACTACCAAGTATCAGGCTTTTCATTCTCAGAAATCCAAGGTAGGTTCACATTTCGGCTAACCCGTCTCTATTCTGGATTCTGGCTACTGACTTCTGAATTCGGACCTAAAACCCGTGCCTGAATAGTTACAATTAAAGCTGCTGCGTGCGGTCGTCCGGGTAGCGGTGGTCAAGCACTGCGTTGGCTATCTCGTAAAGGAACAGTTCCGCACCCCGGTATCCCACAATCGGTCGCTTCTGGTACCCGAAACGGTCGTAGATCGGGAAGCCGGCGCGCACGATCGGGACCTCCAGCTCACGCGCGATATCGACTCCCTTGGAGTTGCCGATGATCAGGTCAAGCCGCGGCAGCGTCTTCAGGTACTCCTCGAACTCAAACAGGTCGCTGCCGTTGAAGACCTTCGGCGGGTCGAGGAAAAGGCTTTGGTATTCGGAGAAGACCGTTTCCACCGCGGCGGCGAAATTCTTGCTTTCCGTTCCCGCCGACACGGCCACGGGGGTCATTCCGAGTTCGCAAACGAACCGCGTGATACCCGACACATAGTCCGGGTCGCCGAAAACGGCAACCCGCTTCATCATGGTGTGGTGGAAGGTGTCCGCCATCGCGTCAACAAGGCGCCCGCGCTCCGCGCGTAAAGCGGGAGATGTCGCGCATCCCGTGGCCTTACCGAGGTTTTGCAGCAGGGTGTCCGTCGCGACTACCCCCACCGGGACTGGTCCCACCACCGCAGGAACGCCGAACTTTCGCTCGAGATAGCGGGCGCCGCTGCCGCCGGCGTCTAGTTGCAGGGCAAAAGTAGCTGCGGCGTTGGCCATGCCCTTGATTTCAGCCACATGGGTGCCGCCGGGTGGGTAATAGGGAATGCTCTGCGGCGGCTCCAGGGGTGCGTCCAAGGTGTCCGAGATGTCGAAAAGCACAGTGGATTCGATGCCCATCTCCTGTAGGATGTGCTTTATCTCGCGAATATCTCCGGGGTAGAAGAGGCCCGGAATGATGTTCACCCTGTTCGTAGGAGCGTCCCGGTCCGTTGCCAGAGACTGGACGAAGGCCTTCGCCGCCCGGTCGTACCCCTCAACGTGTGAGCCGGCGAAGCTTGGCGTGTTGATGGGAACGATGGCGATTTGCTCCGTTCTTTCGGGACCGATCTCGGCCTGCAACTTCATCCGGGCTTCCCCGATAAAGCTGGTCATGTCGTCGCCCATGATCTCGCTGGAGCAAGTGGTGACCACTCCTATTACTTCGGGCCAGTAACGGACCACGAGATTGCGGAGCCCCTCCACCAGATTCATTCGCCCGCCGAACACCGCGGCGTCCTCGTGAAAAGAAGCCGTGGCGATTGTCGCGGGTTCCTTGAAGATCCGGGAGAAGGTATACCGGGCGTATGTGGTGCAGCCCTGCGCTCCCTGGACGAAGGGTATTGCCCGGTGAATGCCCAAAACCGCCCACATGGCGCCGATCGGCATGCAAATCCGGTCGGGGTTGACCACCAGCACCCGGCTGGATGCGGGCAAGAGTTCGGGGTCTCGTGGCGCGAAGGCCGGCGTTACAGGTATCTTCTCAATACGCAGGTGATCGTAAGGTATCCCGTCTACCGGGATTTCTGTCAGCTTCATCAGTCTTCCCCCTCTCTTTGCGGCATTTCCGGTATGCCGTCCTGGAAGCGCCAGACAGGCGCGTAAATGCCCTGGTAAATGTCGCGGGCAAAATTGACCATGCCGGCAAAACCTGCGTACGGACCTTTTTCATAAGAATGTGAGTTCACCGTGGGAATGCCCATTTTGCGTCCCAGGTACTTTTCCTTGAGCCCGGCAAGGAAGAGATCGGGCTTTAAGGTAATCAGCATCTCCTCGAGTTCGAACTCGTTGGGTGAATCGATAACCAGGACCCCCGGCTTGCTCCGGGCGTTGATCTTTTCGTAATCGTCCTCGTGAGCGAAGGTGCACGCGCCGGCGATAACCTCCATGCCGAGTTCCTCCATCAGGCGGATCCAGTGCCAGACACGGGGTCCGCCGACGTATATGGCGATGCGCTTGCCCGCCAGTTTCTCACGGTAAAAAGCCATGGCCTTTTCCACACGGGCAATCTCCCCCGCGATAACCTTTTCCGCCCGTTCCTCAAGTCCGAAGTGGGCGGCGGTCTTTCGCAGCGCCTCAGCGGTCTGTTCGATACCGTAAAGCGAAACACGGGTGAACGGCGTGTTAAAACCGTCCTGGATCATGTGCGCGATGTATTCGGCCGAGCGCTGGCAGTGCACGACATTCAACCTCACATCGATCATCTTTACCAGGTTTTCGATGCGTTCGTTGCCCGAAAACACGGCCACGATCCGAACGCCGATCTTTTCAAACAACGGCTTGATTACTTGCAAGTCCCAGTCCATGTTGTAATCCCCGATCAGGCAAATGTCGTAATCGGTCTTATCCTCCTCGCGCATCTTCAGTTCCGGGCGGCGCTGCCGCAGCGCCTTTACCTGCCGGTAGAACTGGGTGTTGAAATCGTGGTGCCCTTTTGACTGGCTGACCCCGGAGCATCCCGGGGATTCCGCGGTAAAAACGAGCTTGCCGACCTCTTTTTCCACCTGGCGGGCCACGCCCTGAACGTCGTCACCAATCAACCCGGTGGTGCAGGTTGTGAAAATAATCATCCCGCGCGCCTCCGGGAAGAGCCGGAAGGCTTCAACGCAAGACTGCTTGAGCTTTTTCATGCCCCCGAAGACGACGTCTTTCTCCTGCATGTCCGTGACCGCGCAGTAACGGCGGTTAAAGGCGCTGTTGGCAAGCCGCGTTGGCGTGGCCCACGGATACAGGTCGGAAAGATGGCGCCGTGTTCCCCAGGTAAACCAGGCGCATCCCACCGGAGCGTGCACCATGGCGATGATGTCGGCAATGGGACCGCCGATCACCCCGCGGGCGCCGGCGAAAGCGCAGCCGCGTTCAGTCATGTCACCCGGAATGGTTTTGACGTTGCAAGCGGGAATCACGCTGTTTTCCGGGTCGTGCACATATATGTGTTTCCCGCGCTCGGGAATCTTCTCGTTGCACTTTAGATCAACGAAAGGCATTGTCCATTCCTCCTCCTCGCAGACCGCACCTTGAGAACAATCGGTAGCGGCCCTGCGTATTCACGCCAAGCTTTAAAGCGGCCTCCTTAGGTAATCGCGGCGACATCCCGTTCCTGTGTGCTGATGCGGACCGCATCTTCCACCGGGCAGACGAAAATCCGGCCGTCGCCTATGGCGCCGGTACGGTTAACCTTGATAATCGCCGCGACCGCCAGCGGCACGTCCTCATCCTCAACCACGAGAAAAACCAGTCTCTTGGGGACGTAACGCATACCTCCTTCATGGTGCAACAGTTCCTCACGCACCTGGAAAGACACTTCTCCGGCCAGGCCCTTCTGCTTGCCGCGTCCCAGCGCCTTGGAAGCCGTCATTGCCGGGAAACCGAGCGCCGTTAGGACTTCCTTAGTCCGGGTTACCTTGTTCGGCCGAATAATAGCAACTATTTCTTTCAATGCGCTCCACCTCTTTTCAAATTAGAGTCCCTGGCTGCCCGTTCGTACAGTATACGCCTCTTCCACAGGGCTCACGAAAATCTTCCCGTCGCCGAAGTTGCCGGTGTATGCCGCCCGGCTTATGATTCCGATGACCTCCTCCACGTTTTCATCCCCTGTGACCAGCATGAGCATGACCTTCGGCAGTTCGTCGTAATAGACGCTTCCAACCTGGATGCCTTTTTGCTTACCGCGGCCGACAACGTCGGTTTTCGTGAGGGCCACGTATCCGGCTTCACTAAGGGCGTCGACCACGTCCTCGGTCTTTTCGGGGCGCACAATGGCGCGGATCATTTTCATGCGTTTCCGCCTCCTAATCCAATAGTCCGTATTTCACAACCAGGCTTTCCATCTCATCCATGGTCATCGGTTTCGGTATAACGAACATTTCGTTTTCAATGATCTTGCGCGCCAGTTCCTTGTATTCGGTGGCCTGGTTGCAAGTTGAATCGAATTCCGTGACGGTCTGCCGGTTGAACTCAGCTTTTTGCACGATGTTGTCCCGCGGGACAAAATGGATCATTTGGGTACCGATAAGATTGCAGAACTCCTTGATCAGTTCGCTCTCCCCGTCGACGTTACGGCTGTTGCAGATGATCCCGCCCAGCCGCACGCCGCTCTGCTCGGCATATTTCACCATACCCCGGCAGATGTTGTTCGCCGCGTACAAGGCCATCATCTCGCCGGAGGCCACAATGTAGATTTCTTCCGCCTTACCTTCCCGCACCGGCATGGCAAAACCACCGCAGACCACGTCCCCGAGCACGTCGAAGAAGATGAAATCGAGATCGGGGGTGTAGGCGCCCAATTCCTCCATCAGATTTATAGCCGTGATTACTCCCCGGCCGGCGCAGCCGACGCCCGGTTCGGGCCCGCCCGATTCAACGCAGGTGATGCCGTTGAATCCGGTCTTCATGACTCGCTGAACGGTAACGGCGTCTTGACCGAGTTCCCGCAGGGTATCCATTACCGTCTCCTGAGGCTTTCCACCAAGGACGAGGCGGGTGCAGTCTGCCTTGGGATCGCAGCCGTGAATCAAGACCTTTTTTCCGTAAAAGTAGGCCAATGCGGCCGCTGTATTCTGCTGGGTGGTGGACTTTCCGATGCCGCCTTTACCGTAAATCGCAATTTTCCTCGTCATGACATTCCCTCCCGTTAATTTCTAAAAAAGCTTGATTTAACATCACATCGGTGGGGCACATCACCTCAGGTGCACTAATGACAAAAGTAGCCCGCAGCACTGATTCCCGGGGCACCCCTGCCCCGCGTACTTCGTTGTGCTACGGGCTACAATGCTCTTGGTATCAAAAACTAATTTGTTTTCACGTCAGCAACAGCCGCTTTAAAACGTACGCCCAGGATTAGCCTTACCCTGGGCGCCTTCACCCTGCTTTACCTTCGATGTAAAGCCACTTATTTCACGTTCTGCGCCCGGGCCGTCGACAATGAAGAGCTCGAACACATGTTTCCGAACCGGCCACGGGCGGATGCCGGCGCAATTAAGTCCGGTGACGGTTAAATAGCGGCGCCGTTCGTTTCTCCGGTGCGAACGCGGATGGCATTGTCCGCGGGGTAGACGAATATCTTACCGTCGCCCACCTGACCGGTGCGGGCGGTCTGGGCGATGATGTCCGCGACTTTACTCACTTCCTGGTCGCTGAGAACGATTTCAATCTTAACCTTGGGCAAGAGGTTGATGCTGTACTCGTGCCCGCGGTAAACCTCCGTGCGGCCGCGCTGGAGTCCGCAGCCCATAACTTGGGAGACCGTCATCCCGTGGACGCCGAACTTGCCCAAAGCCTCCTTGACCGCTTCGAGCCTTTCCGGCCTGATGATCGCTTCGATCTTTTTCATTAGAATCACCTCCTTAAAGAAGTTCAAAGTTCTAGGTTAAGCTCAGGCTGATGGACCTATGAGGTCGGTTCGAAGTGCGATAGTTCGAAGTTCAAGGGTTGGAACAACGCACTAACGCACTGAAGCAACAACGCACTGAAGCACTGAAGCACTAAGTTCTGCCCTTACAAGATCAATCCGCGGTACGCCTCCTCACCATGCTGGGTGAGGTCAAGTCCAAGGGTCTCCTCATCCTCGGTAGCCCTTAAGGACGTGAACAGACCGACGAGCTTAAGAATGATGAAGGTGGCGACGGCGGCAAAAGCCCAGGTCGCCAGAACACCTATGATTTGAGGACCCATTTGCCCCGGGTTGCCGAAAAACAGCCCGTCGGCGCCGCCTGCGTTCACGGCCGTGGAAGCGAAGAGTCCTGTCGCCAGGGCGCCCCAGGTACCGCCGATGCCGTGTACGCCGAAGACGTCCAGGGCGTCATCGTAACCCAATCTGGGTTTCAACACGGCCACGGCAAGGTAGCAGAGGATGCCTGCGGTCATGCCGATAATCACGGCCGAGAGAGGCCCGACGAAGCCCGAGGCCGGCGTAATCGCCACCAAACCCGCAACGCAACCGCTGGCCGCCCCGAGGACCGTCGGCTTGCCGCGGTGCGCCCATTCCGCGAATACCCAGGCTAGAGCCGCTGCACCCGCGGCCGTGTTGGTGACAACGAAGGCGCTTACGGCAAGTCCGTTTGCCGCAAGGGAACTCCCGGCGTTGAAGCCGAACCACCCGAACCAAAGGAGTCCCGCGCCAAGCACGGTCAGGGGCAGGTTGTGCGGGAGCATGGGTTCCACGCCGTACCCGCGCCGCCGTCCAAGGACCAACGCAGCCACGAGACCGGAAACGCCGGAACTGATATGGACCACCGTTCCGCCGGCGAAGTCCAGGGCCCCGAGATTCCTCAACCAGCCGCCTACACCCCAGACCCAGTGGGCCAGCGGGTCGTAGACAAACGTAGACCATAGCACGGCAAAGATTAGAAATGCGGGAAAACGCATCCTGCCCACCAGCGAACCGGTAATCAAAGCTACGGTAATAATGGCAAACATCAACTGGAATACCACGAACAACTGGTGCGGGATCGTCCCGGCGTAATCCGGGTTCGGGTCGAGCCCGACCCCGCTCAACCCTATCCAGGAAAGGCCTCCGACAAGTCCGGCCTTATCCGGACCGAACGCGAGGGAGTATCCCCACAACACCCACTGAACGGAAATCAAGCCCAGCACGATGAAGCTGATCATAATGGTGTTCAAAACGTTCTTTCTGCGGGACATACCCCCGTAGAAAAGGGCCAACCCGGGAGTCATGAGCATCACAAGGGCGGTTGCGGCCATCAACCACGCGGTATCGCCGGTGTCTGCCGTGACCTCGCCTGCCCAGGCCGCGTTCGGAAACAGGAGTATGGTCAAAAGTACCAGGCCCTGCAAGCAAAAACGCGTCATTGTTTTTTCCTCCTTAGTATCCCAAATTTGATCTATCGTTTCGCCCCGGTTCGGGTGGCGCCCGGCCGTACCAGGACGCTGCCAAAAATATAAGGTGCTTCGAAGGTGAAGCTGCATTCGCTTCCTCGAAGCACCTTTGCTTCCT
>QZIW01000043.1 GCA_003604985.1 Ammonifex sp.
AGCGCCCCGCCGGTATTGATTGCGATCGAGGGTGTAACGTCCATCAGCGGCGCCACTACCCAGAGTTCCCGCTCCTTCGGTGTAACCTTGGCCATCCTGTCGCCGATTTCCTTCGGGACGGCCGCGGCTTGCTCGAAAAAGGGCTTTGCCTTTTCGGGTTTTTTATCGTTCAGCATCATGTAACCGGAGACGAAACAGGTCCGGGAAAGGTTTTCATACCAGTGGACCTGGAAAGGCGCCAGCGATACCGCCTTTCGGGCTTGTAAAACCGCCTTTTCAAAATCTCCCGTGGACTGATATGCGGAAGCTAACTCCGCATGTCTCGCGGCACTGTATTTGCTTTTTGCCGCCGCCGCAGCCGCCGTTTTTATGGCCTGCTCGCCTTTGCCCTGCGCCTGGTAGATGCGGGCCAACATGGCGTCGTACTCTGAATTGAAAGGATTGTATTTCCGCGCCCGCTGCAGGTTCTGGAGGCCCTTTTCGAGATTATTGCCGCGGAGCGCGCTGTCCGCGCTGAAAGCATAGTTGCCCGCAGCCGCAAGGCTGAGCCCGCCCAGTACCAGAACCAGAGTGAGCACGCTGACGGCGACCAGGGGCCCGATCTTTAGTTCTTGCTTCTTCTTTTTCTTCTTAGGCTTCCCCTGAAGTTCTTCTGCTTGCGCTTCTCCGGCCGGTTTGAGCCCGTTGAGAATACCGAAAATAGCGAACAAAACCAGGGCCAGCGCCGATAAAGACAGGTTGAAGTCCACGGCCGAGTGAATGGCCACACTGAGCGCGGCAACGGTCAAAACCCAGATAAGCAGGCGCCGGTCCGGATCATTTTTCGCACCGTGATAAAGGCGGTGGGCCTTGACCAAAAAGGCCAGCCAGATACCCGCGATTATCAACAGGCCGATAATTCCTGTTTCAACGCCGACCTGGAAATAGAAACCGTGCACCTGAGTGGAGTTGTATAGGTAATGTTGAAAGGCGCGGTACGCCTCCTGCCAGCCGCCGCCGCCCCAGCCGAGTAGCGGGCGTGCGGCAATCATCTCCAGCGCGTCGCGGTAGAAATGAAGCCGTTCAGTCGCATTGCGGAAATGGATCAGCGTCAAAAATCTTTGCAGCAAATCGGGACGCAGCGCCAGAACCCCGGCACCGGCGGCTGCTACCGCTCCAATCCCGGCGCCGAAAACCCAGGTAGGAACCTTCAACTTGATCTTTATTTTTTCTTTTAACAAAAGGTCGTAGAGCGCCTGCAAGCCAACGACGACAACCAGCCCGAGAAAAACCCACAGCCAGGCCAAGTCGTACCTGTTGGCCGACGCTTCGTTGATAAACTTGAGCACTACAAGAAGACCGGGAATGCCTACCGCCAGTGCGTGGAGGAAAAGCGGCACCCGTTTACCCTTCGGCGCACCCAATAGTAACAGAGGTGAGATCACGGCCAGGGTGAGGATGCCCCCGTTGGATTTCGCGCCCCAGAAAACCACGGTGATAAAATAATTGCCCGCGGTGTAAAGGTAAGAAACCAGGCTCAGGCGGTTCAGCCAGGAAGGCATGACCGGCCAGATCTGGTTCAGGTTGCCGGTACCCCGCCCCAGCGCGCGAAACCACAGGTATACGCCGAGGACAAGAACACAGAGTAAGTAGTTAGCTAAGGCATTAGGGTACTGAAAACTTGAATAAATGCGGCCTCCCATGAAACCGTCGCGGATAAAGATGATCCCCGTGGCTGTGGCCAGACCGGCCAGGGACACAAAAATACCACTGGCCCAAATTACAGTTAATAACCGGCACACGACTTCTTCCCCTGTGACCAAACGTGACACAGTCCAGAAAACCGTAAAATACAGGGCGGTTTTAACGATTTCGTTGACGGCGAGGCCCTGGTTCACGGCTACGAGGGAGCTGATTACATAAACCGCCGGCAGGCACAGAACCATCCAGTCTAAAGCATGCTCATTCAACTTGGGCCGTTGCCTCACCCATTGCCCGAAGTAAACAAGCCAGAAAGAAAGCGCGGCCACAATGAGCGCCCGTTCTTGTTCCATCGGGAAGAATAGTCCGCGAAAAAACGGCGTAAAAAACAAAAGGCCCGCTACCGACCAAAAGGCCACGATGTGTGAGAACGGAAGCGGTACCCCTTTTTCGGGAGCAATTGTCATTCCTTTGACCTGCACTCTCGCCAATTTCCTCAACCACCTTGTTAAAAAGGCGCCTATTCGGCGCCTATCTGTGTTTTCTATCTTAATTTGGACCTGTCCGGACTGTCAATGGTTAGCTTTTACTGCCTAAATGTTGAAGCCGCTCCTGCGGGGTAATAATACTCGTGATCTGCACCCCGAAATTCTCGTTAACAACCACTACTTCGCCCCGGGCTACTAGCGTCCCGTTGACCAGTACCTCCACCGGTTCGTCGGCCAGCGTTGCCAGTTCTACGATGTTGCCGGGGCCGAGAGCAAGGATGTCTTTGATCGACCGTCTTGTTCTGCCTAAAACGACCGTGACCTTCAACGGGATGTCCAGGATCAGATCTAATTTTCTCTGGTCAACACCGGCCGGCAAGGCAGGCCGCTCAAAGGCCATAGCAGCGGTCGCCGGCAACTCGTACTCGGCAGGCTTAACAGGTGGAGAAGGTGCTTTACGTTCCTTGCGCACCTCCGGTTCCAGCGCCTTTTTCACTTCCGGCGTGACAGCGTGCCACAGGAGGGCAACCTCCTCCTTTACTGTTTCAATTCCCTTAACCAGGAAGAACTCGGAGTCCAATAGTTCCCCGATCGTCAGTCGGAATGAGACTATTCCCACCGCCTGCTCTAAGCCGAGTTCCGCAGGAGCGGACCGCTCACCCTCATTGAGCACGATAACTTCAGGTGGCTTTATAAGGACCTTGCGGCCGAAAATATTCGCCATGGCGGTTGCCGCGGCGCCCATCATCTGGTTCATCGCTTCGGCACCCGCGCTTAGCTCAAGTTCTCCCAATCGGGCCGGCGGATTCTGGCCGTCTCCTCCCATCATCAGATCGGATACCACGGCCATGTCATTGCTTTTTATCAAGAGCAGGCTGTAACCCTGTAGACCTTCGGTGTAACGGACAACAATAAGTACATAGGGGTCAACCAAGCTCTCGAAAAGTTCCCCAACCAGACCTATACGGACCCGAGGGCTGGTTATGGTAACCTTTTGGTTTAATATCTCGGACAGGGAAGTGGCCGCGGAACCCATGGAGATATTCCCGATTTCCCCGAGGGCATCCGCCTCTTTATCGGACAAGGGCTCCGGGCCGGGGGAACCGGAAGCGAAAGCCGCACCTGCCAGCTCTCCAGCGGAGGTGCCGGCGGCATCCTGGTTTAAACTCAGTAATGCATCTATCTCTTCCTGCATCAGCAACTTGTCAGCCAATCTGCTCACCTCCGTCTGCCAGCGAGGTTATCTGGACCCCCAAGTGGCGCCCGACCAATCCCGCCTGCGCTTTGTAGCGCAAGAGTCCGCCGACGTAAACCTCCATATCCTGATTAATGCCACGGTTAAGGGGCAGGATGTCCCGGACCTGAAGGTTGAGGAATTCCCTGACGGTGACTTCCGTTTCTCCGACCAAAACGGCCAAGTCTACCGGCACCTGATTCACCCAGTAAACAAGTTCCTGCTCCGCGGTACCTTCTTGAAATCCTGCGGGACGTACATGGTAATAACTCGAAAGCTGCGCGAGGACGGGTTCCAGCACCACGTGCGGCAGGCAGAGGTTTATCAGTCCCCGCGCACCGGTCCCTACTACGGTCGTGAAGGCAATCACCGCCACCACCTCGCTGGGGGAAATCACCTGTTGAAACCGGGGGTTGGTTTCCACCGCTTCGATTTCGGGCGTCACGGCAAAAACGTCCGACCAGGCAAAACTCAGGTTTTCCAGCAGTTTGACGTTAAGTTTTTTGGCCACGGAAACTTCGATATCGGTTAGTTCCCTGATTTTCTTCGGCATATCACCCGGTCCGCCAAACATTAGATCAATCACCGGTAAAAGAAAGTGCGGGTTGGTTTCCATTACCGCAATTCCCTTTAACGGTTTGAGGGTGAAAACCGTAATGAGCGTGGGCATCGGGAGTGAACGGGAAAAGTCATCGAAAGTAAACTGTTCAACAGAACTGACGGTAATGGTGATATTCGTCCTGAGAAAACCCGAAAGGAACCCGGACAGGATTCTGGCAAAGTTTTCGTGCAGCACGTGAAGCGTGCGCAACTGGTCTTTTGAAAATTTATTAGGGCGGCGGAAATCATATTTTTTATGTGCCGAAACCAGCGCTATGGTATGCGCCTCTTCAGGTTTAATCTGGCCGGTGGAAAGAGCCGTCAGTAAAGTGTCAATCTCTTCCTGGGATAGAATCTCCGCCACTTTTCATCCCCTCTTCAATAACTTTACTCCGCCCTGGCCAATACCCGCTCCATCGCCTGCAAAATGCGCTCCTGCTGAAAGGGCTTGACGATGAAGTCTTTTGCCCCGGCCTGGATCGCTTCCATTACCATCGCCTGCTGTCCCATCGCGCTCACCATGATGATGTTGGCCTTAGGATCTATGGATCTTATCGCTTTCACACCCGAAATGCCGTCCATTTCGGGCATGGTAATGTCCATAGTAACCAGGTCGGGCCTCAGTTCCTTATAGAGGTCAACCGCAATCCCCGCGTTTTCAGCTTCGCCGACAACATCGTAACCGCTCTTGGTGATGATGTTTTTGATCATCATGCGCATGAAAGCAGCGTCGTCAACGATTAAGACTTTCTTCCCCAAGAATCATCCCTCCTTTTTTGCTACAAACCCAGGCGTTTAAACAGGGTACCCAGCGAACCGACATCGAAGAAAAAGGCAAAGTCCCCCGAAACCAGATGCTCTTCGGCAAAGATTTCCGTTTCAATCAACAAAACTATATCCTCCACCATCCCTGTGCATAAGAGCGAACTGCTGATAATTGAGCCCAGCATATCGAACGTAAACATGGGTACCGCAGGGACGATAGTGAGTCGGGTCATACCGCTGATGGCGGTTAAGAAAGAGCCTGTAAGAATATTGCCGACCTCCATCAGTACCGACTGACCCATCTCGTCTATTTCTTGAATCGATCCCGGCGGTGCCTCCAAAAGGCGGGTCACCAGTTCCAGCGCGTTTTGCTTGGGAAAGAAAAACATCAGTGTGCCGGACAAGTCCCCTTCCACCCGCTGTACCACGGCGGCCGCCGGTGCTTCAACGTTCCCGATCACGTCGAAGATTCCCTCAATCGGCACGAACATGGCCTTGGGCACCGTAATGTTTACCTTGATACTGAGGAAATGGGCAAGCGCAGTTACGGCGTTACCGATACCGATACTGCCTATTTCCTTTAGCGCGTCAACGTACTGCTCCAATGGTGGTTCCATCCTTGCTGAGGCCACCCTCTGTTTTTTTGTAAAAGCACGGATAACTCTTATCGAAACAAAGATCCCGGTAATTAAAAATCGTTTCGCTGGAGCCGACAAACAGGTAACCACCAGGACTTAACGCCTGATTGAACAACCTGTTGATTTTGTCCTGCGCGTCTCTTGTAAAATATATCTGCACATTCCGGCAAATAATTAAGTCAAAGCCTTTACCGTAAGGGTCTTTTAGCAGGTCATGAATCCTAAAGCTAATCCGTTTCTTTAGTTGTTCATTGAAGGTGAAACAACCGTCTCCCTCGCGAAAGTGCCTGGCACGCCGCGCTTTTGAAACGTTCCGTAATAAATCCGAAGTATAAACACCGCGGGCAGCCATATCCAGGACTTTTTCGTCAATGTCGGTGGCCTCAATACGGTGGCGGCGCCCTGGTGTCAAATCCTCGAGGATCATGGCCACGGAATAAGGTTCGGCGCCGTTGGAGCAGGCCGCACTCCATATCTTCAGAACCATTCGGTTGCTCAAAAGCTCCGGGAGGACTTTTTCTTCAAGAATCCGGAACATTGCCGGGTCACGAAAAAATTCCGTTACGTTAATGGTTAAATAATCTTTAAACTCCCCAAACGCGTCTTGGTCCTCAACCAATAGCTGATAATAAACCAGATAATCAACTATCTTGCGCCTTGACATCAGGCTGTTGATGCGACGGTGTAACTGTGTTTCCTTATAACTGCTTAAGTCCAGATTGAACGTCTCGTCAATCCTCTTCTTGAACGCATTAAAATCCATTCGGCCATCAGATCTCCTTCACTTGAGAGCCGAGCATTTTAAGGACCACACGACCGGTGACGGTATGAAGCATCATGGTTCGACCTCTGCTCCCGCCGACATCTTCGGCCACTATCTTTATCGCGAGTGCCTTTAGGGTCTCCCGTACGGCTTCGACATTTCGCTCGCCTATGTTCAGTTGGAACTTATTGTCCGCGCCGGTGAACATCTGTGCTCCTCCGGCGATTTTCGCCTCAAGAAACCGGCGGTCCGCTCCCATCTTTAAAACCTCTTTCAGAAGTATCGGGATACCCAAATCCGCAAACTTGGTCGGCTTGCTGACGCCCTTGGTGAAGTCCGCTACTCTGGGGAGCATAACGTGCAGAAGTCCGCCAACCCTGTTATAGGGATCATACAATGTTACGCCGACACACGAACCAAGCCCAAGCGTAACTATTACCAAGGGCTCCCTGCCTACTTTGAACTCGGCTATCCCAACCTGTATTTCGAGCACCCCGTTTAATCCGAGTTTTCTTGCCGTCTCAAACAACTTTCCTCCCCCTAAGCCGCGAGAACGCTGACGAGACCAACGTATAGGTGGTTAACGCATTTTCCCCACCTGGTTTATGGCGTTATCCAAAGTTTCTTCTTGAACCCGCAAAGCTCTCTGGTTCAACTGGTAGGCGCGTAAATCCAGAAAAAGCCTGGCTATTTCCGCGGCCCAATCAACGTTGGCCCCCTCCAGATAGCCCTGTTGTACAACGGCAACCGGATCAGTTTCTTGCGAGCCCTCGTTTTTAAAATAACCTGTATCTTCTTTCACCAGCATCTTTGAGTCTTCGAAATCGACGATCTCGAGCTTTCCCACCCGCCTGTCGCCTACGGTTACGGTTCCATCAGGTGAAATGTCAAACTGCCCGCTGCGAACTTCCAACGGACCGTCCTCCCCCAAAACCTTATCCCCCGACCTGGTGATAAGGTAACCCTCGCTGTCGACGCTTAAAGGACCGCCCCGGAAATAACGCTCCCCATCGTCGGTGTCGGCTACGAGAAAACCGTCCCCGTTTAAGGCTACATCCGTCAGGTTGCGGGTGCTTTCCAGCGGTCCCTGATCAAACCCGGTTCTTTGCTCCGCAATCTGCGTCCCATATGAGGTCTGCCCGAGGGGAGCGGTTTCTTTCCCGGGCCCCACCCGCATCAACAGAACCTTTTCAAAACTCGTCGCACTGAGGCGGCTTTGTTTGAAACCCTGCGTGGACACGTTCGCAATGTTATGTGACGTGATGTCGATTTCCGATTGCTGGAGCTTCAACCCCGAAGCGGATATGTAGATCCCTCGAAGCATTAATTACCCCTCCTTTCTGATTTGCCCAAGGTTCAGAATTAGCTCTATTTCCCCCTTGCTTCGCCCGAATTGACGCGCAAGTTCCGTAACTTTTTTTCCTCGTTCGAACCCTTTGCAGACCATGTCGTATGCCGTAGGATCGCTCGACGCGCGTACGTTCCGGCTCAGTACAATTCCCGTTCGGTGCTCGATGGACTCAAACCGCTCCTTGAGTTCCAGGCAAATCGCAGTCAGTGCTTCGAGTTTGTTGTTGATACCGGCAATGCGGCCCTCCAAGTCAAGCTCCTCGACGGTCACCGCTTCTTGAATATGAGTCGAAAAGTCCCTTTGACGCTTAAAGCGAATCAGAAACCACAAAAAACCCCCGCAAAAAGCGACCATTAGGACCAATAGGGTACTTGCAATCAAGATCAGCATTTAACGCCCGCTCCCTACCTCGGATATTGCATACATTATCTCCCGTAATTTCTTTATCGCTTTAGCGTGCAACTGGCAGACCCGCGACTCCGAAACGTTGAGCACCCGGCCGATCTCCTTTAAGGTCAGCCCTTCCTGGTAATACAGCGCGAGAACAAGCTTCAGTTTTTCGTCAAGGCGGCTTATCGCCCGTTCAAGTATTTTGTGGTCGTCGTTATTGTTAAGTACCTCCAGCGGGTCCGGACTCAAAGGGTCTTCAATTAAGTCGCCCCAAGAGAGCTGGCTCCCGTTACTCACATTCACCACTTCCTCCAGGGATGCTGGACACAGAGCTTGAAAATAGCCGGTTACTTTAACCAACTCGGCAGGGGTTATCCCCAAAACTTTGGCCAACTCGTCGTCCGAAGGCCTCTGGCCGCTTTTTTTCTCCATTTCCTCTCGTGCCGCGTTAACTTCCTGCATTCGCTGCCAAAGACTTCGCGGCAACCAGGTAAGCCGCCGGACCTCGTCCAGCATGGCCCCCCTGACGCGCCTGTAAGCGTAAGCTTCAAAATCGGTGCCATGGTCAGGGTCAAAGCGCTCTATCGCCGCCATCAGCCCAAAAATGCCTGCGCTCTCCAGGTCCTCCTGACTGATCCATGGGGGCAGGCGTACAGCAAGACGCCCCGCCAACTGTTTGACCATCGGCAGGTGTTTTAAAATTAATTCCTGGCGCGCCGTTTCCTTTCCGTTGACCTTATATTCGTGCCACACCTCTTCCACGGCCATTCGACCTCCTCCCCTCTTTACCAAGACCCACGTGTTACCCCTGCTTTGGTAAGTCCGGCGACAACCCGCCGAGCCGATTCCTTTATCCCCTGCACCATACCGTTACCGCACTTTAAACCGCCGCTTGCCGCACCGGACTTAAATCCGGTCCATCGATTACCCGTACAACATGTACACCTCTCAACTCTACTGGAGCCGTTTCTGCTCCATCATCTTCCAGAAAATATAACTGAATATTTTGTCCTTCTGGCTTTGCGGCAGACCAATGAACTCCATGCCAAGGTGGTAAACCATTTGGTTGTCAATAAGGATGGGTTCTTGCCGCTTGACTTCCGCTTTGGTTTCAGTTTCATAGAACGCATCACGCACCGGTAGCTTGAACTTAACGAGAAGACGCGTCCCCACAGCAAACGGTTTGTCCGTAACGAGGCGCAAGCCGCTCGCGCTGATGTCAAGAGCTTTTGTCTTTTTGAAGACCGGCGGCTCGTCTTCCTGGGGTATCTCAGCGCAAAACACATCGTGCAAAATGCACAACCGCACATCGCGCCGGCGCTGAACACGTTGGATTTTCTCCGGAAAACTGATACCGTAAAGGAGCACCTTGTCTTGACGCCGCCCCACGACCGTACTTGTAAAAGAGAAGAGTTCACTGTCGCCGGTATAGTTGACCAGTACCCGGTCACCCTCCGAAAACATGAGCGGCGTCTGGTTCCGGTAAGGCACGGCGATGAATATCATATCCGAGGTTATATCCTCCACCGCGGAAACGTAGTACTCCTCGCTACCCTCCAGGGATACCTCTATCCGCTGATTAATTGACAGACTAATCCGCTCCATGGTTGGAATCTTCCCCCCTTACCTGAACAACCTTAATAGCCGGTTTATAAACATGTCCGCAGCTTGAGGACTGCAGTCCTTTCCCTCAATCAAACAATCGGCAAGCAGGTTAAGGCTTCTGGAAACCGACGATGAGGGCTTACTGAGAACAAACGGCTGTTGTTCCTTTACCCCTTGTCCGACCACTTCGTCCTCCAGGATAGTGCCTAAATAACTGAGATTGAAATCAAGGAACCTGTTGCAGACCACTTGGAGTTTGGTCGCAGCCTGGCGGGCCTCCTGTTCGTCGCGTGCCCGGTTCACCACCAGTCGGGCTTCCGAATGCACCTTGAACTTAGCGAGAACCTTGATCAAACTATAAGCATCGGTTAGTGAGGTCGGTTCGGGCGTTATGACCAGAACAACTTCTTCGGCCGCGCTCACGAAGCCCAGAACATTCTTTGAAATGCCTGCGCCCGTATCCACCAGTACGAAGTCGGTCCTCGCCCTCAAGAACGGTAAGAGCTCAAGGATCCGCTGCCGCTGAGTGGAATCCAGGTGGGCAAGTTCGTGTATGCCGGAGCCGCCGGAGATAACCTGTAAACCGCCGGGGGCGGAATACACCACCTCCTCCATGCTCTTGTCTCCGTAGAGAAATTCGTAAAGCGTATAAGGTGGTGTGACTCCAAGCATTACCTCGATATTGGCCAGACCAAGGTCAGCGTCAAAAAGGAGTACTCTTTGCCCCTTGCGCGCAAGTGTCAAGCCGAGGTTGACCACCAGACTTGTCTTCCCAACGCCACCTTTCCCGCTCGTCACGGCTATCACCCGCGGACCGGTCATCCTTTGCCGGGGCTGCGGGGGTTGGGCACTATCGACGAGGGTTCGCAGCTTGTACGCTTGGTCCATCAGCGCGCCCCCCTTTCACAAGCAACTCGGCCAGCTTTCTAGGATATAGAGCCTTGATGTCGTCGGGTACGCTCTGGCCGTCCGTAACGTAAACAACAGGAAGCCTCACATCGCACACAAGGTTGAGCAGTGCGCCAAAGGATTCGGTCTCATCCAGCTTGGTAAAGATTAGCTTGTTGTAACTCAGCCGCTGAAAGTCCTCCGCCGCCCGCAGGATATCCCTGTACTTGGTGTTACAGCTTAACACCAAAAAAATGTCGCAGGGCTTTGGTATCACCTCGATGAACCCTTTCAACTCGAGAACTTGCCGCAGGTTCCTGGAAGGTCTGCCGGCAGTGTCAATCAAGATGTGGTCGGCGTGTTTGTGATTAGCCAACGTCTGTTTCAGTTCAGTCGGCGTCATGGCGACCTCGAGGGGGACGTCGATAATTTCGGCGTAAGTCCTGAGTTGGTCCACCGCACCGATGCGATAGGTGTCAATAGTACTGAGAGCCACCTTTTTCTGGTGGAATAAACGGAACTGGGCGGCCAACTTGGCCATAGTGGTCGTCTTCCCTACACCTGTCGGGCCGACAAATATACTGCTTCTTGCAGCTGTATCATCCTTGTAGACTGGTTCAACCATTCGGGTTATCCTTTCGATTAATACTGCTTCCGCCGCGCCGTTATGGCGGAAGCGGCCCGCAACCGATTCTTCTTTTAGCCCGCTGATCAACTCGGCGACAATTTCTTCTTTAATCTCCATTTCGGCAACCATTTGCTCCCGCTTTAAAATGAAGGGGTCTTCTTCAGCCCGCTGCACGGCCGATTCACGGCCTGTCTGGGAAAGCCGCGCCAATAGCTCTTTGACCTCCAGCAACTCGCGGCGGAGGCAGGCATCTTGTCCCTGCCCTGTTTGTGTGCCGTCTGCGGAGGTTGTGAAAAGAGCATCTTCGGGCGTCCACCCGGCGGGCGTCTGCTGGAATAATGAGGCCTTAGATGCTTGTTGCTCGTCAAGCGCCGCCGTCACCTCCAGTTGAGGGGCCATAAATCCCAGGAGACCGCGCCCCCGCACCCAGCGGCTGGAAATGATAACGGCTTCGGGACCCATATCCTGCTTGATAAGGGCGACCGCCTCTTGCATATCCCGGGCTGTAAACCGCTTAATCCTCATCCCATATCACCGTCCCGATGGCTTCAACCTCGACGTCCGGCGAAACTTCGTTATAGGAAAGAACAGCCAACTGGGAGAATTGTTTTTCGACAAGCTGGCGCAACGGCAAGCGTGCCGCCGGGGAACACAGAATTACGGGCCGTACTCCCTGGTAAGCCACGCGCTCCATTACCTCCTTTAGCTTGTCCATAACCCGCTGGGCCTTTCGGGGTTCAAGGACGAGAAATCCACCCGCCGGCGCTTGCTTTTGCTGGGCCGCTTCGATCAGGGCCTGCTCGAGCCGCGGGTGCACGGTGACCACCTGCAGCCGCCCGTCCACGGTATACTGGCGGGTAATCGTTCTGGCCAGCGCCGACCGCGCGCGCTCGGTAAGATAATCGGGATCGCGGCTTGCCAGGGCTGCATCCGCAACCGCTTCCAAAATTCCGACGAGGTCGCGGATAGGCACTCTCTCCCGTAAGAGGTTCTGGAGCACTTTCTGAATCTCACCCAAACTTAAAAGGCCCGGGACCAGTTCTTCCACAAGCGCAGAGTGCTTTTCTTTTACTGCGTCTAGAAGCTCTTTAGTCTCCTGCCGCCCTAAAATTTCAGCGGCGTTACGCTTGATAAACTCCGAGAGATGGGTAATAAGCGCTGTACCGGGATCAACGACCGTATACCCCTCAGCTTCCGCGGTTGCCTTTTCCGCGGCGCTGATCCACCAGGCCTCCAGCCCAAAAGTGGGTTCCCGGGTGGGTATTCCTTTTATCTTTTCCTTACCGCCGACAGGGTTCATGGCCAAATAGTAACCCGGCATCAATTCACCGCGGGCGGCCTCCACCCCGCGGAGCCGGAACACGTAAGCGTTCGGCTTGAGCTGGAGGTTGTCGCGGATTCTTACCGGGCGTACGTATATCCCGAGATCGGCCGCGCACTGCCTTCTAACCGCCGCCACCCGCGGGAGGAGGTCGCCTCCCTGGTCCTCCTGGGTGAGGGGCACCAGGCTGTAGCCGATTTCGATCTCCAAGGGGTCGACCTGGAAATAGCTCAACACGTTCTCCGGCTCCTTCCGGGTCTCTTTTACCCGTCGGACTTGATGCTCCTCGTCAAGCAATTTCCGGCGCTGTTCCTCCTGCACCATGCTGTATCCCAGAAAACCGGCGGCCCCGGCCATGCTCAAAAACAGCAGGTTCGGCATCGCGGGTATAAGACCGAGGATCAGAAAGATGCCGGCAACGACGAACAAAACACGCGGGTAGGAACTGAATTGGCGGGAAAGTTCCCGCCCGAAGCTGGACTCCGCGCTGGCCCGGGTTCCCAAAATGCCTGTAGCGGTGGAGACCAGTACCGCGGGAATCTGCGTTACCAACCCGTCGCCGATGGTCAGGATGGTGTAGGTCTGGAGCGCTTCCAGGACATCCATGCGCATGACGAGCAGGCCGATCATCAAGCCGCCGATGATGTTGATCGCGGTGATTACGAGACCGGCGATGGCGTCGCCCCGGATAAACTTCGTGGCGCCGTCCATCGAACCGAAGAAATCCGCCTCACGTTGGAGCCGGCGCCGCTGGTCCCTGGCTTCGGTCTCCGTTATCAACCCGGCGTTAAAATCCCCGTCGATGGCCATCTGTTTGCCGGGCATGGCATCCAATGTAAACCGTGCTGCTACCTCCGAAACGCGGCCCGCGCCGTTTGTTATCACCACGAACTGGATCACCGTGATGATCAGAAAAACGATGAAGCCGATAATGTAACTTCCCCCGACCACAACCCCGCCGAAAGCAGCGATCACCTTTCCGGCAGCCGCCTGCCCTAAAATGAGCCTGGTCGAAGAAATATTAAGTGACAAGCGGAAAAGCGTCAGTACCAGCAAAAGCGTCGGGAAGACCGAAAACTGGAGCGGTTCGGTCGTAAAGAGCGTTATGAGCATCACCAGTAGCCCAATCCCCAGGCTTAATACTAAAAGGATGTCCAACATGGCCGGCGGGACCGGGACAATGATCAAAAGGACAACCCCGATCACCAGGCCCGCGATGATCAGGTCGCCGTACCGCTTCATCAAACTCGTTCCCGCCGCTTCTGCCGGCACTTAGCTAAACCTCCGCAACCCTATTGCTTTTTGCGCAAACGGTACACCAGGGCGATGATCTCGGCCACCGCCTGGTAAAGGGCCACCGGAATCTCGTTCCCCACTTCGACCTTTTGATACAGGAAGCGGGCCACCGCCGGGTTTTCCATGATTGGGACCCCATGTTCTTTGGCCACCTTCTTAATGCACATGGCAAGGTAGCCCGCGCCTTTGGCCATGATCTGCGGTGCGTTCATTCCTTCCTCGTAAGCCAACGCCACCGCGACGTGAGTTGGGTTGGTGATAACCACCGTTGCTTTCGGTACCTGGTGCTGAATCCGGTTCAGTATCGCCTGCCGCTGGCGGCGCCTGAGCCACCCCCTGACCAGCGGGTCACCCTCCGCCTGCCTGAACTCCTCTTTTACTTCTGTTTTGGTCATCATCATTTCTTTCTGGTACATCCGCCTCTGGTACATGTAGTCCAACACGGCCAGTCCGAGATACGCTGCGGCGGCGGTTGCCGCAATCCGGAAAACCAAATCCGTTACGAGTATCAGACCTTTGCCGGGCTCGGCGTTGAGGAGAAGCAAGAGGTTCCCCAGGTCCCTCCGGACCATCCAGAAAACCAAGCCCCCGATGGCGCAGACCTTTAGAAACGACTTGGCAAACTCTACCGCCCCTTTGGTCGAGAACAACCTCCCCAGGCCGTTTATGATGCTCACCCTTTCGAGCTTTGGGACCAGCGCCTGAGGCGCGAACAGGAACCCCACCTGGATCAGGTTGACCGCTATCGCGGCCACCAGAGCAACCAAAAACACCGGCGCGAGAAGTTGGAGGCAGAAGCCGCCCGCCGACCACAGGATGGCGGTCGCACTGGCCGGGGTCAGCTCCCAACAGGTAAAACTTGTTAGATAGTGCACCCAACTACGGGCCACAGCATAAAAAAACCAGTCTTTAAGCAGGTAACACAGGAGAATCAAACATAAAAATACCGCTGACGGCACTAAATCCGGTGACCGCGCTACGCTACCCTTCCGCCTCGCTTCTTGCAGGCGTTTTGGGGTTGCGGGTTCAGTTTTTTCTTGGCCCTGCCCGAAAGGCGACATCTACGCCAACCCCCGCACCAGAATGAAGACGTCGGCCACCATACGCTCGAAGACCTTCTCCAGAACCACTCCCATTACCGGGAGTAAGCAGGCCAGGAGTATAAGCCCGGTGGTGATTTTCAAGGGGAAGCCCAGCATGAATACGTTTATCTGGGGCACCATCCTGACCAGAATCCCAAGGGATACGTCAACGACCACCATCACGGCCAAAATGGGAGCCGATAACTGCAGCGCCGTGGCAAACATACCGTTCACGAAACGGGCGATGATCAACGCAGAGCTTGCCTTAACCGCGCCTCCGGTCAGCGGTATGAGCTCAAAACTTCTAACCAGTGCGGCCAGGACGGCGTGGTGAGCGTTGAGGGCAAAAAAGACGATTACACCGGTGAAAAACATCAACTCGGCCAAAATGGTATTTTGGGTGCCCGAAAAGTCCAAAAGCTCTGCCGCGGCGAAGCCGATTTGAAGACCGATAAACTGCCCTGCAATCCGGAGCGCGTGAAAGAGTATACCGGCGGTATACCCTACACCCAACCCAATAAGTATTTCGCCGGCAAGGTCCAGGGTGTAACCCAGCGTGGTCCCGGGGACTGCGGCGGTATGCGCCACAACCGGTGTTACCGCCAGCGCCAAAACGAACCCAAACCCGACCCTCACCTGCACCGGTATGTTCGTCAAGGCAAAAAGCGGGAAAACAGCCGCAAAGGCCGCGATCCTTGCGAAAACCATCAGGAATACCGATAAATCACCAAAATCCAACTTAATACCCCCTGCCGCCTCGCCGCAGACTACTGCATGATAAGCGGAAACTGATCAAAAAGCGTCACCGTAAAATTAGTCAGCAGCCTGATGAAAAACGGGAAAAAAATTATAAGTGTCAAAAGCACGGCGAAAATCTTGGGCACGAAAGATATCATTTGGTCCTGGATCTGGGTGGTCGCCTGGAAGATGCTGATCACCAAACCAACGACCATGCTGACAATAAGCGCCGGACCAGCAATAAACAGGACCAACAAAAGTGCCTGGTTGATCATACTGAGCGCCAAGGACTGGGTCATTAGTCTCCCCCCTCAACGTGCTGTTACAAAGCTACCGGAAGCTCTCAACGAGCGACTTGACCACCAGGTACCACCCGTCAACCAGGACGAAGAGCAACAGCTTGAACGGAAGTGCGATCATTACCGGCGGCAACATGAACATACCCATAGACATCAAAATGCTGGCCACCACCATGTCGATAACCAAAAAAGGCAGATAAAGAAGGAACCCCATCGTAAAAGCTGTCTTAAGCTCACTGATGATGAAAGCCGGGATGGCGATCGAGAGCGCCACTTCGTCCCTCGTGCGCGGCGCAGGTGTCTTCGACAGGTGGATAAACAGCGCGAGGTCTTTTTCGCGCGTTTGCTTCAGCATGAACTCCCTCAACGGCTTTGCGCCCCTGTCCTGCGCCTCTTCCTGCGTGATCTGGTTTTCAAGGAACGGTTGGAGGGCTTCGCGGTTAACCCGGTCGTATACCGGAGCCATGATGAATACGGTAAGGAAGAGTGCCAGCCCTATTACCACCTGGTTCGGGGGCGTTTGTTGCGTACCCAAAGCATGCCGCAGGAACGAAAGGACGATCACGATCCGGGTGAATGAAGTCATCATTACCAGGAAAGCCGGTATGAGGGTTAAGACCGTTAAAAGAATGAGGAGTTTAACGCTGTCTACGACCTGGGCCGGGCTGCTGGCCTGTCCAACGGAAAAGTTTACAGCCGGTATGCCGACCGGCTCGGCCATTGCCGGATAACTGAAGCTCACCACCGATAGGACAAGGAATAGAAGACTCCACTTGCCCCGCATCTTTCTCCCTCCAAACCCTGCTTGGCGAGACCTCAAAAAAGGTCTCACACGTCCCGGCGGACACTCGCCTCAGCGGCGCCGCATCGTTATCTGGCGGACCTTGGCGGCAAAAACCTGCTCGAATCCCGCAACGGGCTGCTCCACTTCATCCGGAAATTCCTCGTCAATCTCCTTGAGCATTACGATTGCGCCCTCCCCGTGTCCGCACAGGTAAGCTTTCTGCCCAATTTTTACCAGGCTCACCGTGGTTTTAGGTCCCAGGGGTACCTGCTCGATCACTTTGATGTAACGGCCGGCCCTGCCCGGTAGCAACCTGCGTGACAGCCCGTACCGCAAGAAAACATAGATCAGTCCGACAACTAAAGGAAGGCAGATTAAGAGACGAACAACAGCCCAAAAAAGTTCGCTACCCATCGCCGACGGCCCCCGTTTGCGGATTCCGGGGCGAATGGATGGCGCTGATACGGACCGCAAAGATTTCGTTCAGCACCAGCACTTCACCCCGGGCAAATTTCTGGTTGTTGATAATCAGGTCTACTGCATCACCGGCGGATCGGTTCAGTTCGATCACCGCGCCTTCCCTTAACTCCAATATGTCCCTGGTTTTCATCGTCGTTTCTCCGAGTTCCGCCACCAGGTGCACCTTAACCTCTTCCAGAAAACTGACGGCCGTTTTCAGGGACAGCGCAGCCATAGGTCCGGCGTCGAGCGCAGGAAACTGGACCTTGCTCACAGCCGAGGTCTCCTGGTCGAGGTTCGCAAGAAACCGGCGGATTTCATCTTCGCTCATCATAGTGCTCACCTATTGCACCAAGTACTCGGAAAGGTAGATGTCGCTTATCGCCTTCCCTTTAAGGTGACTGTTAATCTCGTGGATAAGTTCGCGTTTTAATGTTTCCGCGGCGTCAGGAGCGGTTACTTCCGCATTGGTCTTCTTCCGCAGGAGTTGTATTATCCCGTCCGTGAGTAAAAACTTGTGCTCTTCAAGTTCTTTGGCGAACTTTTCGTCACCTACATACGCCAAAACGATTGTGACCCGCAAATAGTGGGCCGCATCCTTGTCCGCAAGGTTAACCACAATGCTGTCCAGTGCCATAGTCTCCATTTTGGGCCTTTTTACGGCGGCCTCCGAACCTTTTTTCGGCGTGAAGAGGAGGAACTTGGCCGCGGCTGCCCCCGCGGCCAAGACCAGCACTATTACCAACACCAGAAACATCTTTTTTCTGCCGCCCTTGGGCTTGGTCGGGACTTTAGCTTCGGGGTCGGCTATATTATTGACTGCCATCAACTCACCACTTCTTTACCGTTTCAGGTCGATCAGTTCCCGCAGCATTTCATCCGACGTGGTGATTACCCTGGCGTTGGCCTGGTAACCGCGCTGCGTCGTAATCATGCTGGTAAACTCCTGGGCCAGGTCGACGTTGGACATCTCAAGACACCCCGAGCGAACAATCCCGCGGCCTTCCTGACCGGCTTGGCCGGGCGTCGGATCGTCACCCCCGCCGCTCCAAGCGGTAACGCCGGTGACTATATCCCACAGGTTGGAACCCATACGCTGCAAGCTTTCCACGTTATTAAAAGTGACGATGCCGATCACGTAAGTCTCCGTAGTGCCGTCCGAGCCGGTTGCGGTCATCGTACCATCGGTACTGACGCTGACCGTAGCGATTTGATCGGGCGACACAGTGGTAAACTGGAGGTCGCTGCCTTCGGTTGTTTGAACCCTGTAGCCCTGGGTAGTTACAAGATACCCGTCCTTATCGATATAGAACGTTCCGTCCCGGGCGTACATGGGGTTGTCAATGGTAGTCCCGGAGCTGTCAACAGATTTTACCACGAAAAAGCCGTTTCCTTCGATCGCCAGGTCAAGCGAACGCCCCGTGGTTTGGAGCGCGCCCTGGGTTAACACGTTGTCGATCGCCGCCAGGCCCACACCCAGGCCGATTTGAGTCGAGCTGATCGTGGTACGCCCGATCGTTTGCGCAAGTACTTCCTGGAAATTAGCCCGCCCTGCTTTATAGCCGGTCGTGTTAACGTTCGCAATGTTACTGGCCACTGAATCCATCCGCATTTGATGGGTCCGTATCCCGCTTACACCTGAATATAAAGAACGAAGCATTTTGTTACCCTCCTTTTTTACGGGTTGCCTCCGTCGTTCGGCAACCCCCGGACCCCCTTACGGACCGGTCCGTTTTGAAATTTCGTTGTGTGATTACCTAATGATCACCGCGCCGTCGATGTTGGTGAAGACCGAACCCGGCTCGCGCGCCACAGCGGTAATTACGGTTTTGTTAGCGGTGCTGGCGATAAGTGAAAGTTCGCCGTACACCAGGAGGACCTCGCGTGTCCCTTTACTCGCTGCAGCTTCAATGGCACTTTTAATTTTTGCCAGGTCCTGAACGGTCAGGTTTATGTTTCTTTGCCGCAACCTTTTCTCAGCGTGGGCGGAAAGCTGAACGCTGCCGGCTTCCTGCAACTTCGCCTGGAGCAGGGTCTTGAATTCACCCGCCCCAACCCGCGTCGCCGGGGCCGGTTTAGCCGGTGTTATACGGTTCCCTGCGATTTTTTCGACCATTCACCTTACCTCCACCAGGTCACTGGAATCAAACTGCTTTCCGTCTACCACCAGTGTTACCTTCCCTTGGGAAAGGAGTATTTTTTCCACTTTACCTGTCAGGATTTCAAGTCCGTCTGTGACAAGCACTTCGTGCCCGATTAGAGCCGTCGCTTGGTTTAAGGCCTCAAGCCGGTAAACGGCTTCCATTTTATTGCTTAGATTAATCATTTGCTCGAGCAAGGCCACTTGCGCTATCTCCGTAACAAAGGCTCCCGGATCATTCGGAGCAAGAGGGTCCGGGTGACTCATCTGCGCAAGCAGGATCTTCAAGAACCCATCTTTCCCGAGCATACCGGTAACGGTTGCTTCGGCTACTTTTGGCGTGGCGTTGTTAACAGGCGAAATATCCGCGGGCACCGTGTACCCCCCTTTCTAAACCAGATAGTTAATCCCCTCATCAATCACAGTCTCCGCCGAGTGCAGCGAGTCACCCTCGAACGACCAAAAACGGGTTTGCCACTGATGAAGCTGCGGGCCGAACCCCTGACCATGCTCTTGGTCAACGGAAACATACGTCCCGCCAAGGTTCAAACCGATGCGCTCAAGTTCAGCCCTTAACTCAGGGACGGCACCAGTCAAAGTCTCTTTTACACCGGTGTCATTCGCAAAGAAATGGACCTTCAGCTCATCACCTTGAAGCGCTACGCGTACGGCAACACTTCCTAATTCGGGCGGGTCGAGGTGAAGCTGGATTCGGATCACACCTGAATGCTCTTCAAGACCGCCAAGCCGGTGCGCAATCCTCTGGGCAAGCAACCTGGGTAACTCTGTGAGCGGTATTTTCCCGACGCCGAATCCGCCGGAGTCGGCCAGTACCGGCCCCGGAGGCGCAAATACCTGGGCAAGGTCTCGGACCGCCCGCGGTAGTTCCGCGCCGGTAAAAGTATGGTCGGTTGAACCTTTTTTCGCTTGCACCGGTGCCGCTTCGAGCACGGCAGGCCCGATCCGGCCCGGAGGCGGGGTTGCATGCGGTGCGTCCTCGGCGGCACTCTGCATACCCCTGCCGGCGGCAAATGACTCGGGCACCGCTGTACCCCGTTCCGACGCAAACGGCGTAACCGTTACGTTAAAGCTTCCCACGGTATCCCTGTTACTTCCGCCAAGTTCGGGTGCCGGGCCACGGGTCGTTGAAACCGGATTGCGCGGCGGAGTTGGAGATGGTGTTACTCCGCTTTGATTGTCCACGGCTTTTTGCACACCGCCGGCATCTGGGATTAACGTGGTCACGTTCACCGGAGAACGCCGTGCTTGCGGCAATCCGACGGGTGCGGCTCGGGCGGCGTCTTGGGTGGCTTTTTCTGCTTCAACCGGCGACCTTTCAGTCGCGTTGACCAGGTCACGGTCAGCCGGTCCGGCCCCTGAGCCGGATTGGACTGTTTCTCCCATCTGGACTACAGCGTTCCCCTGAACAGCTTTGGACTCCGAACCGGCGGGAGTTGGACTTTGCCGGGCTGTGTTACCGGTTGCCGTGAGATCCAACTGAACTTCACCTATAGAACGTGATTCTGTCGAAACCTCTCTTAACGGCTGTACTTCGGCCGGTTGGACTCCGGGTACTAAAAGACGGTCAACAGGCTTCAACAAGTCCCCCGCGGGCAAGACCGGCTCCGGACTGGGAGCAATTTCTGCGGGCACAGCAGGCCGGATGTGGCTGACACCAGCATCTCCCGCCGCCCCAGGCACAGCAGGCCGGATGTGGCTGATACCAGCATCTCCCGCCGCCCCAGGCACAGCAGGCCGGGTGTGGCTGACACCAGCATCTCCCGCCGCCCCAGGCACAGCAGGCCGGGTGTGGCTGATACCAGCATCTCCCGCCGCCCTATTCGCCGCCGGAGCGGAAAAGGACCCGCTGCTATCGGCGTATCCCGCCGGTCCAGGAACCGGGGAGACCCCGCACCCGCCGGCGGCATTCACCGCCGTAACCCCTCGGCCTTGGGAACCTTCCACCTCGAAGTTGGTTTCTTCGCGTGCGTTGTCGTCAGGCTTGAGCAACTCGTCGGTCGTCTCCGGAGCGCTCTTGACAACGTGGGACGCCAAAGGCACGAGGAAGGCTGCGGGCTTGTTCGAACAATCCTCGGTTATTGCCGGCACCGCGTCAGGCCCGCTACCAGCTTCCATAAGGAAGACTCCGGTCATACTCTCCAGGACCGTGCCGAAGTCAACATCGGCCGCGCGTGATGCAGCCGTTTTCCCGGGGTTGAAGACACCTATGAGACACCACGACAACTCGAACCCAGGACAGATCTCGGTCATTTATTCACCCCCTTTCGTTGATGATTTAAAGGCTCTACCTGTAAAGACGAGTTGTGAAACCTCGTCGTTCTGCCGCCGTTCCTTGCAGGCCTCTTCCTCCAGGAAAATTGCGTACCGGCGTTCTTTGACTTTTTCAACCGTGAGGCGGTCCTGCCGGGCGCCCAAAAGCTCCGCTCTACACTCAGCTACCCGTTCGGCCGCAAGGTCAAGTTCGGAAGCCTTGGCCCTTACTTGCTGCCGCAGCAAATCCCGGTATACCGCCCACTGTTGCAGTTCCCAGAGTGTTCTTCCGCCTTGCTTCATACTTTCTAAATACTCCTCGGCAGCGGCTTTAAGCTGTTCCTCCCGCTCCACCTCTTCCCGTTGCGCCCGGGCCAGGGCCTGGATCTTTTGTTCCTCTTTTACCGCCCGGCATTTAAGAACCGGCTCCAGACGGAAGTAAAATCGCCCCATCCGTTACTCCTCCCCTCCAAGGCTGAGTAACTGCCCGATGCATTGTTTAAAATCGGTATGTTCCTCTGGTTCCTGCCGGAGAAAACCGATTACCGAGTCGTGGACCGATATGGCCCGGTCGATAGTCGGATTTGATCCGGCAACGTAAGCCCCTATGTTGATGAGATCTTCCGCCTGGCGATACGCTGCCAATAGTTCGCGCTGGCGTCCCGCGGCTTGCTGGTGGTCAAACGCTGTTACATTGGGCATTAACCGGCTGACGCTTTCCAAAATATCGATTGCCGGGTAGTGGTTGGCTACGGCCAGATCTCTCTTGAGCACAATATGCCCGTCAATGATGCTTCGGACTGTATCAGATACCGGCTCGTTCATGTCATCGCCTTCCACGAGCACGGTATAAAAACCGGTGATCGAGCCGGTCTGGGTATTCCCGGCACGTTCAAGCAGCCGGGGAAGAAGCGCAAAGACCGACGGCGGGTAGCCTCTTGTAGTCGGCGGCTCACCTACCGCCAGCCCCACCTCGCGCTGCGCCAAGGCGAAACGAGTTACCGAATCCATCAAAAGGAGTACGTCGCGCCCGTTGTCGCGAAAATACTCGGCTATGGTAGTGGCCACAAATGCCGCCCGCAGCCGTAAGAGCGCCGGCTCGTCGGACGTCGCCACCACGACCACCGATTTTTTCAGTCCTTCGGGACCAAGGTCTTTTTCGATGAACTCGAGAACCTCCCGCCCGCGCTCGCCGACCAGAGCGATTACGTTTGCGTCGGCACTGCCGAACCGGGCAATCATCCCCAAAAGCACACTTTTACCGACCCCGCTCCCGGCAAATATGCCCAACCGCTGGCCGCGCCCGCAGGTATTGAACCCGTCGATCGCCCGCACACCGGTGGCAAATACCTCGTCGATCCGCCTGCGGTCCAACGGGGGCAGGGGGCGTTTGTTCACCGGCATAGGGATGCCGCGGGGTAACGGCTGGCCGTCGATCGGGTCTCCCATCCCGTTCAGGACCCTTCCCAGCAGGTGTTCGCCAACCCTCACGGTAAAAGGCCGCCGCCGCGGCTCAACACGGCACCCGGGGCAAGCGCCCGCTAGTTCCCCGAAAGGCATGAGTAAAACCGTATCCTCCCGAAAACCGACAACTTCGGCCACAATCGGCTGCCCCCCCGGGACTTCGATCATGCATATCTCCCCGACAAAGGCTCTGAGGCCTCTGACTTCAATGGTCAGTCCTACCACCTTGGTCATGACACCGATTTGGCGGAGGAGGTCGGCTTGGTGTACCCGTTGGCGGTAAACCGCCAGATTAACTGCTCCGGCCACCGCTATCGCCTACCCTTTCACCGATTCCATGATTGCGGCCCACCGGGAACCAAAGGTGGCGTCAACTACTCCCTGCCCCGTATCGATTACGCATCCCCCGCGCTCGATGCGAATGTCGGGCAAGATCCGCAAAGCACCGCCGTCCGGCACCAACGCTTCCAACTGCTGGCGTGCCTGGTTACACGTTTCCAGGTCGTCAGGGTGAACCTGTACCAACATGTGTGGTCTATCCCTGACCAAAGTCAGGGCTTCTTTGGTAATAGCGACCACTACATCCGGGTTCACTTTGAGTTCGGCCGCGACCACCCGTTTTGCTGTTTCCAGAACCAACTCCACGATCTCCCGCTCCGTGCTGTTCATGATCGCTGCCCGCTCGGCCTCAGCCTCGCGCAGGATCTCTTTGGTGTTTTGCAGCATCTTGCTCATTGCTTCCTCGGCCCTGCGCCGACCTTCCTTGAGGCCTTCATTGAACCCCTCCTGATATGCCCGTTCACGGACGGCCACGGCCTGCTCCTCGGCTTCTTTCATGATTTGCGCGGCGACGTGTTGCGCTTCCTCTGCCGTAGATACGCGTCCGACACCGCCGAACGAATCGACTTCCAATTCCCGTAGAGGGAGGCGTAAGGGCCCCCCGCTGCCGCAATCAATCCCTTTTAGAATCCGACAGTTACAAGATGATGGCATCTTCGCCACCCCGCGCAATAATAATCTCGCCGGCCTCCTCAAGGGCACGGATAACCTTTACAACCTTTTGTTGCGCTTCTTCAACCTGTTTCAGCCGCACCGGGCCCATAAACTCAAGTTCTTCTCTCAGCATCTGGCCGGCACGCTGCGACATATTCTTAAAGATCCGGCTTTTAACGTCCTCCGCGGCGCCGCGGAGGGCCACGGCCAGGTCTTTCGTGTTAACCTCGCGGAGGATTCTCTGGATGGATACGTCATCGAGCTTAACGATGTCCTCAAACATAAACATTCGTTTGCGAATCTCGTCCGCCAGCGCCGGGTCCTCATTTTCAAGGTCTTCGAGAATGCTCTTTTCCGCTGCCCTGTCCACCATATTCAAGATGTTTACCAGCGATTCCACCCCGCCCACCTGCAGCTGCTCGGAAGAGACCACGGTCATCATCTTGTGTTCAAGAACCCGCTGGACTTCATGAGCAACTTCGGGCGACGTGCGCTCCATGGTGGCGACCCGTTTAGCAATTTCCGACTGCTGCTCCTGGGGCAGCGCCGAAAGGATTGCCGCGCTTTGCGACGGGTCAAGGTACGAAAGAATTAGGGCGATCGTTTGTGGGTGCTCGTCTCTGATAAAAGTGAACAAGTGCTTCGGGTCGGTTTTTCTGAGCGAGCTGAACGGGATTATCGCCGCTGTTTGGGTAAGCCGCCTGAT
>QZIW01000009.1 GCA_003604985.1 Ammonifex sp.
CGCATTGATACTACTGTTGGTTGTTCCGGTTTTAATGCTGGTCAACGAATTTTATATTGCGCCTCAGAGAATCAGCGACCTGGCCCGTTCCTCAGACCAGCTTACTAAATGTTGCCAGATATCCTTAAATGTGGAGCGCCTAGTATCCAGCGTGGACAATTACATGCTTTATAACAATCACCGCTATCTCGACGATTTCAGGCGTTATAGTCTGGAAACCCTCAGGGAGGAATTAGACCTGTATAACACGGCGGATTCCTCCACCAAAAGGAAGATAGCGGATTTGATTGAAGAAAATAGAAAATACCTTTCCTTTGTGGAAAAGGAGGTGGTCCGCCCGGAATTAGAAAAAAACCACTATAACGCGTCCCTGCGGTTAGAACACGAAGACCTTGCTGCGAGCTTAAGAGATAAGGCCCGTATCGCTGTGAGCGCCATCAGGAATAAAGTAGACCGGATTTCGACGTCGGTCATGGCTGGAGAAAAGAGAAAGAAATTACTGCTGTTCTTGCTATCCTTTCTGCCCATAACTTTGCTGGTTATCGGCTCGTGTGGTGTAGCAATTCCAATGTTTGTCCAGAATTCTCACCTGAAGTCTTTGGCTGCCAACCTGCGTAGTGCCGTTATTATCACTGATCAGAGAGGTGTCGTAAGAAAAATCAACGCCGCGGCGGAGAAACTATTGAATATCAATAGCGGCACGGTTTTAAACAAGTCTCTGAACGAGATACTGGGTCACTTCCCACCCCTGCAGAGTGTGTTCCAACCGTTTTTTGAGGTCATCCTGCATAAGAAACAGTTGACTAATTACCAGACTGTGTACACCTACGGGGGGCGGAAGATTTTCCTAACTATAGACTATTATCCTTTATTTGTCCTGGATAAATTAACCGGTGCGGTGATGGTGGCCCTACCGGAAGAAAGCCAGAAGGACAAATCTCTGCTTTTCGATAGTATAGAAGCAGAGCGAAAGAAGCTATCTATTGAAATTCATGATTGGATCGGCAGGTACATGTCAACAATGATCCATTCTTTGGATTACGTGTTGCGACAGAACGGTGGGGAGTTGCCGGAGTCTGTTCGCGAAAACGTGGTACGGCTCAGGAATCAGTGCCAAAGCGCGGCCATGGATATGCGCAGTATTATGAACGAGATTCACCCATATTTAATCGACAAGGTAGGTTTGATCCCGGCCGTCGAATCGTATGTTTCCTATTTTGAAAGGACGCACGGAATGAAGGTTTATCTCTATTACAGCGACCGCACGCTCACGCTCAATCGGCGGGAGGCGATTGTTATCTACAGGATTATTCAAGAAGCCCTGACTAACGTGGCCAAACACTCCGAGGCTACCGAGGTGGACATTTATTTCTCGCTGCAAAACGAGGTGCTGAGAATTGAAATTTTAGACAACGGTGGGCCACAAAAGGAACTGGCCGAAGGAACCGGTTTATGGGGCATGAAGGATCGGGCGAATCTGCTGGGCGGTGACCTGGTATACGGTTACACTGATTCCGGCTTTGCGGTGACGCTCACTGTTCCTTTAATTCGGGAGGAGATTTCAGGTGAACCAAATTAAGATTATGTTGATCGAAGATCACCAGGTCGTGCGTCAAGGGTTGAAAAAACTCATTGAACTTGAGGATAACATAACGGTGGTCGCTGAAGCGGGTACGTGTCAGGAAGCGCTTGAGAACCTGCGGGATGACATCAGCCTTGTCTTGCTGGATATCGCCTTGCCCGATGGGGATGGACTGGAACTTCCCGGGAAGATCGGTACCCGTCTGCCGGGGCTCAAATATCTGGCCCTAACCACTTATTACGATCCCGTATTTGTCAGGAAAGCGATGGAATACGGCATAAACGGTTTTATTCCTAAGTACGCTTCGTTTGATGAAATCAGGTCCGCTATAAACATGGTCATGAAAACCGGCAGTTATCTGTATCCCGGTCTGGGCAGCGAACTGTTTTTCAAAGGCCCCAAGCCGGGGCTGGCGGAGGAAGAGCTGAAGATTTTACAGTTGCTTGCTACCGGTGAAAACCAGAAGTCGGTAGCCAACCAATTGTATATTAGTCTTTCTACTTTGCGGCGAAGGATCCGGGGAATCTGCACTAAATTAGGCGTTAAAACCATTGAGGAAGCCCTCGCCTCGGCCGCTAAAAAAGGTCTGATTAAATAACGGAAGGATTCTTACTCTATGCTGAAATTCCGCAGGGTTAGAAGCATTTTAGCTTTGTTTATCGTTTTATTTTTCTTGAGCCTGGTTACCGGTTTTTTCATCGTAGAATTCCGGCTGGCAAAAAAGGTAATATATGAGTATGAAAATAGCCTCCAGCAGGCAGCTTTGAACAAAATTGAGCTTTTCGTCAGTGATGTCACGGCCTTCACCGAACACGCGGCCCGCAAGCTGGCGCGAAACAGCGGCCCAACCAGGGATCTGCTGAAGGAAATTACTCGCCAAGACCCGAGAATAACCGATGTTTACCTGGTGGGAACCGATGGCTGTGTTATTGATTCGGCCAGCGGTAGGAAAGGTTATCGCCATCAGCTTTCCGAGGCCTTTGAAAAGGCCCTGGCGGGAGAGACGTTTGTTACAGGGGGAGAAACGGGACGAATCGCCGTCGGGGCGCCGGTCTGTGATGCGGCTAAACAACTCCGAAGCGTCTTAATCATAGATCTCACGGTCAATCCATTTTTCCAGGAGTTGACCCAGGAGTTTTTGAACGAGAATTACAAGATTGCCCTGCTGGACAGCGGGAATCGCCCGGTGGTATGGCCTTTCGCCCCGGAAAAACTGAGGGGATTTGTCCCCTACCAGGATAAGCTTTATGACCGGAATTATTTACGGTATAACGTCAGGACGGCAGGGATCGATCATACTTCCTGGCAAATCTATTTTTTCTTAAAGGACAACAACTTTGACACCTACCGGGTTATTACTATTATGTTCCTGCTTTTCGTGTTGTACTTCTGTGCTTATGAATTCTTAGTTGAGTTCTGGAAGGCCAGCAGTATCAATTCGTACTTTGAAGACGTCAACTTTACCATCTTCAATCACCTTAAGGAAGGCGTCATCATCTGTAATAAGTTTAACAAGATCGTGTTTGCGAATGAAGCGGCACATGGGTTTTTTGACGATCGAACGGCAAACTTGAGAGGCGCTGCGCTGGAAGATATCCTTGGATCTCCACGTGCCGTGTTTAGTGGGGAAAACAAAAAGATGATCTTGAAGAATTCCGACCAAACGTTAGAAATTGTTTGCTCTCCGATATTTAAAGCCGGGAAAATACTTGGTTCCCTGGCGGTGATCGGTTTGGGCGGCGATCAGGAAAAGGTATGCGAGCAGCTTCTCGCGAAGCTGGTCGATATCAACCCCGAAGGCCTGGTTTTTGTGGACAAGAACCACCAGATAGCGATGGCGAATATGATGGCGAGCTACTATCTCGGACCGTTGGAAAAGGGAAGGCATATCAACGCGGTTGACTCTAAGTTGACCACGGCCATATATAACAACATGGGGTCGAGGTCTCTAAACAGGGTTGAACTGGGTTTGAGCGGCGTGACCTGTGAAATTACCGCGGTGTACGATGACCATGGTTTGTATGCCGGAACGCTGGTATTTCTAAGAAATGTGGAGGATGGTAACCTGCCTGAAGGGTTATGAAAAGGACGCTGAATACGCTTTTGCTCTTGGCCAATGGTTTCTCACAGCACTAAACCCGATGTGCGAAGAGATAGGAGTTCACAAGTGTTTGCCTGTTTGGGTGCCAGTTGCTCCTTTCAAATACGCGTTGAGTGTGGGCTCAAAACAGCATCAAGACAAAAACGAGAATCAGGGCTGCCAGAGAAAGCGCGGCGTAATCCTCCACTTCTTCGGTTTCAAACAGGACATCCAGTTCTCCCAGGTCGCGCTCCGACAAAGAAACCCCTCCTTTAACAGTTCAAAGTTCGAAGTTTAAAAGCTGTCAGCCGTTAGCCTTCAGCTTTCAAGACCGATAACTTAATGGCTAAAAACTGATAGCTGAGAGCTAATAACTGATAGCTGATTTAAAACTGACGGCCGATACTGACCGCTGACGGCTGAATGCTGATGGCTGTTCACGGGCGAATGAGAACCGTTACCACCACCAACGCTGCTACAGCCTTGAGCAAGGCGACTACAGCGCCGATCAGCAGCGGCTTACCCCCGGCTTTACGCAACTCGGTAAACGAGATCTGCATCCCGAGCCCGGCGAGGCCGATAGCGAAGAACCAACTATACAAGTTGCGGATAAAAAGCAATTCCCGCGAAGGGGGATCCGTCGGGCCCAGCAATCCAAAGGAGGTAAGGAAGACCATGGCCAGGAAACCCAGCACAAAGATAGGGAACCTATTCAAAAACCCGGTCTTGATATCATACTCATCCGCCTGTTCGCGGCTATAAAGAATTGCTATCACAAGCACTACGAAGGGGAGAAGTAACACCCGGGCCAGGTTAAAAATTTGACCGGTTTTGAGGCTCACGGAAGGATGGGCCACGGTGCCAGGGTCGAAGGCCAGTGCGGCGGCCAGCACCTGGCCGGTATTCAATATGGCGGTGCCGGCCCAGGCGCCGAACTGGTGGGGGCTCAGGCCCAGCAGGGTTCCGATTGCAGGAAAGATGAATAAAGAAATCACGCCAAACGAAAGGACCGTCGCGATAGAATAAACCACCTCGGTGGTCCTGGCGCGAACGGCGGGCGCTGTTGCCACCACGGCGGATACGCCGCAGATCGCTAGGCCCGCCGCCAGAACAGAGGCCGAAGCGGAGTCCATGCCCAGCTTCTGGCCCAGCCACAGGCTAAACAGCAGGGTGGCAAATACAAAAGCCAGGATAATTGTCACCGCGTTTATCCCGAGATTGGCGAGTTCCGTAATGCTGTACAATGAACCCAGAAAGATGACCCCCACCTTTATGAACAGGCGGGAGGTTCTGATACCGGGCAACGCCCAATTTGGAATGTTTACGGTATTCTTAATTAGCATCCCTACTATAATGCATATCAGTATGTAATTCAGATGCAATGTGTCAAGCGTCCATTTCTTTACGACGGGATCCGAGGCCAAATAAGTCTCTATTCCGCGCCACCAGGGACAACCAAAATCGGCGCCACCCCTGGCAAAGATGGCAATAGCCGCCATTATAACGATACCGGGAATGAATTTAAAAATATTGCCCCGCAAACCCAATCTTGTTACCTCGCAGTAAATAATCCTAATTAGGGCCCATCGACTCCGTATCAATCTTCGAAAAAGCCTTACCGGGACTTGTTAGTAGGCCGAAAAACCGCTACCCGAACCGCGTTTCGCCGTTTTTGTTCATGAATAATGCATTCGCTGAACTTGACCGGTTTTCCTTCTACCCTGAAGAAGGGTTCGACGTTCAACGTTGCAACCTGTAGGGCAGGGGTTCAGCGGCGTTTCGTTCCGCCGGTTGGTTTATTTCAAGGTAATGCTGAACGCCTATTTCTTTTGGGTCTTAACGGGCTATACAAATTAGGACCTTGAGCCGTAGGTAAAATCTGACGCCGTTGATAGAATTTAATTGCAGACACGGTTTAGCTCCAAGGCATCGCCGGGGACAAACGAACAGGCAAGGCCTTTCACTTTTTTGTCGACCTTGCCTTCCTTGGGGGCAACCCGCAAAAAAAACAGCCTCAAAGGGCTGTCTTTAACTTTGAACAGGATTCTGGGCCGGCTTACAACCGGACCTGGTTTATTTCCTCCAGGTTACTCAGGCTGTTCATTTTGACCAAATAGTCCGATACGGTGTACAACACGTTCCCGATGTACAGGCACCTTTTGACGGGACTGCAGGTCTCGCCTCCACCCGTGTCCTCGAATTGATGCCGGACCGTTCCCTTCAGGTCTATGCCGCCGGGGGAGATGTTGAATACGTACGCTTCTTGAAGCACGCGGTAATAGGGCTTTCCCCCTTCCGGAAGGTCCGGAAGCATGCGGTGAGACGGGTACTCGGTGACCGGGATCGCCAGCAGGTTCTTGGCCTTGCTGAAGAGCACCGCCTTGTGGTCACGCAGGGCGATTGAGTCCACACTCTGCCCCTCGATCACGTACTTGGCTATTTCCCTGGGTTTGGTGGGGTCCTGCACGTCGAAAAGCGCGATCTTCACGCCGGTCTCGCGGGTCGGGGGAGCGGGCGGGATTTCCGGGGCGATGCGCATCATAGGGGCCGCCATTGGCACCGGCCGCGGCTCCTCAACCACTTCCTTGCCGATGCCGATCAGGTACCGGTCGTCGTAGGGATGCAGGTAATCCGAATACCCCGGAATCTTTAGCTCGCCAAGCACTTTCGGGTTCTGCGGGTCTTTAAGGTCAATCGTGAACAGCGGGTCCACCCGCCGGAAGGTAACCAGATAGCAGCGGTCGCCCATGAACCTGGCCGCGTAGATGCGTTCTCCCGGAGCGAGCCCCACGAGCCTTCCTGCGATCTGAAGATTCTTGTCAAGCACGTACACATTGTTCCGGGGCAGGGAAGGGCCGGACAGAACGAACCCTTCCGAGGTGGTGGCGATCCGGAAAAACCCCTGGTACTCGTCCATGGAAAACTGGTTTAGCACCTGCCCGGGAACCTCACCCTTGCACTGGTAGGTCACCGTTCCCCCGTCCACGGCGAGCTTGTAAACGACGGTCGCATTGCGGACCTGTGCGGTCTCCCGGGCGGTATCCTGCTGCCACTCCTGGTATATGGTCCTTATTTTGCGTTCGAGGTTTTCCGCGTCGGCAGCGGCCAACCCGTTCAGATACTCATCAACCAGAGCCTCTACTTGATTGAACCTGGCGGCCGGGTCGGGTGCGGAACCTGGGGCCTGGGTCAGACCCTGCCTTAAGGCCGGCGGCAGAAGAAGGCTTATTTTTTCGAACAACCGGTTGCTTTGGGCCACCACGTCAGGCATTTTGGCGCCGGTAAGATACAAGTTGTTTTCGGAAACGAAAACATTCTGGGAGATTCCGGTCAACAGGGTTTTTTCGGTTACGTCGCGATCCTTATCCCTGATGTTTACGGCGATGATAACGGTATACTGGTAAGCCTCGTCGGGTACGTCGAAGTAGTGAATGCGGGTGGGGGGGATGGTGCGGTCGCGCCCATCCACCCTGAGCTTGGGCAGGACCGGTTTTTCCAATCCGCCGTTCCCGTAGACGGGTGCGCTGGTAACCACATAAGCATAGTCGCCGATCAGCCGGGAGGTAACGTAGTGGCCCGCCGACTTGATCGACCTCCTCAGCACGGGCTCCTCCCGGTTGCTGACGTCATACACTTCGGCAATGAATTCGACGGTCCGGGTGTCCGCTCCGAAGATCACCAGGTTGTCCCCGGCGACCAAAACCTCACCGGGCCTGCCGGGGAAGTTGATTTCCGCAAGCACCCGTGCTTCTTTAGGTGGGTAGGCCTTCACGATAGCGACTTTTCCTTCCGATATGACGTATAGGTATTTTCCGTCGGTTTTGACCACGTCGGCTTCGTCGACGCCTTCAACCTGGACGTTGGTTGACGAGTAGTCCAACGAGGACTCTTTCGCCGCTCCGCTGTCACTCAAGGGTTGGGGCGATGCTGCCTGCGGCGCCGCCATTTTTTCGGCCACGGCACCGGAAACTCTCAGGTGCGGCGCGTAGCAGAAGCCCAACCGGTTGGTAAGGGCCGCCTGCTGCCGGAGGTAATCAGCCAACTGGTCATAAGAAGAGAAGGTCTTGAGTCCGCCCGCGGCCGGCACCTTGACGACCTGAGGCGCCGGGTTCTGCGGCTGGGCCGCGATGCGTTTGGTGGCCGACGCGGCGGACCGGAGAAAAGCGCACGTCATCGCGGTGACCACGAGGACGGCGACCAGGGAAACACGTAAAAACCGCTTGCTCATTATCTTCACCTCTCCCGCCCAAACTCATTTTGGCCAATTTACCGGGCCGGACCGCTGCGCTGCCGCTTGCCCGCTTCTACCAATAAAAACACCACCGTTGCCGTTTTTCTAACAGCCCGGTTATAGAAAAAATATTTTTACGGTTCGTGCGCCGGACGTCTTGACCGGCCGGTGTGGTAATTTGATGGACCCCTGGCAGTGGCGGGTTAAGAGCAAGCGGTCGGGTTTGACGGGAGGCGGAACGCGCCTTCAGCCGCTTCGACTGAGCTGTAGAAAGACAGAACATGTGTTTCGTGTTCCGTACGCGCTTCCTGGCCGGCGCCGTGCCCTAACCCTTTAAGCATAACCGTGCGGGCGTTTGGGATGAGCCGCGCCATTTCTTTTTGCAACTCCGGGCGAATCAACCTGTCGGCGTCCCCACCGATTATCAGTGCCGGGCAGGTGATCCGGTGCAAATGGGGTCTGTTATCCAGGCACAAGAGGTCTTCCAGTGCCCTGATCATTCGCTGCGGGTATCTTGGATCCGGCAAACAGCGTAAAAAGAGAAACCACCAGCGGTGCTTGCGGACGAAGCCCGGCGTGAAAGCCATGGTTATGGAATCGACGTTGAACTCGTACCACCGGCCGTTCTTTGCCCAATGAAGCCATTTGGAAATGATCGCCCGGAGGTGTTCGTCGGTGTGTGCCGTAGTTGCCCCCAAAACAAGGCTCTTGACCAAATCGGGACGGTCGATGGCAAGCCATTGCCCGATCGGGCCTCCACCCGAAATCGCCTGCACGTGCACCGGGGCAATCCCGAGTTGTTCCAGCGCCCATGCGTAGTCGGCGGCGAAATCCCGCGCACCGAACCCTTCCGGCACCGGTTCCCGGCAGCTTGTAATGAAAACCAGGCGGTACCGCCGGAGGTAATTCTGGAACATCCGCCCCAGTACGAACGTAAAGCAGCCGGCGCCGGCCGTCCTTTCGCCGTCACCGACGCCGGGTATAAACAGGATGGGAGAACCGGATCCAATATCCAGATAGCTCAAGACGGCGCCGTCGGGGGTTACCAGATCGCCGCGCCTGTACCGCAAAATTGCAGCCTCCCGAAGAAGTCTTTCGCTGCCGGGGCTCACCTGGTCGCATGCTTAGGTTTTGCCAGAGAGTACCATTACATGCAAAAAATTTTAATACCGGCCCAAGCCGTCCTGTAAGCTGACAGGTGCGGGTTGCCGATAATTCCCAGTCAAGTCAATATAAAGGATGACCGAATAAATTTTTGAATGTTTGGATTAGAGCGGTACACGATTGTGTTCCAAAAAAACAGGGGGGAGGAGCAGCATGTTTTTTATCAGCCTGGAGGGGTTCTTATCACGTGCAGGGGTTGTTTTGGCGGTTCTACTTTTTTCAATTTGTTGCTGTCTGATCGGTTGGCATACTGCGTTCGCGGGTGAACTTACGCCCGGTCCCGGTCAGTATACCGTCCAGAACGGGGATTCCTTGTTCATAATCGGCGGCAGGCACGGGGTATCTATTGAAGAATTGAAACGCCTTAACCAGTTAAACGGGGACATGATCTTCCCCGGGCAGGTCCTGACAATCCCGGCAAGAACAACGGGGCTGAACCGGTACCTTGTAAGGTCCGGCGATTCGTTGTTTTTTATCGCACGCTACTACGGTATCACCGTCAGGGACTTGATGAATGCGAACTCCCTGCAATCAGATATGATATTCCCCGGACAGTCCCTGGTGATTCCGGTTAAGGTGCGTCAGCTGAGGGACATATGCAGGGAACTGGGTATTGCCGCCCCCGCCAAGGATTTGGATATCGTGGTGGACAAAACGGACCATACCCTGTCGTTGTTCTGGCGGGGTGCCTGGTTGAAAACGTACCGCGCTGAGCTTGGCGACGGCGGACCGGGGGACAAGGAAGTCGCCGGCGACCACAAAACCCCGTGCGGCGTTTTCACCATTACCCAGAAACTGGTGTTAAAACCTCCCGACCAATATCTCGGTTCCAGATGGATGAGGGTGGGGTACCCGAACGCCAACGATGCCTATCGCGGCCTGCAGCAAGGGTTGATTGACCGGCAGACTTACAACGACGTGGTTGCCGCCTTGGCCACCGGTAAAACACCGCCGCAGTATACGGCCCTTGGCGGCGGTATCGGGATTCACGGCGGGAGCACGCCGGAGTTCGGCAGCGACTGGACTTGGGGGTGTATCGGTCTTACCAATGAGGACGTCGAAGATTTTTACGATTACGTTGACATAGGGATCAGGGTTATTATTCAGTGGTAAACGCCCGTTTAAACGGACTGCTCGGCAATAAGCTTGTTCCTCCAACAGCGTCGGCGCAACGCCGGCGCTTCATTTATGCCGCGTCGATTTAACTAACGTCCCGGCGGGGGCTTTTTTATTTTCCGGCGCGGCGTGACAAATTAATAGAAGATCCGCCCGACGCATAGAACAGCAAAGCCGTTCATAACGTTCGGAAAAGGTGGGCTAAAGTGGCAGTCGAAGGGAATGCGGGGATCACATCAGTCATAGCCCGGCTCGAAGAGAAGATCAAAGAACTGGTTGTAGCGATGGAAAAGATGAAACTCGCGGAGTACGTGCGGCTTCTTGAACGGCCGTGGCGACTAATGTACATAAATTTTATCGCCGGCATCGCGCGGGGGGTAGGCATTGCCATTGGATTTACCATTCTGGGGGCCATAGTCGTTTATCTTTTGCGCTTTTTGGTAACGGCTAATTTGCCCGGCATCGGAAAATTCATCGCCGAAATAGTCCGTATGGTGAATCTACATTTGTATTAATTCTTAGGAGGCTAAACTATGGATTCAGGTAAGCAGGGTTATTTCGAAAACCGGCTGCGGCACGAGCGGGAAAGGCTCAGGCGCTTCGCGGAAGGGATTGACGAAACCGGGCTGGACGCATCCCAACGGGAATCGACCGGCGAACTTTCGCTTTACGACAATCACCCCGCTGATCTGGGAAGCGAGGTCTTTGAACGCTCAAAAGACCTGGCCTTGAAAAGTGATGCGGGATTAAAGATCAAGGCGGTGGACGATGCTCTGGCCAAGATGAAGGCGGGGCGCTACGGTTACTGCGACGAATGCGGCGCGGAAATACCGGAGGAAAGGTTGGAGGCGATACCTTACACGACGATGTGCCAGCACTGCAAGGAGAAACAGGAGCGGCAGGGTGAACCCCGGAAGCGGCCGATAGAAGAGGCGGTATTGGAAACCCCCTGGGCACATTCATTCGACGGTAGTATAATGTATGACCGGGACGACACGTGGCAGGACGTTGAACAGCACGGCCCGTCTACGGAGACGGACCCGCTGGACGAAGAGGAAGGCCGCGACGCGGAAAAGGAAGGACAAGAACCCGATGTAGACCAAATTCCCTATTACGAGAGTGACGGGGTATTTTACGAGGACGACCGGCCCAAAAGAGGTAAACCTACGGCTGGCGGAAGTTAACGTGGGATTTTTAAGAACCACGAGATTTTCTGGATGTTACTGAATGTTTACCATAAATAGCAGTTAATGTAGGATGTTTTTTTCGCAAGGGGCAGGATTTTTTGCGGATGCGGGCGAATATTAACCGAATCTGTATAGCCCTTAACACTCCAGGGAGACGTATGTTTAATTTTTTCGAGGAGATAAGGGACGACCTAACGTACATAGAACTCGAACTGAAGAAAATCGTTTCGGAATTTTCTTCGGTTATTCACGCTGCTGCCGAGCATCTTTTTAACGCCGGAGGAAAGCGCCTGCGCCCGGCTTTTTGCCTTTTTAGCGGGCATTTCGGCCGCTACGAAGTCGAAAAGGTGGCGCCCCTGGCGGTGTCCCTTGAACTTATTCACATGGCCACCCTTGTTCACGACGACATCGTTGACGGGGCGTTCATCCGGCGCGGCAGGTCTACGGTGCAGGCGCTATGGGGGAATCAGGTGGCGATCCGGACCGGCGACAGTTTGTTCGCCAAGGCAATCGAAACGGTGTCCGGGTACGCTGACCCGTTCGTGAGCAGACAACTGGCGACGACCTGTATGAACGTCTGTACGGGTGAGTTTGCGCAGGCGAAAGCTTGTTTTAACCCGCGTCAGACGTTGCGCGGTTATTTTGGCCGGATCCGCAGCAAAACAGCGGTGCTTATAGCGACGGCCTGCGAACTCGGGGCGGTGGTTTGTGGGGCCCCGCGCCTGGTCAGCCGCGCTTTGGGACAGTATGGTCTGGCGGTGGGCATGGCCTTTCAGGTGGTAGACGACGTCCTGGACATCATTGCGGACGAGCGGGTACTCGGAAAGGCTACCGGTGGGGACATACGGGAGGGGATTGCCACGCTCCCCGTGCTTTATGTGCTGGGGCGGGGGGAACGGCGACGGCGCTTACAGGAGATAATTTGCGCCCGGGAAAAGGACGAAAGTCAGATCGGTGAAGCGATTGCCATCGTCAAAGAAGAAGGCGGTGTTTCCTACAGCCTCGAGGTGGCAGGGCGTTTCGTGGGTAAAGCCCGCAGTGCGCTGAAAGCGCTCCCGGACACCCCGACCCGGAGACACCTCGATGCCATCGCCGAGTTCGTGGTGGCGCGCAAGTTTTAACTGAGGAGATAGGATGCTTTACCCGGCCTTTATAAAACTTCAAGGCGCAAGCTGCACGGTTATCGGCGGCGGGAAGGTCGCTGCGCGCAAGGTGGGCATGTTGCTGGAATGCGGCGCCCGGGTGAAGGTGATCAGCCCGGAAGTCGTCGAAGAACTTGATGCTTGGGCGCGCGCTGATGTGATACAATGGGTCGAGCGCGGTTTCGCAAAAGGCGATACCGAAGGTTCCTTTATGGTAATAAGCGCTACCGATGACCGTGAGGTAAACGCCGCTGTCGCCCGGGAGTGTGTCGCGCGGAACATTTTACTGAACGTTGTCGACCAGCCCGAGTTTTGCAGTTTCTACGTGCCGTCGGTTATTAGGCGGGGACCGCTTACCATCGCCGTGTCAACGGGGGGGAAAAGCCCGCTTCTGGCCCGGAAGATGAGGGAGAAACTCGAAGCAGCCGTGCCGCCGGCGTTCGGCGAGTTCGTAGAGTACCTGGGGGCGGTGCGGGAGAAGGTTATTGCCGAACACCCGGAGCTAAAAGGTGAGTTGCTTGAGCTTCTTGTTGACCGCGAAGTTTTAGCGTTCGTAGAGCAGAATGATTTTGACAAGGCCAAGGAGTTGGTGGACAGTGTTCTCAATCGTTATCGGTCTTAACCACCGGACGGCGCCGGTAAGTGTCCGGGAAAGGTTCTCTTTTTCGGAGGGCCAGTCCCGGGACCTTATTGAGGAACTTATGGCCAAGCCCGGGGTGGCATCGGCGGTTATTGTTTCGACCTGTAACCGGACGGAATTTTACATGTTTTTCACTAAGGAAATAGCACGGACGGCGGTAATCGAGGTGCTCTCCCGCCGGGCGGGGATGGAATTCAACGAGTTGAGGCGCTATCTTTACGTGCATACGGAAAACAACTGCGTGCGGCACCTTTTCCAGGTGGTGGCCGGGCTGGACTCGATGATTTTAGGTGAAACCCAGATCCTCGGCCAGGTCAAGGACGCTTACCAGTTGTCGAAGCAAAACGACGCCACCGGGAGCTTTTTCAACGCCCTTTTCCAGCATGCGCTGGCGGTAGGGAAGAGGGTGCGGACCGAAACCGGCATCGACAGGAACGCCGTATCGGTTAGTTACGCTGCGGTGGAGTTGGCCAAACAAGCCCTCGGGAGCATCGAAGGGCGAACGGTTCTTGTTGTCGGCGCCGGGAAAATGAGCGACCTCACCGTAAAACATCTCGTGGCCAGCGGTGTGGCAGGAGTTATTGTGTCAAACAGATCTTTCGTGCGCGCGCAGGAACTCGCCGCGCGGTTCGGAGGGCGGGCCGTGCGGTTTGACCAACTCTACCAGTGGATTGAACAGTCCGATATCGTTATCAGTTGTACGGCTGCTACTCATTGTGTAATTCACGCGAGGCAGATGACGGAGGTAATGGAAAGGCGCGGGGGAGCGAAGATCTTCATGATCGACATCGCGGTGCCCCGCGACATCGAGCCCGAGGTCGGCGCTTTGCCGGGAGTAGTGCTTTCGGATATTGATTCACTCCAAAACGTTGTCGACAGTAACCTTTTGGAACGGCGTGAGGCGGCGGTCAGAGCGGAAAAAATAATCGAAGAAGAGGTAGAGGGATTTCTCCGCCGGCAGGCCGTGCTGGCGGTGGTTCCCACCATCGTGGCGTTAAAAAAGCGTGCCGACGAGATCAAGCATAAAGAGTCGCGCCGGGCGATGAACCGTTTGGGAGACCTTTCCGAACGTGAGCGTAAAATCATCATGTCCCTGGCAAACAGCATCGTGAACCAGTTGTTGCACGAACCTGTCCGGCGGCTGAAGGAACTTTCCCTTACCTCTCAGGGACAGCTTTACGCCGAAGCAATCCAGGAGTTGTTCGGCCTGGAGGTTCCGGCGGAACTGCCCGCGGCAGCAGTCAAGGGGAAGGGATAAAACAGGTGGGACGGCGGATTACAGTTGGTACCCGGGGTAGCGAACTGGCTTTAGAACAGACCGAAATCGTGGTAAGCGCACTGAAGCGCGGGTGGCCCAAATACCATTTTGAAGTAGTCAAAATCAAAACCATCGGCGACAAAATTCTTGACGTAGCCCTGGCCAGGATCGGCGATAAAGGGCTTTTTACCAAAGAGTTGGAAGTGGCTCTTTTAAACAAGGATATCGACCTGGCCGTCCACAGCATGAAGGATGTGCCGACGGTACTGCCTGAAGGCTTGACGATCGGCGCGATACTGAAACGTGAATATCCGGGGGACGTCTTGGTCAGCCCTACCGGAACCACGCTCGAATACCTGCCGCTGAAAGCGAGGGTTGGAACATCCAGCCTCAGACGGCAGGCCCAGCTCCGGAATTACCGCCCGGACCTCGAGGTTTCTCCTATCCGCGGCAACGTGACCACACGTCTTAACAGATTGAAATCCGGCGATTTTGATGCTATTGTACTGGCATGGGCGGGGTTGGCCCGGTTGGGACTGGAAGGCTACGCAACGCAGCGCCTGCCGTACAGTATTTGTTTACCCGCTGTGTCCCAGGGGGCGATCGGGGTGGAAATACGGGCTGACGACCCGGAGATCGGCCGGATTATTGAGGTCCTGGACGATGCGGACAGCCGGGCGGAGGTCTTTGCCGAACGCGCTTTCATGCGGCGTTTGGAAGGCGGATGCCAGGTCCCGGTTGGGGCCCTTGCCTGCATTGCGGGCGATGAGTTGACCATCGAGGGTGTGGTTGCCGACCTGGACGGGCAGCGGCTCGTCCGGTCAAGGGAAAGCGGCCCCGTTTTTCGTGCCGAGGAAGTGGGCGTTCAACTGGCGGAAAAGCTGCTATGGATGGGGGCGGAAGAGATACTCCGTTCCATCCGCGGGGAGAAGTTGCAACAGTGAAAGGGAAGGTCTATCTCGTAGGAGCAGGGCCCGGCGATCCCGGGTTGATTACGCTAAAAGGGGTAAAATGCCTGGCGTCGGCCGACGTGGTGGTTTACGACAGGCTGGTTAACCCCAGACTGCTTGGACATGCCCGTGCGGAAGCGGAGGTTATTTACGCCGGCAAGTCGCCGGAGAGGCATGCCCTGAAGCAAAACGAGATCAACCGGCTTTTGGTGGCGAAAGCCCTGGAGGGAAAAGTCGTCGCCAGGTTGAAGGGCGGCGACCCCTTCGTCTTCGGGCGGGGCGGCGAAGAGGCGGAGGCCTTGAGAGAGGCGGGCATTTCGTTTGAAGTGGTTCCCGGGGTTACCGCCGCCGTAGCCGCTCCGGCTTACGCGGGTATTCCCGTGACCCACAGGAATTTCACTTCGAGTTTTGCGGTGATTACCGGTAATGAAGACCCGAACAAGCCCGATTCGGCTATTGACTGGGAAAAATTAACCGGCAGCGGCACCCTTGTTTTCTTGATGGGTATGGCCCACCTGCCGGAAATCGCAATACGCTTGAAAACCGCCGGGCTTCCCGGCGGGACGCCGGTGGCGGTGATTCAATGGGGGACGACGGCCAAGCAACGCACGGTAACCGGCACCCTTGACGACATCAACGAACTGGTATCGGCCACGGGTCTGACCAATCCGGCGGTGGTGGTCGTGGGGAACGTGGTCGCGCTCCGGGAGGAACTGGCATGGTTCGAACAGGGCCCGCTTTTCGGGCGGCGCATAGTGGTCACCAGAGCCCGGGAGCAGGCCAGCGTCCTGTCGGAAGCGATTGAAGCGTTAGGCGGCGAGGCTTACGAATTCCCGACGATCCGGGTTGAACCGCCGGCGGACTGGAAAGGTCTTGACCGCGCCCTCGGTGAAGCGGGGGCTTATGACTGGGTGGTTTTCACCTCCGTAAACGGGGTGAAGATGTTTTTCAGCCGCCTCAATGATTTGGGACAGGATATCCGGACTTTCAGCAAAGCCAAAGTTGCCGCGATCGGCCCCGGGACGCGGGCGTATCTCCAGGAACGGGGCCTGGCGGTGGTTTACATGCCGGAGGAGTTCCGGGCGGACGCGGTCGCTGCCGGCCTTAAGGAGCGTATGGATGCCGGCGCGCGGGTGCTTATGCCGCGGGCCGACATCGCGCCGGATTCTCTGCCGCGGTCGCTGGCCGAAGCCGGTTTCCTGGTGGACAACGTGGCCGCCTACCGGACGGTTCCGGAACGCCGGGGCGCCGCTTTGATGCGCGAGATGCTCGCCGGCTGCATGATCGACGCGGTCACCTTCACCAGTTCTTCTACCGTCAAGAACTTTGTGGCCGCGGTGGGCCCCGATACACCGGCGCTCCTTTCAAACGCGGCGGTTGCTTCCATCGGGCCGGTCACCAGTGACACCGCCCGCGAGGCCGGGCTGCGGGTGGATGTCCAGGCGCGGCAGTACACGATCCCGGGACTGGTTGAGTCTCTGGTAGAGTATTTCACCGGCGCCGCAACGTAGATGTCGCCAGGATTCTAAGCACGTTTGAAGTGAGATGTCTTTCACCGGGTAATTGAGGAAAGTGAAAGAATTTAGCTTGTAGGGGGTTGTACTCTCTTAATATTCTGACTTCTATCTTCTATATTCTGAATTCTATATTCTGGCTTCTGAATTCTGACTTCTGTATTCTTAACTTAGAACTTAGAACGGACCCCAAAGGTCCATCAACCTGAGCCTAACGTCGAACGTTGAACCTAATCTAAGGAGGTCTGGCCGTGAAATTTCCGGTAACGCGGTTGCGCCGGCTCCGGGTAAACGAAGCAATACGGCGTCTTGTCCGGGAAACGCGGTTGGATGCCGGTGATTTAATTTACCCGGTGTTTGTCATGGAAGGAAAAGGGTCGGTGGTCCCGGTTGAGGCGATGCCGGGCATAAAACGCTTTACCGTGGACACCCTTCCCGACGAAATAGAATCGGTCGCAGCGGCCGGAATACCAGGTGTGATCATCTTCGGTGTGCCGTCCGCAAAGGACGGACTTGCTTCCGGGGCCTGGGCCGAAGACGGCGTGGTACAACGGGCCGTAAAACAGATCAAGGAGCGTTTCACCGGGCTTTTGGTCGCCACTGACGTATGCCTTTGTGGATACACCGACCACGGGCACTGCGGCGTGGTGGAGGATGGCCGTATTGTGAACGACTCGTCCGTGGAAATCCTTGCCCGCACCGCGGTTTCCCACGCCCGCGCCGGCGCCGACATCGTGGCGCCGTCGGACATGATGGACGGGCGGGTGGGCGCGATCAGAAGGGCGCTTGACGGCGCGGGTTACGAAGATGTCGCGGTCATGGCTTACAGTGCCAAGTACGCTTCCGCTTTTTACGGGCCTTTCCGGGAGGCGGCCGACTCAAGACCGCAGTTCGGCGACCGGCGCAGCTACCAGATGGACCCGCCCAATGCCGCCGAAGCGCTGGTGGAAGTGGCACTCGACCTCGACGAAGGCGCCGATATCGTCATGGTCAAGCCGGCGCTCGCTTATCTCGATGTGATTTACCGCGTCAAAGAAAAGTTCGGCCGCCCTGTGGCTGCCTACAACGTCAGCGGGGAGTACTCGCTGGTTAAGGCGGCGGCGGCGCGGGGATGGGTGGACGAACGGGCGGTGGTGCTGGAAATGCTGACCGCAATCCGGCGGGCCGGCGCGGATATTATACTCACTTATTTTGCCAAAGACGTCGCTAAGTGGCTGAAGGAAGGATAAACCAAAAACGTAACTGGTATTGCCGCCGCCTTGATCACAAATAGCGTTTGACGGTTTGATGTTGAAAAGGTAACCTGTTAACTTTTACAGCAAGATAGAGGGGAAGCGGAAAAGTGATAGTTTCCTGGAATGCAACTAACGAGTGCAACCTGAAATGCGCCCACTGCTACCGGGATGCAGGGGCGAAAAAAAGCGAAGAGCTTACTACCGAAGAGGGGCGGGCGCTCATCGACGAGATTGCCCGGGCCGGGTTCAAGATCATGATCTTCTCCGGCGGCGAGCCTATCATGAGGCCCGACCTTTATGAGCTGGTTGCCTACGCCAGGGAAAGGGGTCTGCGCACCGTCCTCGGGACCAACGGGACCCTGATAACGCCCGCGGTGGCCAGGCAGTTGAAAGAGGCCGGGGTTATGGCCGCCGGCATAAGTGTCGACAGCATGGACAAAAAGATCCACGACGACCTGCGCGGCGTGTCCGGTTCCTGGGACGCTGCGGTTGACGGGATGCGGGCCTGCCGGGAAACGGGACTCGGTTTTCAGGTACATACCACGGTGATGGATTTCAATTATGACGAGATCTTGAACCTCACGGATTTTGCGGTGCAATCCGGAGCGCGGGGGCACCACGTTTTCTTCCTGGTGCCGACCGGCCGCGCGGTGGAAATCGCGGAGGCTTCCATCAAAGCGGATCAGTACGAGCGGCTCCTGCGACGGCTCCTGGAAAAGCAGAAGCAGGTACCAATCGAGATTAAGCCCACCTGCGCCCCGCATTTCCTGCGTATCGCCAAGCAGATGAAAGTCGACATGCGTTTCACGCGGGGCTGCCTGGCGGGACTCTCCTACTGTCTGATAAACCCGGTGGGGGTGGTTCAGGCCTGCGCCTATCTCGACATGCCTGCGGGGAACGTCAGGGAAACACCGTTCTCCGAGATCTGGCGGGAAGCGCAGGTGTTCCAACAGTTGCGTACCCGCAAGTACAACGGTAAATGCGGCCGCTGTGATTATGAGGATGTCTGCGGCGGTTGCCGGGCCAGGGCGATGTACTACTACGACGATTACATGGGCGAGGAACCGTGGTGTCTGTACGGGGCCGGGAGGAAGGGTCAGTGACCGGGCACGAGAAAGAACTGAGCGAAGCGGACCGGCAGCTTCTGAGCGCAATGCAGCAGGGTTTTTCGCCCGTATTGCAGCCTTTTCAGGAGATAGCGGAAAGGCTCGGGGTCACGGAAGAAAAGGTGATCTCGGACCTCAGGCGCCTGAAGGCAAACGGCATAATCCGGCGCCTCGGGGCGATAATCGACTCGCGTAAAATCGGATATACCGGAACGCTATGCGCCATGCAGGTACCCGCCGAACGCATTCCCGAGGTTGCGGACGTGATCAACGCGTTTCCGGAGATTACCCACAACTACGTCCGGGAGCACGACTACAACATCTGGTTTACTATCCTCGCGCCCTCAACAGCCCGGATAAATCAGATCCTTAAAAGAATCAAGGAACAAACCGGTATTACAACCGTGCTTAACCTTTCCGCGAGTCGAATCTTTAAAATCCGCGTAAACTTTGATCTGGAGGGGGACAGGTGACCGAACTTGAGCAGCGCCTGATTATGGAACTGGGGGATAATTTCCCCATCGACTCCAGGCCCTTCGCCGTGATCGGAAGACGCCTGGGTATGACGGAGGAAGAGGTAATCGCACGGGTGAAAGAGTTTATCGACCGGGGGATTATCAGAAGGCTCAGCGTAGCCCTCAGGCAGCAAAACGTGGGCTTTACGGCGAACGCGATGATCGTGTGGAAAGTACCGCCGGAACGTCTCGAAGAGATAGGCGGCACGCTCGCTTCCTTCCCGGAAGTCACCCATTGCTACGAGCGCGAAACCCTGCCCGACTGGCCGTACAACCTTTATACGATGATCCACCGGCCTTACCGTGAGGAATGTCTCGCCATTGCGGAGCGGCTCAGTCAAGCGGTGGGTATCAAGGACTACAAGGCGCTGTTCAGCAAGCAAGAGCTGAAACGCTCCAACCCGCAGTATTTTTCCGAGGAGAGGGAATAGGATGAGGACGGACCGCTCGCAAGCTTTGTTCGCCAAAGCGCAAGAATACCTCCCGGGGGGCGTGAACAGCCCGGTCAGAGCTTTTAAATCGGTGGGAGGCGACCCGCTATTTATCGCAAGGGGAAACGGGTCGAAGCTTTACGACGTCGACGGCAATAGCTACATCGACTACGTTTGTTCATGGGGGCCGTTAATCCTGGGGCACGCTCACCCTGCGGTGGTGGAGGCCGTCTTACGGGCGGCGGAGAAGGGTACGAGTTACGGGGCGCCGACGGAACTGGAAGTGGAATTGGCGCGACGGGTCGTCACGGCGCTTCCGTCGGTGGAAATGGTCAGACTGGTGAACTCCGGCACTGAGGCGACGATGAGCGCGGTCCGCCTTGCGCGCGCTTACACCAAACGTGCTAAGATTATGAAATTCGAAGGCTGCTACCACGGCCACGGCGACGCCTTCTTGATCAAGGCCGGTTCGGGGGCGCTCACGTTGGGCGTCCCGACCAGCCCGGGGGTTCCCGAGGCCGTAGCGGGAGATACGGTCATCGCGCCTTACAACGACCTGGAAACCGTGCGTGAAATCTTCAGGCTCGAAGGGGGAAAAATCGCTGCGGTAATCATCGAGCCGGTAGCCGGCAATATGGGGTTGGTCCCGCCCGCGGAGGGTTTTCTCCGGGGACTGCGGGCGCTCTGTTCCGAGCACGACACGCTGCTGATTTTCGATGAGGTGATTACCGGCTTCCGGGTGGGATACGGCGGCGCGCAAGAATTTTACGATGTCTATCCCGACCTCACCTGCCTGGGTAAAATCATCGGCGGCGGGCTTCCCGTGGGCGCATACGGCGGGAAGAAAAACATCATGGAACTGATAGCTCCCCGGGGACCGGTTTACCAGGCCGGCACGCTTTCCGGAAACCCGCTGGCGATGGCGGCCGGGATTGCCGCGCTTGACCTGTTGCAAAAGCCGGGGACTTACGAAAAACTTGCGGAGTTGGGCGCCCGGCTCGCCTCGGGCTTCCGGGACGAGGCGGAGAAAGCCCGCGTCCCCGCCACGGTGAACCAGGTCGGCTCAACGCTCACAATGTTTTTCACCGCCGGCCCGGTGAGCGATTTCAAAAGCGCCACTTCGGCGGACACGGCAAGGTATGCGGCCTTTTTCCGGGAGATGCTGGGTGCGGGCATCTATTTGCCGCCCTCACAGTTCGAGGCGCTTTTTATATCACTCGCCCACTCGGTGGCGGATATCGACGACACGATTGCGGCCGCCGGACGGTGCCTGCGCGCAATCGCTTAAACCGTAAGATACTACCGAAAATTTTGGGGGTTGGATGAAATGTGTTCTGGAAGTGCTGTTCCCCGTTGCATTGTGGATTTAACCGGGTACTACCTTGATCTGGTCCTGAAGGAGACCTGCAGCGACTGTCCGGTTTGCGCAGGCCAGTTGCAGGCGGCCCGGAACGCCTTGCGGTTAATGGGCCGTGGCGAGGGGCGAGACAGCGTTCTGGAAGAGCTGAGGGCGCTGGCCGCAGAAGCCGGACGGGCGGCTGAATGCGGCGTCGGGCGGATCGGCGCCGGTATAATCACCGGTGCGCTTGAAAACTACGACGAGGAATTCGAGGCCCACTTCAAAGAAAGATATTGTCCCGCAGGGGTTTGCGACATCAGGTACGCGGTCGAAGTGTAGACGGTCTAAACCATATTTTAAGAGAGTCAAGGTTCCGCAAAGACAAAAGCCGGTTGAACCGGCTTTTTTTTCATGCCAGCGCCGCATAGAAGAAAAACGTGAACAGGAGCGAATAGAGTAACCACAGCCCGAATAAGTAAACGCCAAGGTTCAGCGGCCGTCTGTTGAAGACGAGGCTGCCCCCTATACTCCACAGCACTATGCTCCACCAGGTAAAAGGGTTGAACCGGGTGAGCAAGGCGTAGGTAAAACTTTTCGTACAGGGAAGGAACATGGCGATGCTGACCGTTACCCGCCTGAAGTTTTCGACCGGCGTGTTTACGGCGATGACCGTCGCCACGAGATTACCGATCAGGATGGGAAGGTAGCCGTAAACCGCTACGGTCAAGAGGGTCCGCAGCGGCTGCTCGTTTTTGAGCCGGTTGCCGTAGTACTTTAACAAATACGCCACCACGAGCCAGACGACCAGGGGGGTAACCATGGCGCCGAGAAGGGTTGCTACCGTTACCATCACGGGTAGCAACGCTTTTACGTCCGGTTGCATGGCCACGGCGGCGTGCTCGACCATCCAGAGGGTGGCGGCCCTGGCCTTGGGCAGGAGGACGGCGGCAAGGAGGACGTTGATGGCAAAGATGACCAGGGCCGGGCCAATGTACCCCGGCTTCTCAAGAACCGTCTTAAAAACGCGGCCGGGCTCGGTAAGCACGCTAAACAAGCGTTTTACAGAAAAAAAGTAATCTTGGGCCAAATAAATACCCCTTTCAAGTCCATTTCCTCTTAATTCTAATTCTTTTGCGGAGCAAAATATCCTCCTGGATTCGGAGGTGGGCCGATAACTTGCGCGCTTGACAGAATATGGGCAAAAAGCTAAGCTTGGACAAAAAGCAAACAGGTGGTCGTATGAAAGACGTTGTTTTTCAGGTCGCGGGCTTTATGGCGCTGGCGGCCCGGACGGCGCCCAAATCCCTCGGGCAGGATTATCTTTCGACCCGGACGATAACCGGGAACGAGATTTTGCAGCTTGCGGAAGGCATGCTCGCCTTCGGCAAGGAAACCGGGAAAAAGGACTTTGACCGGGACAGTGAGAGCGTACGCCAGGCCGCCGCGGTTTTTCTCATCGGCCTCAAGGACGCCAAGCCGTTAGGGCTTAACTGCGGGGCCTGCGGCTATTCGCGGTGTGAAGAAGCAACCGCGCATGATGGGCCGGAATTCCGGGGGCCGCAGTGCTTCTGGCGGGCGATGGACATGGGTATCGCCCTCGGCTCGGCGGTCAAGACGGCTTCACTTTTTAACGTGGACAACCGCGTGATGTACCGCGCCGGCGTTGTCGCCCGGAGGCTGGGGTTGATCGACGCCGACGTGGTTTTGGGTGTGCCCCTGGCGGCAACCGGGAAGAACGTCTTTTTTGACCGGACCCCAAAAGGCTGAGGCATCTCAATCGCGCAGCGTTTCAGATCACCATTGTTGAG
>QZIW01000005.1 GCA_003604985.1 Ammonifex sp.
GCGGTCGCCGCGTCTTCAAGGGTTTCGAATAAGCCAAATACAGTAGGGCCGCTTCCGGACATCAACGCGCACAAGGCGCCCATTCCGGCCAACTCGCGTTTCAAAGCCGCAAGCTCGGGATGCTCCCTGAAAGTTATTGTCTCCAAGGCGTTGCCGCAGTGGCGCAGCGCTCTCCGCCAATCGCGCCGCGCGAGTGCTGCCGCCATTTCCAGCGCCGACGGCCGCCATGCAATCTCAAGGTCGTCAAAGGCACTGTATACCGCCCGCGTGGAAATACCGTAGGGCTGTTTCAGGAGGAGGACCCCCAACTCCGGTAACGGCGGCAGCGGGGTAAGCTCGTCCCCCCGCCCGGTGGCCAGGCTGGTCCCGCCTGCGAGGCAAAAAGGCACATCTGCGCCAAGGGTTGCGCCCAACCCGTGTAAACGCTCATTTGACAAGCCCAACTCCCATAAACGGTTTAACCCCCAGAGGACAGCGGCTGCGTTTGCGGAACCGCCGCCGAGCCCCGCCGCCACAGGGATGTTTTTGTGAAGGGTAATGTCGACGCCGCGGCGGCAGCCTGTCTCCGCCGCCAGTAGATGTGCGGCCCGAAGCACCAGGTTGTCCTCGCCCGTCACTACCCGCCCTCCGGTAACCCGCAATGTGATACCTGCGGGGCTGGTTTCAAAGGTGAGAATGTCGCTTAGCGCCACGCTCTGCAGTACGGACGCTATCTCATGATAGCCGTCCGCACGAATGCCGAATACATCAAGGGAAAGGTTGATTTTCGCCCGGGAGAGAAGGGAAAGCCTCAAACCGCACCTCCCCGCATACAAGCTGGTATTCTTTCATAACTTTACACAAAAGGCTCACAAAGGGCAACCGGAAACAGCACTTTGTCCCGAAGCGCGAGACGTGGAAGAGCGCCTTAGTCAGCACCCGGAAAACCCGTCCAATAGCCTTCCACAGCTTATTTCGTCTATATGGCGGAGGTGAGAAATGCTTCCAGATAATAACCAGGTGGTGCCGCCGCTGGGTTTTCTTCTGGGTCTGAGCCTTCTTTCGGGAGTCGGGACCCTACTTGGAGCCTTACTGGCGCTGCACCTTCCGCTGCGCAAGGCAATCCCGTACCTGATCGGCGCAGCAGCAGGCGTGATGAGTACGGTCGTCCTGCTTGAGCTTATACCCATATCCTTACACCTGGGCGGATTGATCCAAATGATAACGGGGAGCGCAGCCGGCATCTTCCTCTGTGTTGCGGCCGACATGCTGCTGGGTCCTCCTCCGGTCAACCTGGGAGCATCGTACCAACGCCTGGGCTGGTTTCTTCTAACGGGTATTGCGCTGCACGACTTTCCGGAGGGGATAGCGATCGGCGCCGGCGGCACGGTGACCATGGAGCTTGGTATCTTCCTTGCCGCAGCGGTGGGAATCCACAACGTCCCCGAGGGCCTGATCAACGCGGCGCCCCTTCGCCTCGGCGGGCTTGGCAAAAAAGAAGTGCTCCGGCTTAACGCCCTCCTGTCGCTGGTCACACCCACGGGTACCGTTGCCGGTCTTGCCGTGGCCCGCTTTATACCGTTGCTGATCCCGGCATTGCTGGCCGTGGCCGCAGGGGCAATGCTCTATATCGTCCTCAAAGAACTTACACCCCGCATGATGAGGAAAAAAGGAGCGGTGGGGTTCGTTTGTGGCACTCTGCTCATGACCGTTCTGTTCTGGTTCGTTCACCAGTAAGCGTCTTGTCGAGAAATTCACCGCTTCATAAGAAACCATACCCCCGCTGTGAGCAAAAGACCCCCGACAATACGCCAGCCGGTAAAGGGAAGGCGCGCCATGCCGAAAAGGCCGAAGTGATCGATTACCGTTGCGGTAAGTACCTGGGCAAAAACAATGGCGGTCGTTGCCGGCGCCACTCCCACCTTAGGAATGCTTTTGGCCACACCAAAAATGATCAGCACTCCGAGCAGCCCTCCCGTCCATGCGTACCACGGGACGTTACCCAAGCGTGTAAAACCGCCGGATCCCAAGAAAATAAGCAGCGTTCCCGCAAAAACTACCCCCACTGCGTGAACAATGAACGTGGCTTCCCATAAGCCGCTGATTTTCCCCAAAAGGGCGTTTACCGAACCCTGAACGGCCATGAGTGAACCAGCCGCCGCAGCCAGTATCAGAGAAAGAAAGCACAAGCCAAACATGTTGGCCCCCTTACTATACATACAGCCCCGAGGTGTAATACTCCACCTATCATCACCGTGCCGGGCCTTTGTTATGCGGCAAACGTAGCCTGCACCGGGCCAAGTTTTTTCTTGTTTTTCCACCCCAAGCGTGTTAAATTTGACCTTAAGACGGGTAGGGTAGTTATGTAAAGGAGGGTGGGAACCGCCGACGGAAAACGACGACATATTGTCCACTGCTGAGCCAGGAGCCAATTGAATGGGATACTCATTCCACGTATGCTTAAGAGAGGAGTCGAGAAAGTGTTGAAGAGAAGCCTACTTGTTCTTCTTTGTCTAATGCTGATACTTGCGATTGTCGGATGTGGTAAAGCGAAAACGACGTCTGAGCCTCCGGCGGGAGAGACAAAAGAAGCTTATAAGATTGGTGCGGTTGTTGATATCAGCGGCTCCGCCGCCTCCCTCGGAGAACCGGAGCGGAATACGCTGCAAATGTTGGTCGACGAATTGAACGCCGAGGGGGGCATCGACGGCCACCCCGTCAAGTTGATCATTCTGGACAATAAATCAAATGAAACGGAAGCCGTGTTGGCCGCTAAACGCTTGATTGACCAGGATAAGGTGCTTGCCGTCATCGGCTGTAGTCAAAGCAGCACCTCACTGGCCATGGTGGATACGGTTACCAAGAGCCAGGTACCGATGGTTTCCATGGCGGCTTCCGCAAAGATCGTAACGACACCTGAAGGCAAGCAGCAGCCGTGGGTGTTCAAAACGGCGCAGAGTGATATTGTTGTGGCCAATAAAATCGCTAAATACCTCGTGGGACAAGGGATCAAGGACGTTGCCTTTCTTTCAATGAACAACGCATTCGGCGATTCGGGCCTGAAAAACTTTGAAGAGGCCGCGGCGGCAAACGGGGTAAACATCCTCCTGAAGGAAAAATTCGAAGCAACCGACAACGATATGACCGCGCAGTTAACCAAAGTAAAAGCCTCTAAGGCCAAAGCCACGGTAGTATGGGCCATTCCTCCTTCAGCGTCGATCGTAACCAAGAATTTTAGGTCCCTTAACATCAACATGCCGCTGATTCACACCCACGGCATCGGCAACCAAAAATTCATTGACATCGCCGAGGGCGCCGCCGACGGGGTTATCGCCCCGATGGGTAAGCTCGTAGTGGCGGAACAGCTTCCGGAAAGTGACACGCAGAAACCCGTCCTGCTCAGCTACATCAACGATTACCAAGAGAAATACGGCAGCCGGCCCAGCACTTTCGGCGGCCACGGTTACGACGCCTTCGAGCTGACGGTAAAAGCTATCGAGCAGGCCGGTCCCGACCGGGCGAAGATCCGGGACGCGCTTGAGCAGATTACCGGATTTCCGGGCGTCAGCGGTGTGTTTAACCTCTCTGCGGAAGACCACAACGGCCTCGGAGAGGATTCTATGGTATTCGTCGAGATCAAAGATGGAAAGTGGCATTTACTAGCAAACTAGGGGGCATCCTTGTTGGGTTCCGAAAGCCAGTACGTTCAATACCTTTTTTCCGGTCTGACACTCGGAAGCATATACGCCCTGATAGCATTAGCATTGGTAGTCACTTTCAACATAACGGGTATTTTCAACCTGGCGATCGGTGAATTTGTGACCATCGGCGCGTTGGCCGCCGTGACTCTCCGTGATGTTGGGTGCCCGAACGTACTCGCGTATATTTTAGCCGTAATCGTTGCCGGCTTAGTCGGGACTTTAATGGAAAGGGCAACCATTAACCCCGCACGCAAAGCTTCCGTTCTAACCCTGATCATCATTACCATAGGCGTTTCCATTGCTTTGAGGGGTGCGGCCCTCCTGATCTGGGGCACGCACCCCCATACCCTACCCGCTTTTGTCCACGCCGCCCCACTCAATTTTTTGGGGGCCGTTTTAATCCCCCAGAGCCTTTTCGTTCTGGGCTTAGCTGTTGTTGCGGTAGGACTCCTTTTTACCTTCTTCGATTTCACTTTTACCGGGAAAGCTGTGCGGGCTGCCATGATGAACCGTACCGCGGCGCAACTGGTGGGCATAAACCCGGCGCGTTTATCCCTCTTTGCTTTTACTTTTAGCGGTGTTATCGCGGCCCTGTCGGGGATTTTTATCACCCCTATCACCACGGCCACATATGACATGGGGTTTATGCTGGGTCTTAAAGGTTTCGTAGCGGCAATTCTCGGCGGCGTCACGAACGCGACAGGAGCAATCATTGGGGGGGTGCTTCTCGGCGTGATCGAGGCTTTTGCGGCCGGAACTTTGCCCTCCGGGTTAAAGGACGCCATTGCCATGATAGTAATGATTGTAGTCCTTCTTACCCGTCCTACCGGCATCCTGGGAGAGCGTTGACGGGTGTGATGTGATAGCCCGGGTGAGTGATTTAACGGTTAATAACTGGTGCTCTCCGATGTTTTCTCAAGCGGTTTCGTTATAGCGTGTGACAATTCAAGGGGATGGCTTTCTTGGGTTCCAAAAAAAACCTGCTTCTGATCGTTATAGCAATCGTTGTTTTTTGTCTGCCGCTTATCATTGAAAGCAGCTACTACATGAGTATCTTCATCGTTATCGGCCTGTACGCTATCGTGGCCGAGGGTTTAGGTCTGTTGATGGGTTATGCCGGACAGGTTTCTTTCGGACAGGCTGCTTTTTACGGTCTTGGGGCATATGCCGCAGCGATTCTCGCCACACGGTGCCAATGGCCACCGCTTCTTTGCGTCTGTATTGCGCCGCTTCTTCCTTCCATGGTGGCATTTATTATCGGGCGTCCCATCCTCCGGTTGCGCGAGCATTATCTCGTCCTGGCAACGCTGGGTTTCGGCATTTTCGTTTACGTCCTGTTTAAGGACCTTGGCACTCTTACCGGTGGCCCCTCGGGTCTAACGGGGATCCCTTACCTGAATATCGGCTCTTTAACCTTGGTGACCGATCAGCAATACTTTTATCTGGTCTGGGGTGCTTTGGGGCTGACCCTTTTCGGTATGGCCAACCTCACTCGTTCCCCGATAGGCAGGGTATTTAAGGCGATCCACACCAGTGAGCGTGCTGCGGAAGCGGTCGGTATTGACACAGCATCCCTGAAACTGCAGGCATTCGTTTTGAGCGCTTTTTTAGCGGGGCTGGCCGGAGCGCTGTACGCATTCTGGGTCACGTTCATCAGCCCGTCGCCCTTCGGGTTTACCTCTTCGGTAGAGTTCGCGCTTATGGTTGTCGTCGGGGGACTCGGCACGTTGTGGGGCCCGGTCCTGGGGGCAGCCTTAATTGTCGGGTTGACCGAATTTCTTCGGTGGGCCGTGCCGGTTGCATTGCCAAATGCCGGCGGCGAATTTGAAATCATATTTTTCGGGATTATATTTGTCCTGATAATGCTTTTCCGTCCGAAGGGACTACTTGCCATAGAGAAGTCAAGCGTGGCGATGAGTCACCCCACAACCTTAAGGAGCACAGATGCTTGAAGTAAAGGAACTCACCAAAAGTTTCGGCGGCCTCATCGCGGTTAACCGGGTGAGCTTTAAAGCCCGTGAGGGTGGTATTCTTGCACTGATTGGACCCAACGGCGCGGGAAAAACCACAGTTTTTAATCTTATCACCGGGGTCTCTCACCCGGACGAAGGAACCATTCTTTTTCGGGGACAGCGCATAAACCGGCTGCAACCTTTCCAAATCGCCGCTCTGGGCATCAGCCGCACTTTTCAGAATCTTGAATTATTCACCAACCTTACCGTCGCGGAAAATGTGATGGTCGGAGCTTTCCGCAAAAGCCGGGTTGGCTTTTTGAGGAGCGTTTTCCGCCGTCCCGGAACAACGAAAGAAGACCATTCCCTTTACCGGGAAGCCATGAACCTTCTTGTCCAACTCGGGCTCGCGCATTATGCCGATCAACCGGCCGGCAACCTGCCTTTCGGGCAGCAGCGTCTCCTTGAGATCGCCCGGGCGCTGGCTACCCAACCTCAAATCTTGCTTCTCGACGAACCCGCTGCGGGGCTCAACCCCAACGAGTCCCGCGAACTGGCGGTTTTTCTCCGCACTCTGGTAAACCAGGGATATACCTTGATTTTGGTAGAGCACGACATGGAAACGGTAATGAGCCTCGCGGACGAAGTCGTAGTCATGAACTTTGGGACGGTCTTAGCCTCCGGGGTACCGGCGGAAGTGCAGCAAAATACCGAAGTAATAGCCGCATACCTGGGCGACGAGGAGGAAGAGGCGTGCTGACCGTCAGGAACCTCACCGTATTCCGCGGCCACATTCAAGCGCTTACCGATGTGTCTTTCGACGTCAGCACCGGTGACGTACTTGTTATTTTAGGCGCCAACGGCGCGGGAAAGAGTACCCTCCTCGGCGCCATCGCCGGCCTCTACCCACCGAGAAACGGCGAAATACTCCTCGATGGGGCTCTTCTTAACGGACTGTCGCCGGAAGCCATCGTAAGAAAGGGCCTTTGTCTGGTTCCTGAAAACAGGCAGTTGTTTCCGTTTTTAAGCGTGCGTGACAACTTGCTGCTGGGCGCCTTCCACCGCTACCGCCGCAACAGGAAAGGCTTGGACGGGGATCTGACGAAAATCGTAACCTTGTTCCCCGCTTTGCAAGAAAAACTCAATTCCCCCGCCCACACCTTGAGCGGCGGGCTCCAACAAATGGTGGCCATCGGGCGCGGTTTAGCCGCTGATCCGCGAATTTTGCTGATGGACGAACCCTCCATCGGCCTTGCTCCCTTGGTGGTTAAAGAGATCATGCAGACCATCCGCCGGTTAAAAGAGCAGGGTCACACCATCATTCTGGTCGAGCAAAACGCGCGGGCGGCGCTGAGTGTCGCCGACCGCGCCTTAGTTCTGGAACGAGGCCGGGTCACGCTCTCCGGGACTCCCGGGGAGCTTACCAAGAGCAGCGGCCTGTTCACCGCTTATCTAGGCAAACACCGCTGAACCGGGCCGAGAGGTTAACGGCTAACCCCCCCTAGAACTGCTGCAAAACACCAAAACCGCACGGAATCAGTTCCTCCCGCTGTGTATATCTCTTGGCGGCTGTGAATAAACAGTCGTCGGTCGTCTCGTCAGTTGTCGGGTCGTAAAAATCCAAGCAAACGTGCTCTTTCTTCCGACGTCCGATATCCGAAGACTGACGTCTGTTATGTCAGGCGCGGTTTAGCAGCGGTCTCCTAGACAGCCTTTACCCCCCAGAGAACCAAGCCTTACGAGAAGCGCGTTTTCCCCCTGGTAATCATCTCGTTTTTCACACTTTACAGTGCTTAAGCATATATTGCTGGCAGAAAAGGAAGGATGATAACTTCCTAATCCGGAGAAGAAAGGAGGAGGCTTAAATGGACGAAGTTTTGGGGCACTTTCCGCCGACATTCTTATTCTGCTTTATCCTGATCATCATTATCTGTTGTTGCTTCCCTATTTTTAGATAAGAAGACAGTGAGGCTGCGAAGGATGACAGGTAACGTTACCTGAAGCGAGTAAGACTAAACAATAAGTTCTGTCCACCTTCTTGCGAGGGTAATTAAAGCCTTTAAGCCGCAGACCGGATAGGTAATTCACGGGAGAAGGAGCTTAAGCCCCTTCTCCTATAAATTTTTCCGAAAATACACTAAATGCAAAATAACGGGCATGTCATAGGAAAGCCGTTGGTCGGCTGTTTTAACCAGTTTAGGTACTATGGTGGAAACAGAATATCTATCCGTTTTCCTGATACCGGGTTCAGCGGCCTCGAAACCCGGCGGAACAGAACAGGGCGGCACATGGTCTCCGCCCCATTTTATATCTTGAAAACGGCTGTACTGTTCAGTCTACGCGCTACCCCGCGTCATCCCTGTCCCTGCCGATTTCGTTGCGGCCGAAGTCCCAGCGTATTACCTCACGGCTAGGGCCTTTCCGGACCGGTGGTGTTTCCTTGCTGCTTTCCGGAGAGGCTTTCGGCCTCGAAGTGAAACCGCTCCCCAAACCCTGTAAAAGCGGAAACACGGAATCGATAATCTCTTTATTGCTCAAAAGTGCCGTCAGCGTTTTTAAACCTTCCTTCCCGCCCAAAAGGTTCATAAGGCCCTTGCCGCCCGGAAGCGCTTTTAGTCCCGCCTGGCCCCCTTCCTCGTCCCCTGTCTGGGCCGGGTTTTTCCCGGACACCAGCGAACCCAAAAGCCGGCCCAGGAATTGACCCTCCTGTTCTTCCCCGGTACCCTGCCGCTTCCCGAGCAGTTCAACAATACCAAAGATGTTAACCAGGCTCAAGACCAGTACGAGGGTATCACCGTTCAGTCCACCCCGTGATTGTAAATCAAGCAAGTCCCTCAAGACCTGGCGTAGTTCTTGCCGCCCACCGCCCCCGTGTTTGTTCTCCACCTCTTCGAAGACCCCCCTTAAATTAGCCCCGGGATATTGGGGATATTCCATCCGGTAATCCGCTCAATCTCTTCCTTGGCCGCCACGCGGGATTCAGCCACCCCTTTATTGAAGCAAGTAGCTATTTGGGTCGCAAGTTGGGCGACGTTTAACCCTTTTTCCGGCTTGATTTTTACCCGCACAACCTCTTGAAGCCCATCAAGCGCCAAAGATATCGGCCCTTCCGTCACCTCAATCCTCAAATTTTTAAGCGCCTCTTTCACCCGCGTAAGGTCTCCGATAATCCTTCCGAATTCCTCGAACTGAAACAACACCTCACCTCCCTTGTTCCGTTGTGACAATATATTCAGCGGCGCTGGAAACGGCCACTTCAGGCAGCCCCTTTATTTCACACTTTCCCGTTCTCGGGAATATATTGCCTGCAATAACAGGAAAACTTATCCGTTTTCCAAAAGCTCGCGAGGTAGGACAACGCGCCTCCGCATCTTTTAAGGGCACTCCTGCAAATTGGTGGATCTTGGCCAAATGCAGGCTAAAACCCAAGGTTTGTTTTTACATAAAGGGGTGGTATGAGTGGATGTTGTAAAGCAAGTCCTGCGCCGCTACCGAAAAGACCTGCTCCATCTCCCGAACGTAGTAGGTGTGGGCGTCGGAAAGAAGCTGACACGGGGAGTAGAAACAGACGAACCGGTGGTTGTGGTTTTCGTCGAAAAAAAACTACCGCCGGATTCTCTCCTACGCAGGGCTCTCGTCCCTCAAACTGTCGGCGAGTCCAAGACGGATGTCGTAGAAACCGGGCGGTTTCGGTTCCTGAATGAACTAACCGGGCGGCATCGCCCCGCCCGGCCAGGTGTGAGCATCGGGCATTACAAAATTACCGCGGGAACCTTCGGGGCACTGGTCTACGACCGCAAGACCGGGGAACCTTTGATTCTATCAAATAATCACATTCTGGCGAACGCCTCAAACGGTAAGGATAGGCGTGCCAAGATCGGCGACCCCATCCTTCAGCCCGGACCTTATGACGGAGGGGTTGTGAATCGTGATACCATCGCCACCCTTGAACGGTTCATCCCCATGCACCTTCAAACGGCTCCCGCTACCTGTCCGGTGGCGTCCGGGGTGGAGTACTACCTCAACACCGTTCTACGGGCTCACCGTCCCGAATACTCCGTACGGCTTTACCGGAAGCCGGAGACAAACAACACCGTGGACTGTGCCGTGGCAAAACCGGTGAAACCTGATATGGTTAAAGGCGAAATAATAAAGATCGGCAACATCAAGGGCACTACCGAAGCCACGCCGGGGGTACGACTGCATAAATGCGGGCGCACAAGCGGCTATACGAAAGGAACCTTGAAATACGTGGACGTGACCAGTACGGTAGATGTCGGCGAAGGCAGGCGGGCGGTTTTCGAAGATCAGTTTATGGCGACCGCAATGAGCAAAGCCGGCGACAGCGGTTCTCTTGTCCTCGACGAATACGGGAAGGCGGTTGGTTTGCTGTTTGCGGGCTCAGATAAATACACGCTCTGCAACCGGATCCAAAACGTCCTCGATGTCTTAAGCGTACGTTTCTGATCAAGGAGGTGGCTTGAATGCCTAACGGCTTCCAGTCTTTGAAGCTTCCGGCCCTGTTTGCCCTGCTGCTCGCAAGCAGCAACCAGGAGGTCGACAAATACCTCGATACGGTGGCAGACCTGGTAGAGAACACCCGCCAGGCGATTCGAAGCATTCGTCAGGGGGTTCAAGCAATCCAACAGGTTTTACCGGTGCAGCATTTAGGAAACAGTGGCCGAACGTACCGTGAGAAGTAGCAACGTACCGTCTCCGGACAACACCCGGTACTTTATCAAAGCGCCAAGGCTGACTTCCAAAAGCCAGCCTAGGTTGATTTTTGGAACGAAAGCAGGGTAGACATCGTTCTTGAAGCAAGGAGCACTGTTCTGCTTGCTTAACGGTTGCAATCCGGCTTTAAAACAACGTCGTAAAGTTTAGCAAGGAGTTTTGGAACCTCGGGGGGGAAATCGGCCAGCCTGTTCTGATCCTGTAAAAGTAGCTCTTTTAACCTCCTGACCGTCGCAACGAAGTCTTGCTCGAGACAGAGGCCTTCGGCGTAGCCTTCGTGGTATCCAAATATCTTGCCCTCTTTGAACCCCGCCTCACAACCCGCCTCGAAACCTTCCCCGTAGCCCTGGTTGTATCCCACCCGCCACCCCGCCTGAAAGCTCTCTTTCCGGTCGGCCGTCAACCGCCCACCCCCTTCCAAAACAAGATTCATAAGAGTATCCTCATTTCAACCGATTGTGCCCACACGTTTTCAAATAACTTCTTCCTGTTGAAAAACCACCAGTCCTATTCCTTCGGTGACGGCAAGGGGTCGCGGCTCAACACTACCTTCGTCCACAAACGAGGTCAGCACCAGCAGTCGCTTTTGGGCGACTGCCCGGTAAAGCCGCCTGACAAGAAGCTCATCCAACCCCGCCAGCCGGTACAAGACCCTACCGTTAACCAGAATTACCAGGGAGTAGGAATACTCCTCTTGCTCAATGAGCACCCGAACGCTTTGCTGGTCGGCGTAAGACTTATTAAAATGGTGCAGCCACTGCTTTGCGGCCCTCCGCGCCGCCTCACAGTCATCAAAAAGAGGGCCGATGACCGGCACCCCACCGACCAAACGGAAACAAACGTTGCGCATATCAACGCTCCTTGCCCTAATTTATGAATTGCCGTCGAAGGAAGTTCCCGCCGTTAGGGCGTACAAGGGGCCGGTGGTTAGTCTAGGTCTAAAGCTGGACGCCCTCATCGGCAAACAACCCCGGGCCGGGTCGACATTAATAAGGCGATTTCGGAACCCCCTGGCGAAAGCACCCACGAGTTTCTACGCCGCCGATTCCGGGGTATCCCGTAATGGTGTGCTCGATTACCTCTTTCAAAGAGACCGCCTCACTAACTGGAGTATAGGCAACACGTTCAACAATGAATACCGGGTCGAAGGCGTGTATCAAAACCCTTTCGGGTGAACTGGCAAAATTAGCGCCGGCTTGAAGGAGTGCCTCGTAATGGGATTGGCAGGCACCGGCGAAGATCACCAAAGAATCCCGGTTGTGCTCGAAGGCCCGGGCGGATTTGACCGCGTTTACAAAGTGGGAGGAATTTCTATAGCTTTTGATGTCCTTAAAGTCTCTCTTCCCGGGGATAAAGCCGTCATGCCCGGTAGTGACCAGGATATTCGGCAGGTGTTTGGGGAGAAGTTCTTGAAGCATCCCAGCGTGCTTCTCTTCGGGGAAAACGTACCCGTTTGCCGGCACCCCCAGTTGCTTGTAAGTAGTGAGACAAAGTTCCAAGTAATCCTGGTCGCCATCGATGTGGAGTACCGTTCCGGGAACCGCAAAGGTTTGTATTTCTTTTCCGTTCCGCAGGCACTGCTGGTTGTTTTGCCGCCGGCTTAGACTGCGCCGTACGCAATCATTATTACGGGTGAAAACCTGCCGCCAATGGTTAGCTATGTCTTCCGGTTTAATCTTTACAAGATCCTCCACCGGAGCATCGCAAACCAGCCGGAAGTCAATGCCTTTTAAGATGGCGTAGTCTTTACCGTCCTTTTTAAACAAATCAACTATTTTGAAAATAACGTCCAGCTTGTGGGAGTGCCGGGCCACTATGTCTCCTCTTTCAAGAGAAGCCACGGCTACCAACTCCTTTACCATTTTTTACATACTATGAAGGGGTGCGCAAGAAGGTGTATCGCAGAAAACAGGCAGGTTTTGGTTGAGAGGGGAGATCTCTTGAAATGAAGCTGAGTGCACCCAACAGGGGCGGTTTACGGTACGTGGCTGAAAAAAAATAACCCGGCTTCAACCGGGCTATTTAGTATGTTTATCCGCCACACTTGAGGCTCCGTATGCGTCGGGTTTGATTTTTGCTCTAAAACCGCTCCCCACGACCATACCGACGACCTCCCTGATGAGATCGCGGGTTTCCCCATGATTTCCCACGTCAATGTGGATCTCGATTTTAAACTCCTCGAGACCTTTGTCGTGCAAAGATTGCGTCACCAGGCTCCCGACTTCCAGACTCAGGGAGGTCTCAAAGAATATTTTTTGACGAAGGCTCTTAATTTTCCGGTGCGCACGCTTTCTGTAAAAATACCGTGCACCTTTACCCAACCGGTGGACAATTACCGCTGTGATGAAATGGGTCTCACCTTGAACAACCTGAGAGTCGGAACCGATAATGACCTTATAGGCCGACGTTGGTAAATTTTTGATATACCAAACTATGTCGTCCATCATATCATCAAAGCGCATCTTCCCCTTACTGGGACTGGTAAAAGAATACATGCAAACCCCTCGAAATGGTCTCTACCGGAATTATAACATAAACAAACCTTTTTTACACGTAGCCGCTCATCCCGGCCAGAGACCCGGTGATGAGAGCGAATTCCTCGAGGCTAAGTGTCTCCCCCCGTCGCTCCGGGTCGATCCCCGCTTCAGTAAGGATCGACTTCCACGCATCCCGGCTGACTCCCAGGTTTGCGCCGGCAAGGGCGTTGAGTAGAGTCTTGCGCCGCTGGCCGAACGCCGCTCGAACGACCCGGAAAAAAAGCCTTTCGTTCACAACTGCCACGGGCGGTTTGGTTCGCACCGCAAGCCGCACCACCGCCGAGTCAACCGCCGGCACCGGGGAAAAACTGCCCCGGGAAACAACGGTCACCAGTTCAGGTTCGGTTTTATAGGCAACCAATACGGAAAGCGAGCCGTATTCTTTCGTCCCCGGACGAGCCACCAGCCGTAGGGCGACCTCTTTTTGCACCATTAACACCAATACTGAGACCTTGAAGTCCCCCTCCAGAAACCTGGTTAAAAGGGGTGTCGTGATGTAGTAGGGAAGATTGGCGACCACCTTGTAAGGAAGGGCGCCGCCCGCGGAAGTTACGAGGTAATCAGGATCGACTTTAAGCGCATCACCTTCCACCACTACTACGTGAGGATGGGCAGAAAAAAGACCTCCCAGCAACGCGGCCAGAACGCGGTCGACTTCCACCGCCACCACCTTACCCGCGTCTTCGGCAAGCCGGAGGGTCAGCGTGCCCACGCCGGGCCCTATTTCAAGGACGGTATCGGCGGCGGTTAGATTTGCCACGGCTACGATTTTGTTTATGATACCGGGGTTGACAAGAAAATGCTGTCCGAGGCGCTTTTTGGGTTTAAAACCCTGCGCCGTTAGGTATGCCCGTGCCGCTGCCGGTATTAAGGACCTTTCCAAAGCAACCTCCTGCTGACTTTTATTCTCCAGGAATTATTATAACAAAACTAAAAGGGGGCATCTCTCCCCCTTTGGCGCAGCCCATTGAATATGCAACTGTCTTGATGGTTATTCCAAGATATAGACGCTGGTATTCCTCACACCCCACGCCAGAGCCTCTCCCCTGGTGGGGAAGAAAAGGTCGATCCTGTCTCCCTTGATGCTGCTGCCGCGGTCGCAAGCAAACGCGTGCCCGTACCCGTCAACGTAAAGCCGGGTCCCGAAACGAATCACGCTCGGGTCTACAGCCGCCGCGCCCAGGCGCGGCGGAATGCCGGAGGCCGTATTACGGCCGGTATATGTATAAGCAGTGGCCCGCATGGTCATTACACGGCTGAACCGTAACTCTTCTCCACCACGCGAAACATTTTGCATGATGCCTTCGGCAACCACGCAGTTCACGGGTTGTTTGGTGACTTTTCGCTCCAGCAGCCGCCTTTCTTGCTCTTTCCCATCATGGTATATAACTTCCCAACGCTCCGTTGCAAGGCCGTTCTGTCCGGACACCAATACTTTTGCTTGGCCCCTGTAAAGCGTGCCGGTGGGCTTTCTCGTAGTGGAAAAGGGTATTGTAATCTGCCTTTCTTCAACCACTCGCTTTACCCTTATTATCGCAACCGTGGTTACTTTCAACAGTTCCGTGTCTATCGGCGGGGAGACGATGTCCTCCTGCCCCAGAACCACTTTCTCTTCTTTTAAAAGGTCTCCGACTGTTGCCGCCTGGGTAAGCAGTGAAAGGGCCTTTCCATCCGCAACGAATTCCACGGGTTTGGCCCGTATTACCTGAATCTGCATCTTCTCCCGCAGCTTGGTATCCGATGCCGGCTGGACCAAATCCTTCGGGCCCAGCCTGACACGCTCCTGCTCCAGCAGCCCCTGGACCGTCATTTTAAAGGTGGCCACCGGGGCCGTTTTACCGTCAACCACAAGTGTGACTTCTTTCCGGGCCCAGCCATAACCCGTGACGGCCAGGCCTAGAACCAAGACTGTGATCAGCAACAACCATACCCGGAGTCTATTTGAAGTGGTTTTGGGGGGGACGACGGCATCATCAGAGCCTCGTTTTCGGATCACGTACCAATCCATTTCCTCTCACCACCCTAATATCTATTCGCTAAACAGCCTGTAAATCCCTGCCTCGAAATATGGTTCTTTTACGGTTTTGGGGTTAAAACTCCAGGTTTTCTTGGGTTTTATTTCGACAGAACATGCCGTGCTTTTTCTTTCGCTGCCGTGCGGGGGGCTTTATTGGTGCACCGGCCTGCAAACAGGAACCTATCCTTTCAGGTCCGGTTCACCTTCGGGCGAAAAAGTTAACTTTAGGACCGAAACTTCAATACTCGACCCCTTTTTGAGCCCCTACCCCCCGCTGATAATGGTGCTTGACGCACTTCATTTCCGTCACCACGTCCGCCGCCTCGATAAGGGATGGGAGGGCGTCGCGGCCGGTGAGCACCAAATGGGTTGCCGGAGGCTTTAGCGCAATCAGGTCCAACACTTGTTTTTCGCTTATCAGCCCGTATTTCAGCGCCCAAGTGATTTCGTCGAGTACCACGACGTCGATTGCCGGGTTGCTGAGCGCCTCCCGGGCAGAGTCCAGGGCGCGTTGGGCCCCTATACGGTGGCGGTCCAGGTCAACTCCTCCGGAAACAAACCCTTCCCCCATGGTTTTGATGGTAAACCGCTCCCCGAGGCGCTCCGCCGCCAGGCTTTCTCCGGTAACAAACCTTTTTGTTTTAATAAACTGTATTACCAGGACCTTCTTTTCGTGCCCCCAGGCACGCAACGCCATTCCCAGGGCGGCGGTGGTCTTGCCTTTCCCTTCCCCCGTGAAAATTATTATCAGGCCTTTCGACACGGCCCTACACTCCAGTTCAGAATTAATATTCAACTCTATCCTATCTAACTGCATTTAAAAAGCCGCACAGCGTTAGCGCTGGTGGCCGCGGCTACTTCGGCCAGACTGAGGCCGCGGATTTCCGCTACCCGCCGGGCGGTGTAAACCAGATATGCCGGCTCGTTTTTTCTGCCGCGGTACGGCGCGGGGGCGAGGTAAGGGGCGTCGGTTTCGAGCAGGAGCCGGTCCAGCGGCACTTTCTCCGCCACTTCGGTTAAAGATCCGCTCTTGCTGAATGTAACCGGGCCGGCGATTGAAACATAAAACCCCATGGCGAGGAACTGCTCTGCTTCCTCCCAGTTGCCCGAAAAACAGTGCATCACCCCGGACAACACGGTGCCGTTGCGTGACAAGATATCATAAACCTCCCCCATTGATTCGCGACAGTGGATAACCACGGGCAGTTTCAGTTCCCGCGCCAGTCCAAGCTGCCGGGTGAAAACCTCGCGCTGCAACGCTCGCGGCGACAGATCGCGGTAGAAATCCAGCCCGATTTCCCCTATTGCCACGACTCTATGTTCATCGGCAAGCTTTCGCAAAACTTGAAGGTAGTCCGGGGGTGCACCGGCAGCGTCGTGGGGGTGCACCCCAACCGCGGCAAAAACCCCGGGTATGAAAGCCGCCAACTTCACGCTCCGATGTGAAGAAGGAATATCGTAGCCGACCGTTAAGAGGCGCCTGACTCCGGCTGCAAACGCCCGTTCGACGACGGCACTCCGGTCGGCGTCAAACTGACGGTCATCAAGGTGGCAGTGGGTATCCGTAAGAAGCATCGCCTATTTCTCCGTTTCGATGCGCGGGAAAAGGGGCGTACCCCTTTCTACAGAAACTCCGGGCGGGAACCTCCCCCAGGTGAGCGAAGCGAAAGAATGAAGTTCCGGCCTTGCAGCGATACCGAGTTGCGGCCAGACCCGGTCAGGAAAACCGGGCATAAACGGCGCCAGCAATACCGTGATAAACCTGTAGCTCTCCAGTACGTTGTACATCACTGTATTAAACCGGTCGCGCTTTACCGGGTCCTTGCCAAGGTTCCAGGGCGCTGTCTCGTCCAGGTATTTGTTCGCCCGGTTGACGAGTTGCCACACGACTCCCAGGGCTTCAGACAGTTCCAGGTTATCCACCAGCAGGGCTACCCTCCCCGGCAGATCCCGCGCCAGTTCGATCAGCTCTCTATCGGTTTCTTCGGGCACCCCCGGCGGGCCCACTACCCCACCGCCGAACTTTGAAAGCACCGTGAGGGTCCGGTGGAGCAGGTTGCCCAGGTCGTTGGCCAGGTCGCTGTTGATCCGGCTGATCAGGTTTCCCTCGGAGTAACTACCGTCCGCGCCAAAAGGGAGTTCCCGCAAAAGGTAGTACCGCACCGCATCCGCTCCGTAGCGATCGATAAGTTGGTGGGGGTCGACAACGTTTCCCTTCGATTTCGACATCTTGCCGCCATCCAGGAGAAGCCAGCCGTGCCCTACGACCCTTTTGGGCAACTCCACGCCGGCGGCCATAAGAATAATAGGCCAGATGATGGTATGAAAGCGTACGATATCCTTTCCGACCAGGTGCACGTCGGCCGGCCAATATTTTTTAAACAGCGCGTCGTTGACCCTTGCGTAGCCGAGGGCGGAAATGTAGTTTGTCAGCGCGTCGACCCATACGTAGACGACGTGGCGGGGGTTGAAAGGAACCGGGATGCCCCACGAGAACGTTGTACGTGAGACGCAGAGGTCTTCGAGACCGCTCTTAATGAAGTTGACCATCTCGTTGCGGCGGGAAACAGGTTGGATGAAGTCCGGGTGCTCCTGAATATGGGCGAGCAGCCGGGCGGCATATTTAGAAAGCCGGAAGAAATAGCTTTCCTCCTGTAAAAGTTCTACCGGCCGACCGCAATCCGGGCAGTTGCCCTCTACAAGCTGCCGCAACGTCCAGAAGGTTTCGCAAGGGGTACAGTACCAACCCTCGTAAGCGGCCTTGTAGATATCACCCTGCTCGTACAGCCGTTCGAATATTTGTTGCACCACCAGCCGGTGACGCTCTTCGGTGGTGCGGATAAAATCACTGTAGTCCACCAAAAGCCTGGCCCAAAGATCCTTAAACCCCAGGACGATTTCGTCTACGTATTCTTTCGGCTTTTTTCCTTTGGCCTGCGCGGCGCGCTCGATTTTCTGACCGTGCTCGTCGGCGCCGGTCAAAAAATAGACGTCGTAACCCATCAACCGCTTAAACCTGGCTACAGCGTCCGCGGCTACGGTGGTGTAAGCGTGCCCGATGTGGAGATTGTCGCTGGGATAGTAAATCGGTGTGGTGATGTAAAAAGTCGACCGCGACAAGTTCTACTCCTTTCAAAAATTACGCTTTTACTCAGTCCGAGCGGTAATCAGCCTGATTTCCCTTATATGGTAAAGCCAAAATTCATTGTATTGCAGAAGCGAAAAGGTGTCAAGCAGAAGGAGCCGCATCACTTCTTGGGGCCCTATTCGAAGGAATTGACCGCTACCTAATTCAAAGGCCACCGGTATTCGAACAACGTCGAGCGGCCTGCCGTCCTCGGAGCTTGCCCAGAAGACCTCCAGGTAGCCTTTGTCCGTTTCAGGGGGTTTGAAAATGAATGACGAATTGAATTTTATGGTTCTTAATATAACAGTTGCCCTTGCACGGCGTTTTTTAACACTGGTATTCCTGCCGGCACCATTAACTTGTTATACAACAGCGTTAGCTGAATCAAAGGCCGGATCGCCGTATCAGGTGCCCAGCCATTAGATGGCTCTTTAAACCCCTTTGAAAGGTATTTTGTTGAAAATGGCGAAATCTTAACTATAACATTTTTCAAGGACCCGGTGCTTTGGAAGATGGCCCGGCGGGATGCATGGGAGGACAATGTGCACCAAAAGACCATCCTCATTGTCGACGACGACGTTAATATCTGTGACCTTTTGAGGCTCTACCTCCAGCACGAGAACTACGAACTCACTTTCGCACACGACGGTAGCACCGCGCTGACGATCTTTCGGGAAAAGAAACCGTCTCTTGTCATCCTCGACCTGATGCTCCCGGTAATCAACGGCTGGGAGGTATGCCGTCTGATCCGCCAGGAGAGTGATGTGCCGATAATCATGCTGACCGCGCGTGACGATACCAGCGACAAGGTTGCCGGCCTGGATTCCGGGGCCGACGATTACATTGTCAAACCTTTTGACCCGCGTGAAGTGGCGGCACGCGTCCGCGCGCACATAAGGCGGCGGGACGCCGCACCACAGTCAATCCCCAGACGTATAACGATCGACGGCCTTACGGTGGACCTCGACGCATACGAGGTTCGCTACCGGGACGCCGTAATCGATTTCAAACCCCGCGAGATCCAACTCTTGTACTTCCTGCTCTCCCACAAGAACATGGCCTTCTCCCGAGAACAGTTGCTTGATCAGGTCTGGGGTTATGATTACGCCGGGGAAACACGAACGGTAGACGTGCACGTCCAGCGCCTGCGGGAAAAGTTGCGCGGTAAGACCCGCTCCTGGCGCATTGCCACCGTTTGGGGCGTAGGTTACAAAGCGGAGGATTGTTGAAGTGAATCAGTCGCTCTTCCGCCGACTGGTCTTTATTTTTTTGGTGATTACCGTTACGCTCACTGTCACGGCCTCCATCGGCTTATCAAGGTTCTTTGCCCGGTATTTTCTCGAACAGAAGCAAAAGGAACTTCTCGCGCAAGCCTCCAGGATCAACACCCTGGCGGATGATTATCAGTCGGGGCGCCTTTCAAACACCGAATTCAAAAAATACATTGAATTAATCAGTTATACTTCCAACGCCCGGGTTTACGTCGTCAACGTCCGCAGCGAGACCATGGCGGCACTTGAATCCCGCATACCATCCGGGCTCATTGAGCGGGATCTGTTGCGGGAAATCGAGCAGGTCCTCCGGGGGGAAACGGTTCGGAGCCAGCGGTTTGTCAGCACGCTTGACATGCCCGTGGTTTTCGTAGGTACCCCCTTGCGTATCGAACACAAGGTAACCGGGGTCATTCTGATGCTCGCGCCCTTAACCGCCGTAAAGGATTCGCTTGCGGCCGTAAACCGTGTTTTGTGGTATAGTTCCCTCTTTATCGTAGCCGTTGCCGTTATAGTTATATTCGCGGTTTCCCGCCGTATTACCCGTCCCATTGCCGACATGAGCAGGGCGGCTGCGCGCATTGCCAACGGCGACTACAGCCAGGAAGTCGCGGTGCCGGGCCGCGACGAGGTCGCGCAACTGGCCCGTTCGTTCAACATCATGCAGAGGAAGTTGCGTGAGATGGAAAACATGCGCCAGGAACTTATCGCCAGCATAAGCCACGAGTTGCGGACTCCCTTGTCGTCAATTCGGGGGTTCGTGCAAGCTGTTAAAGACGGTGTGGCAAAACCCGAAGAGCAGCCGCGTTACCTTTCTCTCGTGCTGGATGAGACGACAAGGCTCGCCGGCCTGGTCAGCGACCTTCTTGAATTGGCGCGGATCCAGGCCGGCGACGTACAACTTGCGGACGATGAATTTGATCTCACGGCTTTGATCGCTGAGGTCGGGGAGACTTTCTCTTTACCCGCAACCGAAAAAAGCATTGTTCTGGTCGCAAAGGCGGATCCAGCCCCCCTCTGGGTCAACGCGGACCGCGACCGTATAAAACAGGTACTCCTGAACTTACTCAGCAACGCTTTGCGGTACACCCCCCGGGGTGGAACGGTCAGTATTGAGGCCCGGAGGAGCCCCGGCGCTGCAATGATCAGTGTCGCCGATACGGGCCCCGGCGTTCCGCCGGAAGAACTGGCAAGGATTTTTGATAAATTCCACCGGCTCGACAAATCGCGCGACAGCGCAACCGGTGGCACTGGACTGGGGTTGGCTATTGCGAAGCAGCTTGTGGGGCTTCACGGTGGCAGCATTTTTGCAACCAACCGGTACGACGGGCCGGGACTGACGGTTAGTTTCAGCATCCCGGACGACAACGGTTTTTCAAAGAAGCAAGATCAGGCGGTCAAGACACGTTGATATGGCGCGAAGGTTGCTGATCTGTTCCTGCTGCACCGCCAAAATATCGTCAAGACCTGCCAACGCCGCCTGGTGGTTGCCGGCGCGCTTGTTTGCGCGTATGGCGTCCACTTTCCGGCCATAGAGGACCTGGCCCGCCGCAAAACGTTTTTGGTTTTCCGCGAGAAATTGGGTACTTTCCTTCAGGAGAACGATTTTTTCCGGCTTGATGCCTCCAGGAGCCTTGCGCAGGGTATTTATTTTTTGCCGCAGGACAATTGATTTTCTTTCAACGGCCGCGTTCATGATCCGGATGCGGTCCTGGTTTTTGCTGATCTTCATTATTTTCAGTCCGGCAACTACAGAAGTTTGCCTGCCGCCGACCATCTGAGCCGTGGCCGGGGCAACCGCTGCCATAGACAGCCCACAAGACAAGACAAACAAAAAGAGTATCAGCAAGGCCGGTAGCTTTTTCATCATTGTTCCACCCCTGGGAAATTCAAGTCCTCATCAGTAATGTTCTCGCAGGCCTTAATTGCTTGTACAAGGGCGTCGAGTTCCTTTTCCAGGTCTTTTAAGATGCGCTCCGCCTCCGCGTCGGCCACCGGTGTTTCGCTTTTCAGCGCCAAACTGTCCTCCGGGGACACATCACCGGCCGTGTCTTTGTCCGGTTGCAGCTTTTGCTCCGTAATTGGATCGGGCGCTTCTTCGCCATAAGCATCCGTTTGTAAAGAGGGGGGGGTTCCACCCGCCGCAGAGTCCGGAGCCGGCGAAGGTGGGTCTGCCGCCCGTAAACATCCCGTCGTTGTAACAACCACGAAAAGGATGGTGACAATACTAATGCGCCTCATGCCATCCCCTTCCTCGGGTTCAAATCCTGCACCTTAACCGCCCCTATACATGAAATGAACGGTATTATTTGCACCTTTCCTCTGATGGCCAGGGCCCGGCCGCCGGACGGTGCTGCACCGACCGGCGGCCTGCGGAAAGCCGTGATATTTCGCCCCGGGGGTTATTAGTTGCCCCCGGTCCCGGCGTTATCGTCTACTATAATCATACCACTTTGGTCGTCGTAATCCACCGAGGCGTTCATGTTTTCGGAAAGAAATCTCAGGGGAACCAGAGCACGGCCGTTGACCACCCGCGGCGGCTGGTCCATCTTCACCTTTTTCCCGCCGACTGAGGCATTAACATTGTTAATATGGATGATTATCTGCCGACCGTTGCGGTTGAAGGTTATTTTACCGTTCTCGTAATCTACGTCACAGCCGAGGGCCTCGGCGAGAGCCCGAAGGGGTACCATCGTGCGGCCGTTCATGATCTGTGGCTGGACGTCAAAGTCCGGGTGCTGACCATTAACGAATACTTTTATTTTTCGGTCGCCCATCTGCCTGAATACATGTCTCAGGTTTTGTTTCAGCTGACCATTTTGGTCACCCAGAGCCAACGCCCGTTCAAGGCAGGCTGCGGCCCGGTTGTAGCAACCGAGGTAGGTATAAGCTTCCGCCATGTTCCGGTAAACGCGCTGTTTCACCTGGTCGTTGGGGGCCAGGCTGGCGAAGCGGACCATCTGGTCGCAGAGGCGCACAAAGGTCTCCTTCGCTTTAGGATGGCTGTTAAAGTAGGCAGCACGGTTCCTTGCTATCACCGCAAGTTTACGTGACGTGGCCACCATACTCGCTACTTTCCACTCCAGTCCATCAACGTCTGGGTCTCCGTACACCAGCGCCTGCAACGATTGATGCAACCGGACCCGCTCCGGCTCGTCAGGCGCCTGCACCTCTGGAAGCGGTTTTATGCCTAGCTGGCCGGGGGGAAGCCCCAGTTCATCAAAAAGATACGTTACGTCCGCAACCGAATCGGGAGGGGGCAGGTTTTCAGGAAAAGGGCCCGAGGACGTTTGGTTCTGGGTCTGGTTCTGGGTCTGGGTCTGGGTCTGGTTGTCCCCTTCCTCGGCCCATACCGGCGCTCCGAGAGACATTACCAGCGCCAAAACAACCAGGAGAGCAATAACCTTCCTCATCTTCAACCACTCCTCAGAAAATAGTTTTACGCGGAAGCCGCTAAGACGGTAGTAGTAGGCTCCAAGATCACTTTGTAGCCCAACTTCTCCAGTTCCTTGATGGAGCG
>QZIW01000064.1 GCA_003604985.1 Ammonifex sp.
ACAGACCGGTCGATAAAACCAAGTTGCCGGTTCATCCCCAAAAAGCCTTCCCCCAGTCCCGCCCGGCACAAAATACGGATAAACGTCTCTTCCGCTATCAGAGCACGCTGGAGCAGAAAGTATAAACGGGATTGAAGCAAAAGCAACACCGAAACGTCCCGCTCAAGGCACTCGTTCAGCTCTGCTAAGCTTGTCTTGAACTCAGCCGGAATAAAATTCAGAAGTTCGCCCAACTTACAGCTTTTCGGTAAATGCAGTTCCTCCTCCATTGCCTGCAGGGCCGCATGCCGGTTATTCTCTAATCCGACCAGTTCAGCCGTCAACTTTTCCTGATCCCCTGCCCCCTCAAGGATGCCGTTATGGTCGCCAATAGTAAACGCTTTCATTTCCCGTTCGGTTACGGCAATGATTTTTTTTATTACCGTTCTCTGCTCCTCAAGGATATTTATTAGCCTCTTTACCGCTTCCACCGCCGATCCCCTCTTGTAAGACCATTGAAGAAAAACCTCGCCCGGCTTTGTTATAAAAGTTCCACCTTTAAAGTTCAAGGTTCTATGTGGTCATCCCCGATTGAAAACCGGCGGTAATTACCGCCGGTCTAACCCTAATTCTTCCCGGATGCCTGCCGCAATCCGCTCTGGGTCAGGTTTGTAGGTACCAGCCGCAATCTCCTCGCGCAGCCGCTCCACCAATTCCTGTCTGACTTCTGATATGCTCTGCAGGCGCTCTTTAAGTTCCTTCAGTTCCCTGATCCGGGTCGAAGGTTCAAAGCTATCCGTTGTACGCTCGCTTTCTTTTGCGTTTTCTATTCTCTTGCCCAATTTCTGCTGGATGCCGTACACTTTTGCGGCATCCGGTCCGTTTGGAGGTCCAATCTTCATAACACATCAGTCCCCTCAGTCTCTCTCTACTTAAAAAATCGGGCAAATCGAGCAAAACTTTAGAGTTCCCTGACAATTTCGCAGGCCATATCTTTCAGTGGCACCACCTTGTCCACGGCGCCGTTTTCAATCGCCGCTTTGGGCATACCGAAAACCACACAACTTTCCTCCGCTTCGGCTATAGTCCTCCCGTCCTTTTTCTTAATTTCCAGCATCCCGCGGGCTCCGTCGCGGCCCATCCCCGTTAACAGAACACCCAGGACTTTCGGGCCGCGAAGCCTCGCCGCGGAGATCATGACCTCGTCGACAGAAGGGTTAAACCCCCCCGGAGCGGGACGCATATCACTTTTTCCTATTCTCACCGCTAACCGGTCGTTGACACTGTTAAAACACAGCTCCACACCGGATGGCGCGATGAGCACCCGGCCGGGAAGGACCGGGTCGCCGTCCGCGGCGTGCTTTACTTTAACGGCCGATGATTTGGCCAAATGGTCTGCAAGACTCGATGTGAAACCTGCCGGCATGTGCTGCACCACCACAACCCCCGCCGGCAGGTCTCCCGGCAGTTCCGGGATGATCTTTTGCAGCGCCGCCGGTCCGCCGGTGGATGAACCGATTACCACGAGCTCCCTTCGCCCCGGCATGGATGCCGTTGCCCGGTGCAAACGGTCATCCTCGCCCGAAACCCTTGGCCTGGTTGCCGGAGCCATTTTCGCGACTTGTATCTTGGCCGCGGCTTTTATCTTCGCTGCCAACTCGTTTACCACCGAAACGAGCTCCGCCTGGTTGTCCGGTTTCGGGACAAAGTCTACAGCGCCCAGGAAGAGAGCTTTCAATGTCTCCCGGGTGCCTGTCCTGGTGTACGAACTAAGCATTACCACTGGTACAGGCTGGACCCGCATTAGGCGTTCCAGGACACTTAAACCATCAAGCACGGGCATTTCTACGTCCAGGACCACCACATCGGGGTTCAAAACGGGCAATTGTTTAAGCGCCTCTTCGCCGTTGGCCGCGGTCCCCACCACATCGATCTCCGGATCTAAACACAACATCCGGCCGACAACCCGGCGTACCAGCGCCGAATCGTCGACCATCATCACCCTAACCGGCGGCATAACCCGCCTCATCGACTGCAACACCTTTAGTAAGTTCCTGGATTAAACCCCTAACGTCCACTATCAGCGCCACTTTCCCATCTCCAAGTATGGTAGCCCCCGAAATGCATGGAATCCGGCCCAGATAACGGCCAAGCGATTTTATCACAATTTCTTGCTCCCCTAAAAGTTGTTCCACGGAAACCCCCAATCGCTGGTTACCAAGACCGACGATAACCATAAACATCCTTTGTGTATCTATCTTTACTTCACCAAACGCTTCGGCCAACGAAACGATCGGCAAAACTTGTCCCCGCACGATAATCACTTCAGAACCGGAGATTCGCTGCACCTCGTCCTTTGAAACATAAATGGTTTCCATGACGTTTGTCAGGGGAAAAGCGTAAAGCTGCCCGTTTGAAGAGACCATTAGAGCACGGATAATAGCCAGCGTTAACGGCAACTTAATTGAGAACTTCGTGCCTTGGCCCGGCACGGTATGCATTTCCACCGTCCCGTTTATCTGTTCAATCTGCCTGCGCACTACGTCCATGCCCACGCCGCGACCCGAAAGGTCCGTGACCTGCCTGGCAAGTGAAAACCCCGGCATAAATATAAAGTTCAACACTTCCTGTTCCGAGATTCTCGCCGCCGTTTCCGCGTCGATAAGGCCCCGTTCTATAGCCATAAGCCGGATTTTTTTAACATCCAGGCCCTGTCCGTCGTCTTCAATGGTGATTATTATGTGGCCTTCCTGATGGAAAGCCTTCAACCGAATGGCGCCTTTACGCGGTTTTCCGGCCGCTTCACGGTCTTCCGGCGATTCAACCCCGTGGCCCACAGCGTTCCGAAGAAGATGAATAAGTGGATCGCTGATAAGTTCGATGACATTGCGGTCGAGTTCCGTTCCTTTACCTTCCACAATAAAGTCAATTTCTTTGTTCAACTTATGCGCCAAATCTCGCACCATCCGGGGAAAACGGTTGAAAACATGAGCAATCGGCAACATCCTGGCCTTCATAATGTGTTCCTGAAGGTCGTTGGTAAGCTGACCAAGGTGGTTAGAGATTTCATTCAGCGATTCAACCAAGTCGCTCGAATCATAACGGTTCTCGAATACCTCGGTAAATTTATCAAGCCGTGTTCGATCTATCACTAACTCCCCTACAAGATTCATTAAGTTATCCAGCTTCTGGACATCAATCCTAACGGTTTTAACCTGTCTCCGGCTATCTTCGTCCCCCTTTTGCTGCGCGGAGCTTTCCTGCCGCTCAACTACCTCCACTGCCTCGTGGCGCACTCGCCGGGGCTCAATTTCCAACGAAACCTTCAACTGCTCTTCCCCAAGCACTACAGGTTCTACAGACACATCTACGATCTCGGCGATGGTCAAGAGCAGGTGCCTAATGCGACCAGTGTCCTCCTGGCTGAGAAACAAAAGCTGAAAAGCCGCATCATATTCTCCTTCCTGTATCGCTTCTGCGGGCGGCACCGATTTTATAATTTCACCGTATTTTTGGAGGGTTTCGAAAACCAAAAAGGCCCGTACGAATTTCATCTGGCACTCGGAATCAACCGTAACGCTGATCCAATACGCCTGGAACCCACGAATTTGGGCTTCCCGGATTACGTCCTCCTCCGCTTCCGTAAATCCGAGGGCATTTTCGCCGTTGGGGGGATCCTCGGGAGCCGCTGCCGGAGTATCGTTCGCGCTGCTTTCTCCGTTACGCTTCAGAAACTCCTTGAGTTTTCTCACTAAAACTTCGGTATCTACCGGTGGGCCCTGGCCGGTGATGTGGTCTCTTAAAGCCTTCAGCCCGTCGAGAGATTCAAACAAAACGTCGATCATGTTGTTAGAAGCGTGGAGTTGCCCCTGTCGCAACTTGTCAAAGAGGTTCTCCATCTCGTGGGTCAATTGAGACATACCGGTGTAGCCCATTATGGCCGAAGAACCCTTAATGGTGTGAGCTGCCCGGAAGATTTCCTGCAATACCTGTAAGTTATCTCCTTCTCTTTCCAGAAGAAGAAAGTTGTCGTTCAAGACCTGGATCTTTTCGTCGAGTTCATCCAGAAAAACACTCACTTCTGCGTCAGAGAACATCTCGCCGCCTCCTTAGGCCGGAACCTCCAAACCAAATTCGACTTGTTCCAAGGTCTTCTTTTCGTCAGCGTAAAGGATTCTTTCAATGTTCAGCAAAATGATCATCCGCCTTTCCCAAAGGACGATACCTCTCAGGTAAATTACGTCCACCCCGTTAACGATCGCCGGCGGCGGTTCTATGCTGTCATAGGGAATGCGCAGTACCTCCAGCACCGCATCGACAATCATCCCGATCGTCATCTCCCCGATTTCCACGATGATAATGCGGCTTTGCCCGGTATGCCCGCTATCCGGCAACGAAAAGCGCAGTCTTAGATCGATTACCGGGATGATTTTTCCCCGGAGATTAATTACACCCTCCACAAACTCCGGTGCGCGTGGTACTTTGGTAATGCTCTCCATCCTGATAATCTCCGCAACACTGCCAATGTCCACCCCGTAAGTCTGGCCCGCAAGCTCAAAAACAACAATTTGCTCTTCGTTACCGCTTGTCTCTGCCTTGTGCGCCATTGTTTCCGCTCCTTTCGGTTTGGTTACGATCTCCCGCTTGAACCCGGCCCCGCCGTACCATTCTAAGTCCGGTACAACCCGGTGTGCCGCTTGGGCTGCTGAGGCAACATTTTCACTTTATTCCCGGGAAACCCGAAGAATTCCTAAGCTCTCGTATAACGCGGACCCTCAGACTTACAGGGGATAACGAAATTAAATGTATTTCTTAAAATATATCGTCTCGCTTTACACAAAACTTAACTTAGGCCGCGTATTTTAAATCTTCAACCCGGATGGTATCCTACCGTTAGAAAGGCGAGGGGACAAGTTGGTCAAGTTCGGGTATTACCGGCGCGCGAGACGGTACCGTCAAATAACCCGTATTATCTTAAAGCACGGGCTTGGCCACCTCTTTGGCGCCGTGGGTTTCGGCAAGCTTTTCCCCTTTACCCACCGCAAAAACCGTCAAATCGTCCACGACTCGCCCGCCAAGAGGCTCTCCCACGCGCTGTGGGAACTGGGACCCACTTTTATTAAGCTCGGGCAATTCCTTTCTACCCGTGCGGACATTTTACCGGAAGAATACGTGCGCGAACTGTCAAAACTGCAGGATACCGTACCCCCGGCAAGCCGGGAAGAGGTCCAAAAGGCCGTTGAAAAGGAGTTCGGGCGCCCACTGGAAGAGATTTTCGTGTCCTTTGCACCCGACCCTTTAGGCTCCGCTTCAATCGCCCAGGTGCACGAAGCACGGCTCTTATCCGGCGAAGAAGTAGTCGTGAAGGTGCGGCGGCCGGGCGTCACGGAAACTATCGCCGTAGACACCGCGATACTCCGGGACATCGCCCGGTTCGCTGAAAAGCATACCACCTGGGGTAAGGTTTATCCTCTTACCGACATGGTCGCCGAGTTCCAGAGAGTCCTCAGGGAGGAATGTGATTTCATCATCGAGGCACAGCACGCGGAGACTTTTCGGCGCAATCTTACCGGCAACGAGGCGGTTATTATTCCCCGGATATTCTGGGCGTATAGCAAACCGGGGGTACTGGTTTTGGAGCGCATCAGGGGAACCAAAATTTCTGACTTTGACGCCCTCGACAAGCAAGGGTTTGAACGCCGTCACCTTGCGCGCCTCCTTGCAGAGACGGTTTTACAGCAGATGCTTCTTGACGGTTTCTTTCACGGCGACCCTCACCCGGGAAATATTTACGTTTTACCCGGCGAAAAAATCGCCTTTGTGGACTTCGGCATCGTGGGACACCTTGGTCCCACCTTGAAAGAGCAGGTGGGTTGGCTGGTGGTAGGGTTGACCCAAAAAAATGCGGAAATCGTCAGCAGAATAGTATTACAAATGCAACTTACCTCGGAACTCACAAACCCGGCCGCCCTGAAGCGGGACATCGAGATCCTCCAGCAAAAGTATTACGAAGTTCCTATTAGTCTGATCAACCTTTCCGAAGCTTTTTACGATATGCTCCGCGTGGCATACCGGCACCGGCTCCGCGTTCCGGCCGAACTCACGCTTATGGTTAAAACGCTGACGGCCGCGGACGGGCTGATCCGCCAGCTCGATCCGGGTATCAGCATCGCTGAAATCGCCGTTCCTATCGGGCGCAAGTTCATTACCGCCCGTTTCGGCATCGACGCCTTGAAACAGTTATTCCTCAACGAACTTCCCACCCACCTCTATCTCCTCACCCGCCTCCCGAAGCAAATAACAGCACTCCTTGAGTCCGCCGCCCGCGGGGAACTTAGATTCAAACAAGAAAACCCCGACCTGAGAAGGCTTGCCGAACGGCTCGATAAGAACCTCTCCAAACTGATTTTCGGGCTGCTGACAGTCACCTTCTCAGTGGCGGCTTTTCTCCTCGTGGGCAAGGGCGTTCGCTTTTTCAACTTTCTACCGGCCGGCGAAACCGCCTTGCTGGGCGCCATATTCTGCCTCAGCGTGCTCTTGCTGCGAAAATAGACCTCCCGTTAATACCTTTTTCCGTTAAGGAATCCAACCGTTGGTGCCGATAATTAATGGAGAGTACAGAATCCCCCGGGAGGAGGTTGTCCATGGACCTGGCAACCATCCTTGGCATTACCCTCGGTGTCGCTTCGCTAATCATCGCCTTTATCATGGAAGGCGGCCATATCGGCATGCTCATCGCCATCCCGGCGGCGATAATCGTTTTCGGCGGTACAATGGGCGCGGTGATGGCCGGCTTTTCTTTACAAGAGATTATGCTCATCCCGAAGCTGTTCCGGGTTATTATTTTTTCGAAACCGGTGGACGAGCGTGCCCTTATCGAACAAATCGTCGAACTCGCGGAAAAGGCCCGTAGGGAAGGTCTTCTTTACCTCGAGAACCACTTGAGGGAGATCGACTCGCCATTTTTGCGCAAGGGCATTCAACTCGTGGTGGACGGCACCGATCCGGAACTGGTCCACAACATCATGGAGATCGAAATGTACGCCATGCAGGAACGCCATAAGGTCGGGCAGGAACTCTTCAACCAGGCCGGCGGCTATGCACCTACCATGGGCATCATCGGTACGGTAATGGGTCTCATTCACGTACTCGGGAGCCTTTCAACCCCGGAATCCCTGGGGCCCGCCATCGCCATGGCCTTTACCGCCACCCTTTACGGTGTTTCGAGCGCCAACGTCATCTATTTCCCGATTGCCACGCGGCTTAAAGGGTTGAGTGCCAAAGAAGAAGTTGCCTATCAGATGATGATCGAGGGGCTGCTTGCACTTCAGGCCGGCAACAACCCGCTCCTAATCAGGGAGCGTCTGACCGCCTATCTAAGACCCGGCGACCGCCACGAGAAGGCTGAAAAGGCAGGCGAAGAAGCTTATGAGGCAACGTAAAAAGGAGGGCAAAGAGGCCAACCACGAACGCTGGTTGATCACTTACGCGGACTTGATAACCCTGTTGCTGATTTTTTTTGTAGTGCTTTACAGTTACAGCAACGTTGACGCCAAAAAGTTTGCCGGTATAGCCATGTCTCTCTCACAGGCGCTCGGCGGCGGGGCCGGGATGGTCGTGTCAGGGCAGGGACCCTCCGTTGTATCCGGCACACCCATGTCTCAAGAACCCATAGAAACCAAAATAAACCTCAACCAGGATGTTTTGGAGAACATTAGACTACAGAAAATCAAAGCCCAAATCGAAAAATACGCCCGGGAGCAAGGGCTTGCCGCCCGGGTCACCACCAGGATTGAGGAACGCGGTGTTGTGGTCAGCATTCAGGATACGGCTCTGTTTCTTTTGGGTTCTGCGGACCTTACCCCCCAGGCGCGGGAAATCGTCCGCAAAGTAGGCCAGATATTACTCACTACGGATAACTACATCCGGGTGGAAGGTCACACCTGCGATCTTCCGATCCACACCGCCCGCTTTCCATCGAACTGGGAACTTTCCACAGCCCGGGCCACAAGCGTGGTCCAAGAATTGCTGAAAACGGCAAACTTCCCGCCGCAGCGCCTTTCCGCTTCCGGTTACGGCGAATACCGGCCCGTTGCCCCGAACAATTCTGAAGTCAACCGCCAGAAAAACCGCAGGGTAGACTTTGTCGTGTTGCGCTCACGCTACAAAGAAGTCGAACCGGGTGTCCCGCCCGAACTCTTTTATAATCAACCGCGGGCAGTACCGTAACAGAATTCAGAATTCAGTAGCCAGAATTCAGTAGTCAGTAGTCAGAATCCAGAATTCAGAATTAAAGAAGACAGAACACAGAAGGTAGAGGACAGAAGCAGGAGACGGGAGGCCGTTGGGGCATTAAATGCTTTGAATTCCTTTCTTATTCTTGGATTTAAATATTCTGTATTCTGTGTTCTGTATTCCGACCCCAAAGATCCATCCGTCTGAGCTTAACCTTGAACCTTGAACTAGCGAAGCTTTTTCTGGTAGTCGTTGAAAGCATCGATCCACTGCCGATGCTCTTGCATAAATGCTACCAAAACCCTGATTCGCTCCAGTGTACCTTCACTTATGTTGTGCTCTATTTTTTCGGTTTCTTCGAGGATGCCCTCAGTCACACCAATAATCGAAAGAAACTGCTCGATGGTGTCGTGTCTTTTAAGCAGGTAATCGCCTAACTCCTGCCCTCTACTGGTAAGTTCGACGACCCCGTACTTTCTATAGTTTACATAACCCATCCCCGATAATTTTTGCACCATCCGACTTGCCGAGGGAGGTTGTACGTTTAGAGCCGCGGCCAGGTCGCCGACCCGGCTGTAGCCTTTACCCCGCGAAAGGCGGCAGGCCATTTCCAGGTAGTCCTCCATACTTGGGGTGAGGACTTTATCCTCCTGCCGCAGGAGCTCGTAACCGCGGACGGTACGGAACTCTTTTTCGGTATGACTCATTAAAGCGCCTCATTCTTTCAGGACCCTGCGCATTAACCGAACCCAAGAAAACGAACCGATTGGGCAAGGGTGAGGGTGACCAGGATGCCGATGAGCAACGGCATGAACAGCGAGAACAGCGTCCACTTAATGCTTCCGGTTTCCCTGAATATCGTAAGAAGTGTTGTCCCGCACGGGAAATGCAAGAGCGAAAAAAGCATCGTGGAAAAGGCGGTGAGCCACGTCCAGCCGTGGTGTTCCATAAGAAGAGTCTTTAGCGCCTCAAGGCTCTGGGGCTCGATCAGCGTGCCGGAGGAAACGTAACCCATCACCAATATGGGCAGGACAATCTCATTGGCCGGCAACCCCATGATGAAAGCGGTTACGATAAACCCATCGAGCCCGATTGCATGGCCGAAAGGATCCAGCCGGCAGGCAATTCGGTCCAGGATACTCAGGTCGCCGGCGTGTACGTTGGCCAGGACCCATGTGACGGCGCCGGCCGGCGCTGCTACCAGAACGGCCCGTGCCAGCACAAATGCCGTCCTGTTTAAGAGAGCGCTTAAAAGTATTCGATTTATTTGCGGTTTCCGGTAGGGCGGCAGCTCGAGGATGAAACATGACGGCACACCCTTGAGCAAGGTCCGGGACAGCAGCCAGGTCATAGCGAAAGTCACCGCTACACCGGTCATGATCATAGCCGCCACCGCTGCGGATGCCGCCGGAAGACCATTCGACCCGGCTGCGGCGCCCCCCATGAATATGGAAGAAAGAGCGATAATGGTGGGAAAACGGCCATTGCAGGGAACAAAGACGTTGGTCAGTACGGCGATAAGCCTTTCCCGGGGTGATTCGATAATCCGGCAGGCCATTACCCCCACCGCATTGCAGCCAAACCCCATGCTCATGGTGAGCGATTGCTTACCGTGGCCGCCGGCTTTTTTAAAAACCCGGTCAAGGTTAAAAGCCACCCGCGGCAAGTAGCCGGAATCCTCCAGTAACGCAAACAAAAAAAAGAAGATGATCAGCGGAGGCAGCATTACCGAAACCACCCAGGCCACGGTCCTGTAGATTCCCATGACAAGGAGCCCGTGAACCCATCCGGGCATACCGGCCCACCGGAAGAAATCAGTCAACCGGTCCTGGAACCAAAAAAGACACGTACACAAGCACTTCGACGGATAATTGGCGCCGGCGACCGTCAGCCAAAGCACCCCACCCAATAAAGCCAGCATTATGGGGAATCCGAGCCGGCGCGACGTGATTACATCGTCTATTCTCCGGTTCCAGTCTGTTTGCTGTGGAGGCCTCCGGACCGCCCTGGCGGCAATGTCGGCCGCACAACTATACAAATTGCCGACAATGTGGTCGCGGATGGCGTTCTCCTCCGCTGCAGATTCTGCGGGCGTATTTGAAACAGCGGCACTAAGAGCACCGGGTGTTTGAAGCATGTACTTTTCCTTTCACTTCTGCGTTTCCGCCCAGGTAGCATTTAATGGCGTTCAGGATGCTGTGGTCCCCGTCTATCAGGCGAAGGGCAACCCACCTCGGGTTCAGCCGCTCGGGAAGCAAGGGACCGATTTTTTGCTCCAGCCCTGTTACCATTCGTTCTATTTCCGGGTTGTACAGCACCAACCGGGGTGAGGTGGTTATGACGCCGCCGGCCACGTCGTGGATCGCGTCCAAAAGCTCTCTAAAACCCCTGCCGTTTCGTGCGGTTATCGCTACCGCGGGAACCCCAAGCTCTTTAGACAGTATTTCGGTGTCCACCCTGATCTTTTTTCTCTCCGCTTCATCCATCATGTTCACACATACAACAACTCTCGAGGTGATTTCTAATACCTGGAGGACCAGGTTCAGATTTCGTTCAAGGCAGGTTGCGTCTGTCACGACCACGGTAGCATCCGGGCAGGCAAAACAGATGAAGTCCCGCGCCACCTGCTCTTCAACAGAGTTGGCCAGCAGCGAATAGGTGCCGGGCAGGTCGACCAGAATAAACTCTTTTTTTCGGAAAATATACCTTCCTTCCACCTTCATCACGGTTTTCCCCGGCCAGTTCCCGGTATGTTGTTTTAAGCCCGTCAGAGCATTAAACAGCGTACTCTTGCCGGTGTTCGGGTTTCCCGCCAGCGCAATGACCATCCGGTCGGGCGAGGCGGCAGGATTAGGTCGCCCCCTGCAGGCGCCGGAAGCGTCCGCCTGTATATCAACCACACCTGGATACCTCCTTGTTGTCCCTGTCGGCTTCGAACGCCACCAGGATCTGCCGTGCTACTTCGCCGCGCAAAGCGATCACCGTCCCGCGTACACCGAAAGCGGTAGGATCACCCGCGGGGCTCCGCCTGACGGCCTCAATACGTGTGCCCGGCACGAAACCCAAATCCAATAACCGGCGCCTCGTCAAACCTTGGGCCTGTAAGGAAACAACTCTACCGCACCGGCCTACGGGCAAGCATGAAAGTCGGACGACGCCAACACTCATAATGAGCAAATCACCTCCCGACCCCGATATTATAGCAGCGGGCAAAACAGTTGCCTCCGACTAACGCGAGACCGATATTACTTTATTAAAACGAAAAAAATCCGGTGTTTGTCCGAAAACAACTACACTGACACCTTCCATCTGTGAGTCGGAGCGTCATCTTCGGTCAGAGGCTCATATCATGGTTAGAACATATTTTTTAGCCGGTGTTGATCAGGTGGCGAAGAACACGAAAATCAGCCTTTGCATGATTGTCAGGAACGAAGAAGGGAACCTCGACCGGTGTCTTAAAAGCGCGCACGGTTGCGTGGACGAAATTGTTGTCGTCGATACCGGCTCGGAGGACGCAACCCCGGACATTGCCAGGAGTTACGGGGCGCTTGTTGTCCATTCGCCCTGGCGCAATGACTTTTCCCAGGCCCGAAACGCAAGTCTGCAGCACGCTACCGGGGACTGGATTCTCGTCCTCGACGCCGACGAGGAACTGCCGGAAGAAACCGCCCGGAATTTACGCACCCTGACGGTCACGGCGGCTGTTGAAGCATGGACGTTTACTATTGTCAGCCCCCTGTCCGCAGGCGGTGACAGTTTAAAAACCCGGCATCTCAACCTCCGGATGTTTAAGAACAGAAGTACTTACCGCTTTGAAGGAAGAATCCACGAGCAGATCAAACCGGCCATCCTCCGGGGAAAGAGCAGCGAGGTAATTCAATACTCACGCCTGTCAATTGTTCATTACGGCTATATTCGCGATTCAAGAGGGTATCGGGGCAAAACGTTGCGCAACATCGCCATTTTATGTGAGGTATGCGCCGACAATCCGCAAGACTCCTTTAACAACTACAACCTCGGGGTAAGCTACTTTAGCCTGGGGGATCTGGAAAAATCCCGGGAGCACTACGAAACGGCCCTGTGCCACATGGATCCCCATGCGGGATTTGCGGCCGCTTTGTACCGGAACTACTGCCTCTGCCTTTGCGAAATAGGGGATTACGCCAAAGCCCTCGAAGTTGCTGACAAAGGGCTGGCTTTCTTTCCCGATTACCCGGACTTGTATTTCCTGAAAGGACAAATGTTCTGGGATCTCGGGATGATCGCCCGGGCAAAAGCCTGTTTCTTAAAGTGCACCCGCTTCAGGGAAACGCCTCCTGGTTATACAACCACCGAAGGGGTCACAGGCCACCTGGCTTTCGAGAATCTCGCCGAGGTTTACGCATGCGAAGAAAATTTCGGCGAAGCGATCAACTGGGCGACGCTGGCCGCTACGAAACATCCCTCTTACCGGTTGCTGTCCCGTCTTTGTTCCTTTCTAAAAAACCAGGGTTGTAAAGGGTGTGACATTATCGCACACCTTGAAAGCCAATTTAAGCTTAATTCTTACTTAGGAGCTCAACTATTATTCGACATCAAGGAATTTGAGGCATGCGTCACCCTGATTAACCGTGAAGTTCCTCCCGCTCCCGAAACACTGTTGCTCAAGGCTAAGTGCCTCATGCGCTTGGGTCGCTACGCCGAAGGATTAAAGGTCCTGCAAACCCTTCCCTCAGATTCCTCGTTTGCTGAAGAAGCAATGGAACAAAAATGTATCGGCATGTGGGTGCAAAATCCGCGACAGGACGCAAGCGCAGTGATTTCCAATTATGCGGCGTCCGATAGTCCTATAGCAGCCGCGTGCGAGATAATAAACTCTCTGATTGCGCAACGCCCTGGACGCAGAAGATCGAATGAACAGCCCCCCGAAAAACAACAAGAAGTGCGCCGAGCAGCCCTGGAGATGGCCAAAGAGGTTCTCTGCCTGGGCGACAAAGATCTTGCGCTGGCCATCAGCTTGGCGGTAAGTAACAACGATAAGACGGAAGCCTTCTTGACTTTAGGGAAATACGTACTGGGCAGGGGCTACAGCCTGGAGGCAAAAAAGCTATTGGAGCAAGCCTTGAACAAGTCTGAAGCAACAGGTGAAGCGTGTTACCTTCTTGGTGCAGCCTGCGCCAACCTCAAATTGCACACGATTGCCTTTCATTATTTCTTGAAAGCCTACCAACAACTGCCGGAGAATCAGCTTTACGCCGCAAGCGCGCTGATACAATTGCTCCGACAATGCCAAGCGGTCGTTTTAAGCGGTCTGAATGTTGAAGAAAACAACGCCGCACTACTAAAGGAACTTCTTAAACTGGCATCACTGCATAAAAAGGTGCAGCGATTTAAGGAGGAAGCCGGACGTGAGCGCCCCCACCCTTAGTCTGTGTCTAATCGCCTGGAACGAAGCCGACAACATCGGCCGCTGTTTGAAAAGCGCTGAGGCGTTTGTCGATGAAATCGTTGTTGTTGATACCGGGTCCACCGACTGTACAAGAGAAATCGCAAAGGCTATGGGAGCAAAAGTTATACAAGTTAAGTGGCAAAACGATTTCAGCGCCGCGCGCAACGTTTCGTTGGAAAATGCCACCGGCGACTGGATACTTTTCCTTGACTGCGATGAGGAGTTGGACGCGGAGAGCAGACATGAGCTAAGGAAAGCAATTGAACACGGCTCATACGAAGCCTACTTCGCAATGGTAAGAAATACCACCGACACGAACATCGAACTTACATTCCCGAGCATCCGGCTTTTCCGCAACAGGAAAAGCTTTCGGTTTACAGGAAAAATCCATGAGCAAATCGTTAATTCCATTGTCGCCAACTACGGGTTACAGGCCATAGGGCACAGCAGCATCACCATAATCCATCACGGATACAACGCCAGTACTACCAACGTTGCAGCAAAGGTGCAGCGAAATCTGGAGATACTTAAAAGCTACCCGGAAGAAAAAAAGGACGGTTTTTATTTTTATAACCTTGGCACGGAGTACTTACGCCTGGGCGATAAGAAGGAGGCTCTCACAAGCTACCTAAAGGCGCTGAAGTTGACGAAACCTACTCAGGCTTACGGGCCTATTCTGGTCAAAAGAACAATGACTACGCTTATGGATTTGCACAGGTACAGGGACGCTGTAGAGCAACTCCGGTATTACCAGACCATTTTTAAGGAGTTCAGCGATCTGTTGCTCCTGGAGGCCGTTTGCCATCTGAACTGCGGGCGGTACTCGGAAGCAAGGGCACGCCTGGAGGATTACCTCAAAATGCCGGTTCCCCCTGCGTGGTACGCAACCGAAAACATTTTCCAAGGATCGTCGGCAGAAGATTTAGTTGAACGCGTAAAGGCTCTTGCACTGGACCGGGGTTGCCAGGGGATAAGCGTATGTATCATTGGCCGGGATGAAGAAGAACTGGTCGCTTACTGTATAAAAAGCGTCAATGAAATCGCCGCAGAAGTGATTTTTGTTGATACGGGTTCAACGGATAGAACCCCCGCAATAGCCTATCAGTTGGGGGCAAGTGTTTACAGGTTTCCCTGGAACGATAGCTTTTCAGAAGCGCGCAATTTCGCAATTGATAAAGCCAAAGGCGACTGGATTCTGGTTCTTGACGCCGATGAAGTTCTGCCTGACGAAAGCAGACAGGCGATCGTGGATCTTATCAGAGACCCTGACCACGAAGGATACTTCTTAAAGGTCCGCACCTTTCTTGACCGTGGGCTTTCCCCCGCCAGTTGCTACGTTACGGGAGCGTGCAGGCTTTTCCGGAACGACGCTTACCGCTACCGGGGATCGGTCTTTGGCGACATTATTTCTCCAATCATTGATGCCGGCGGGAGTACTGCTTATACGGAAATAACCGTGAATCATATTCACTGTTTTGCGAACGATGAATACATTGCCCGCAAAAGGCAGCTAAAAATCGATGCTATAAAAAAGCAACTAAGGTCCGATCTTACCAAGCTCAATTTTGCCTTAGGCATTGAATACTTCCAAGCGCAGGATTTTATATCGGCGATTGATCACTTTGAAAGTGTTCGTGCAAGTCTCGATGAGGCGCACATGGCAAAATTTTACTACTTCTATACTCTGTCTTTGATGAAAACAGAGCACTATAGACGGTTGGCAGAGGTTTTAGACGAAGCAATAAGCATGTTCCCTGATTATACCGACCTTATCTATTTGCAGGCCGTCGTCCGTTTTGTGCTCGGCGAAACAGAAGAAGCCAAACTGCTCCTGCACCGTTGCCTCGAAATGGGAGACGCTCCGTGGGAAAAATACATCGCCAGTCCGGGAACGGGAGGTTTCAAGGCAATGTGCTCCTTGGGCACCATTTACTCACAGAAGGGGGACACCGAAAAGGCCCTAAATATTTTTCTGGAGGCCGCCGGCATTCCCGGCGCTTTTGAACAGGCTGTCGAAAGCATCGTTTTTCTCAAAGAAAAACTACCTGTACCCCTGGAGCGCTTTCTGGAAGTCAGGGGTCTTTTGAACTCCCGCAGCCTGAGTCTTGCAGCTAAATCGCTGGCAAAAATGGGGCGGTACAAGGACAGTCTGAATTATCTGGCCTTAGCCGGCGAGCGGGCGGCGTCCGAACCCCCGCCCAGGGATTTCGCAAACATCACCCAAGCTATCAACATGCTGCTATCAAGGTTTTCCCGGGAGGTCTTAGATTCTCTCCCGAAAGATTCAAAGTTGAAAAATCGGTTGACGGTTTGAACTGGTAACACGGAACTGGACCCAGTCCCCACGAATAGACGGACGCGGCTGGAGGTATATCGCACCGGGCACACAGGGCTGACGAACGGCATCAGCCGCGCAAGGTTACTATTTACGGCAAAGATACTGGTGAGGAAAAAGCTGAATGAAAAAAGTCTTGATAGGAAGCACTGTTCGCCAGGACCCCCGGATACTGGAGTATTTCCTGGACTCCTTACGCAACCTGCGGGTCTCTAGCTGCAACGTTGACTATATGTTTATCGACGATAACGACGACCCAACGGCGTCGCAACTGCTGCAAAACTTTCGCCCGTTGCGTTCCGAGGTAACGATTGTCCGGACCGGTAACGGCCGGGTACCATATATCAAAGACGAGAGACACCACCACTGGAATGAAATATTGGTATGGAAGGTCGCGCGTTACAAGAACCTGATTATCGACCACTCCAAGAGGAAAAAATACGACCACCTCCTCCTTGTCGACTCGGACCTGGTTCTTCACCCCGAAACGCTACTCCGTCTGATAAGAACAGGGAAAGATATCATTTCGGAAATATTCTGGACAAAATGGCGTCCCGATGCGATTGAAATGCCGCAGGTCTGGCTGGCAGACCATTACACCATTTACAGGCTTGCGCGGGGCGAAATGATAAAGGAAGAAGAAAAAAAGCGCCGGACATATGAGTTCTTCGATATGCTGCGCAAACCCGGTGTTTACAGGGTTGGCGGGTTGGGAGCATGCACCTTGTTTTCCCTGAAAGCCTTGAAGAGGGGTGTTTCGTTCAACGAAATTTACAACCTGTCCTTCAGCGGCGAAGACAGGCACCTATGTATCCGGGCCGCGGCCCTCGGCTTTGAGCTGTTTGTAGACACCTGCTTTCCCGCCTATCACATCTACAGGGATAGCGATCTGGAAGGGGTTCCCGAATACATCGTGTCTTTCTCGAAAACGACCGTCAACGCTTATTCTCATTTGATTATTGCAACGCTTAAGGACACGCTGGAAAACCTCGAGAGCGTGGACTTTAGACGCAGTCCTGACGAAAGGTCGCATCGTAAGAACTTTACCGGCCGGGGGTGGGAAATGTTTAAATCCCGGCGAGGGAAACGCAAGGCACTCCGCAGGAAGAGCATCTTAAGAGCCGAAGTGGTAAACGTAACTGATTTCGGGTTAAATGATGGCTTGGATAGGTGTGAAATCGCCATCGAGTTAAACCTGAGGGGTTCGCAGCGCGGTGTCCGGGTCGAAAAGGCAAAGAAAATCCGGCTCGAGATGACTAACGCGGGTGGTTGGAAGATCGACCACTACGAGGTCACCGAACAAGGCGACGGGTGCAAAGCAACACCCGTTTTTACCTCGGTTTTCAACGGCTATACCAGGGTTGTCAAACCCGGCCCCCAGAAGATAACGCTCGCGATGCTCGTGCGCAATGAGGCCGAGCGGTACCTGCCCGCCGTGCTGGCGCACGCCGCCAAGTACGTGGATGAAGCGGTTATTCTTGACGATGCGAGCACCGACGCCACCGTGGACGTCTGCCGGGACGTGTTGAAAGACCTCCCCACATTTATTCATTCGAACCCGTCCCCGGGCTTCGAAAAAGAGATTGACTTGCGCAAACAACTTTGGGAGCTTGTGGTGCAGAGTTCCCCCGACTGGATCCTCTGTCTGGACGCCGACGAGATGTTTGAAGACAGGGCCGTTTCACAAATAAGGAGCCTGGTGAACCAGCCCCACATTGATGTCTTTGCCTTCCGGTTGTTCGACTTTTGGGACATGGAGCACTACCGCGAGGACGCGTTCTGGAACGCCCACTTGAGGTATTTCCCTTTGTTGGTCAGGTACCAGCCAAGGTTTCCTTACCAGTGGCGCGAGACCCCCCTCCACTGCGGCCGGCTTCCGAGAAACGTGACGTTGCTTCCAACGGCGATTTCCGACCTGCGGGCGAAACACTTCGGGTGGGCGACGGAAAAAGACCGCGTGGAGAAACATAACCGGTACATGCAGGCGGACCCGGACGGAAAATACGGCAGCCTGAAACAGTACAAATCGATTTTGGATCCACATCCCAACCTGAGAAAGTGGCAGGAAGAGGAACCTTAAACAAATTTTTCACATGGGATACATTTTGGGCCGTAGGGTGGGCTGTGCCCACATCTGAGAAGTGGGAGGTTGGAGGTGAGAGGTGAAAATATTTGAGGAAATTCACTGCGCGAATTCCTACTTAATTCTCAGGATTTCCGGCGCAGGACAGTGATCAGGGTTTTCCCTGCGTTGCCGATGGTTGAGGCCAGAAGTTCCACTTCCCCGGGGGCCAGGGAAACAAAATCCTCCGGGGCTTCGTAATCCCAGAGGTGTTCGGGGTCGGAAGCGCCCCACTCCCAGGGAGTGGTGATAATCACCTGCCCGCCGGGCCTGACGGTTTCGATCACCCGTACCAGAAAAGGCGCCGGTTCGGGAACGTGCTCCATGACCTCGCTGCACACGGCAAGGTCAAAGTCGCTCCGGGGAAGGTTAAACGAATCCGGGTCGGCCAGGGAAAGTTGCGCTTTGGAGCAGGCACATGCAGCAGTGCTCAGCCCCTCGGCGGACCAGTCGGTGCCGTAGAGGGCGTATCCCGGCCGGTGCTCACTGAGGAACCGCAGGAACTCCCCGGCACCGCACCCGATGTCCGCCAGGGAGTAGCACCCGGGCGGCAAGTATTGGAGCATCGAATTCCAGAGGTCGGTATAAAGGCGGCGGCGTCCGCTCCCGCGCTCGCCGGTGTAGACCCGGTCCCAGTACGCCACGGTATTTATATTCTCCTCCCGGACGCGCTTCACCAAACCGACTCCCTGCCCGCCGCGCGCAAAGGCCTGCAGTGCAGCGGTTCCCTTAATTTCCCTTCCGCAGTACAGCCCGGAAACAGTACAACCGGTCCCTTTCCGAATAAAGGGCGTTTTCGGGCAGCTCAAAGGATACGTCGCCGACAAAGACCAGTCCGGCTTCCGATAAAACCTTTGCCAGGTATTCAAAGTTGACGAGTGGGTAATCAAAGGTGAGGACCACCATCCCCTCACCCTTTAAGGTGCGTTGGAACTCCTGCACCGACAGGAAGATGTCCGCTGGCGGCAGGTGTTCGAGAACGGAGATGCAATATATCTTATCAAATGTTCGGTCTGCGTAGGGAAGGGCCGTAAGGGAGGCCCGGCAATAAAAGACCTGCCGGAAATATTTCACCGGAAACCGTTTCGAAACCTCTTCTCCGAAATCACGCGCGACATCCTTCAGAATCTCCTCAGCCGAAAGAATCCGGGGATCTATGTCGCAGGCATGCACCTCATGGCAAACATCCGATAAATAAAACTTAAACGGATGGCAAATGCCGCAGCCGGCGTCTAAGGCGACATCATCCGGCGCGCAAAACTGCCGCGCCCATTCGTATTCGTAAAACCTGCTCCACCAGTACCGGGGGAGGGGAAAGACGATACGTTCCGTTTTCGCGTCAGACCGAACAAAAAATCTTGATATAAATTTATCGGACATAATCCACACTCTTTTTTAACAATATATGCGGCGTTCCCTTGATACGGTCAGAAAGAGGTACGGCACGGATGCGGGGGACGTTTGTAGGGGCGGGCCTTTATCCGCCCCCTTTGGGGCACCCAGATAAGAAGTGCTTCTACTGCTCGGTCCACGCCACGAGGTTGGGTTTAGGGTCGAGAATAGAAAGATACTGCTCCATTATTCCATATCGCCCCTGGGGATCGAGCTTCTTGTAACGGTAGTACTTCGCCAGGCGGTCGACCGGTTTCATCCAGCCGAGGTGCTTCACCCGCAAGTCGCTGGTGACCGCCCTGAGTTCCGTGATATTCTTCGGGAAACGCCCGCAGTGCTGGGGAGTCTCGTGCCATTCATAGCGAAAACCGGGGATATACCGGACCATAAAAGGCCGGTAGTAGTGGTGGGCACGCCAGTAAGCATCCTCACGGTAGTACCCCTCAGCCCACATATCGCAGGAAAACCGGAACGCGGTCAGGCTTCGGCGGCGGTTTGATCTTGCGCATCGGGTCGTGGGCCAGGTATTCCTGTTCGACCACGAAGTGGAAGAAGGAACGGAAGCAGTTGATCTTCCGCCGCAGTGAGGCCGGGTGCAGCCCGCGCCTTTCCTGCAGCCAGATGAAGTACCGGCGCAGGACGGGGGTAGTAAGGCCGGCGAGTTCAAGAGGGACGTTTTCAATTAAAAAGAACTCTTCGAGGGGCTTGAGATCCGAGCGGTAGGCCGCCAGGGTGAGGGGGGAGGCGTTTTTCTCCACCCGCAGGTAGCGCAGGAATTCACGGATAATTTCGGGTAACTGCGACATAACACACCTCCAAGAATTTGATAATGTTGATTTTTACGGGTCCGCTTGGCGCCGGAACCCTTAACCCCTTGAAATTCCTTGAGGGCGTACGGGGAGACACCCTTGGATGTTTCCTCCTGAGAACTCGGCTTACAGGTTTGCTCGCCCGCGCCAAACCGCGCCATAACCCGCGGTTCGGCGTTGGTTTTTAATTCACATAATTTACCGGGGGTACATACTTTACAAAGGTATTTTAAAGACAGGGTGAGTTTTGTTGCCGCTCAAGGTATTGACGTACAACATCCGGCATGGGAAGGGACTCGACGGGAGAATATCCCTCGAACGGGTGGCCGGCGTCATCGCTGACGCGGGTGCCGACCTGGTGGCGCTTCAGGAAGTCGACGGCCATTCGCCCCGGAGCGGGTTCCGCAACCAGGCGGTTACCCTGGGCCGGCGCCTCGGGATGAAGCCTTTTTTCGGTGCGACCATAAAAGCAGTGGGAGTGCCGGTCTACGGAAACGCAATCCTCAGCAGGCTGCCGGTCAGGGAGTGTAACAACTGGGACCTGCCGGGAAAAGGAGAGCCTCGGGGCCTCAAGGAGGTTGTCGCGGCTGCGGACGGTGCACAGTTCAGTTTCCTGACAACACACCTGGGTCTAAGCATCGAAGCGCGCAGAGTACAGATAGCGAAAATTATTGAAGTGTTAAGCGGAACACCACGCCCGTTTATCCTAACGGGTGATTTTAACTGCTTGCCGGATGCGGCGGAATTAGTGCCGCTGTCGGTGCTTGCCAGGGACGCGGCGGCGGAAGGAGCGGAGCCGCTGTTTACATATCCGGCGGATGAGCCCCGCGCAAGGATCGATTTCGTTTTCCTCTCTCCGCATTGGACGCTTCGGGAAGTCGGGGTGCTCGAAAAAAGCGCTGCCTCCGACCACCTACCGGTCTTTGCCGTTGTCGAGCAGGCCGTGGCCCCGGTTGCCGGGGAGAACAACCGGGCCGGCGGTTAACCGCGACGCCGGTCTGACAAACGGTTCGGTCTATGCGCTACTCTGTCTGAACCCACTGTAACGCTTACTTAACAGCAAGAAAAGCAACCCCGGTGGCGGAGAGTACTGCTTCCGTACGGTTGCGCGGGCGGGGCGACCGTGTTCCGTTATTGGAAACGCCTGCAGTTTTTCGCAGTTCGTCCCGTTTGTGTTAAGACTTTTACTTGACATGCCGCGAATGTTTTTTGTATACTTTGGTGAAACCATAGCAGTTAAAGACGAAGAAGGGGACTGGGGACGCAAGCCGGTTGAGCAGCGAGCCGGGTACGGTGAAAGCCGGCGCAACGGTGCGGTTGCCTGATCACCCCGGAGTCGGGAGTCGAAAGGGCCGGTATGGTTGTAACCGGCGGTCCAATTAGCCTCTCCCGGGTAGGTTGCCCGTTATAAAAACCGTGTGTTGATAGACACACTAAAGGGGCCGTTCTACCGTGAGGTGGCGGCAACCTGGGTGGTACCGCGGAGGTTAGCCTCTCGTCCCGGGTCAAGCACTCTGTGCGGACCGGGCGGGAGGCTTAGTTTAATTTGGGAGGAGAAGCTATGGGACTCACTATTTACATGGATGGCGAATTCGTACCAGAAGAAAAGGCCGCGGTTTCGGTCTTTGATCACGGGCTGCTATACGGTGACGGGGTTTTCGAGGGGATCAGGGCGTACCACGGCCGGGTCTTTAAGCTAAAGGAGCATTTGGACAGGCTATATGACTCGGCCAAGTACATTCTGCTCGAAATTCCAATAACTAAGAAACAAATGGAGAAAGTCGTGATAGAGACGTGTCGCCGCAACGGTATCAGCGACGGGTACATCAGACTGGTGGTGACCCGGGGCAAGGGGGATCTCGGGCTGGACCCCAAAAAATGCCCCAAACCAACGATTTTTTGCATCGCGGCTACCATTCAGTTGTACCCGCCGGAATTTTACGAGAAGGGACTCGATGTGATTACGGTCCCCACGCGGCGAAACATGCCTGAGGCGCTTAACGTCCGGGTGAAGTCGTTAAACTACTTGAATAACATCCTTGGCAGAATCGAGGCGGGGCTTACCGGGGTTCAAGAGGCCATCATGCTTACTGGTGACGGTTACGTTGCTGAGGCAACAGGAGATAACATCTTTATCGTTAAGAACGGCCGGTTGGTGACGCCCCCGCCGCACCTGGGGATTCTGGAAGGTATTACACGGAATGCAGTGATGGAACTGGCGCGGGGTATGGGCATCGAGGTATTTGAAAGAGTATTTACCCGGTACGACGTTTTCACGGCCGACGAGTGTTTCTTAACGGGCACGGCGGCCGAGCTCATTCCGGTGGTTAAGGTGGACGGCCGGCCCATCGGCGACGGCTGCCCCGGGAAGATGACCTGGGAGTTGATCCGGGCTTTCCGGGAGTTGACGAAAACGGACGGACCGGAAATCTTTGGGGAGTGAAGTAGGGTCAGAAGACAGAATTCAGAAG
>QZIW01000079.1 GCA_003604985.1 Ammonifex sp.
AGTTCGAAGTTAACTTTCGACTTTTGGCTTCTACATTCTGGATTCTGACTTCTGTATTCTGTCTTAACCCAAACGGTACAGCCCGGCAAGACCAGCGAGCCCCGACAGCAAACCCGCCATCCAAAAAGTTATCACGACCCGGTTTTCCGACCACCCGCCGAGCTCAAAATGATGGTGCAGGGGACTCATCCGGAAAATACGCTTGCCTGTGAGCTGAAATGAAATGACCTGAAGGATCACGGACAGCGTTTCCGCAACGAATACAGCCCCGACGATGATCAGGAACAACTCGCTGCGCGTCAGCACCGCAGCCGCGCCAAGCGCGCCCCCGAGGGCCAGTGAACCGGTGTCTCCCATAAAAACACTGGCCGGGTGCCGGTTGTAAACCAGGAACCCGAGGCAACCCCCTGCTACGGCGGCAAGCCCTATAGCCAACCCGATTTTGTCCACCACAAGCGCAAAGAAAACGTAAACGGTTGCCGCGATAACCGTCAGTCCCGCGGCAAGGCCGTCCAAACCGTCGCTCAGGTTGATGGCGTTCGCCGCGCTTACCATGACAATGATGGTGAACAGGGAAAAGAACGCAAACCCGTAATCGAGGTGAACACCGCCGTGCCGTAAAAAACCCGAGAAGGGAACGACCAGATCCGTGCCCCGCCCGGCGAAAAAGACCGCAAATAAAGACAGCCCGAAAGCGACCAGCACCTGCACCAGGAGTTTTTCCCGCGCCCTCAAGCCGAGCGACCGGTGCCTCACAACTTTTATAAAATCATCCAGAAAACCAACAAGACCGTAGCAGAGAGTGACGAAAAGAAGCGCGAGTGCTTCCTTGTTGCCCCGGCTGAACCCGAGCGCCGTGAGGGTGATGCCGAGGAGGAAAATAACGCCGCCCATCGTCGGTGTCCCGGCCTTGGAAAAGTGCCGGGCCGGACCGTCGTAGCGCACGCGCTGGCCGACCTTGAGCTGCTTGAGAACCGGAATCAACAAAAACCCGGCGATCACGGTGACGACAAAAGACGTGCCGTACGCCGCCAATACCTTAGCCGTCACAGCGCCTCACCCCCCGCGCAAAGAGCGTCCACTACCGCCTCGAGATGCATCCCGCGGGAAGCTTTTACCAGGATGACCTCGTTGCCGCGTAAGATCTTTTTCAAAACAGGTCCCACCATCAAACTGTCGTCACAAGCAAACGCCTTACCGGAAGGGAACCCGGCGGTCACTGCCCCTTCAATTATCCCTTGCGCCAGGTCTCCTACCGCCACCAAGACGTCCATACACCCGGCCGCGGCCTTCCCTACATCCCGGTGCGCCTCCGCCGCACGCTCTCCCAGTTCGAGCATGTTCCCGAGTATCCCTACCCGCCGGCGGTTTTTGGCCACCTCGTTCAAGACCGTGAACGCCGCCAGCATAGAAGCAGGGTTTGCATTGTAAGCGTCGTTGATCACCGTCAGGGAGCCGCACTCTTTTATCTCCAACCGCATGCCGCTTAGCCTCACCTGCCGCAGCCCCTGCCTGATTTCTTGCGGGACCATCCCCAGCTCGCGCGCCACAGCGATTGCCGCGACCGCGTTAAGTGCGTTGTGCCGCCCCGGCGCTGACACGTGGTAATCTCCGCCGTCGTCGGGATCCACTTTAAACCGGGAGCCTCCATCCACCGGCGTGTAGTCTACCAGCCGCAGGACCGCTCCCTCGCCGGTCCCGAAAAAAATAACCCGGCCCCGGCACCGCCCGGCCTCCTCCCGGATGAAAGGACTTTCGTTGTGCAGGACCGCAAAGCCTTCAGAAGGTACATAGTCCAGGATCTCACCTTTGGCCTGCGCAATCGCTTTTACGCTTCCGAGGCGCTCAAGGTGCGTTTCCCCGATATTCGTGATGACCGCAGCGTCCGGGGACGCTATGCGGGCAAGCGCGGCGATCTCTCCGGCACCACGCATGGCCATCTCGATCACCGCCACCCGGTGGTGCGGTTCAAGCCCCAGCAATGTCAGCGGCACCCCGATTTCGTTGTTTAAGTTGCCCTGTGTGGCAAGCACCCGGTACCGCACCCCCAGTACCGAACTGATAATGTCCTTGGTGGTTGTCTTCCCCGTGCTGCCGGTAACCCCGATGAGGAAAACCTCAGCTTTACGCCGGACGTAGCGGGCCAGTCCGCCGAGGGCCGCCAGGACGTCTGGAACCGTAACAATAGCCGCTCCCGGGAATTCTACGGGGATACTTTGGGATACTACCGCACCAACGGCGCCGCCGGCCAGGGCGTCATTCACAAAGCGGTGCCCGTCATACCTCTCCCCCGGGAGCGCAAAGAAAAGAGCCCCCGGAGCCAGGTCCCGGCTGTCAGTGCTGACCGCTTTAACTTGTTGTTCCGGATTTCCCTGCCGAAGAGGCGCACCTAATGCGGCTGCCACCTCCCCTACCGTCAATGAAAACAAGCCGGCCCCGCTCCTTCATCTTTTCGGCTGCATTTCCCTGAGGACTTCCATGGCCACCTCACGGTCGTCGAAGGGAAGCTTCCGGTCGCCGATAATCTGATAATTCTCGTGCCCCTTCCCGGCGATCACGACCATATCCCCCGCTCTCGCCAGCTGGAAGGCCTGCCTGATGGCCTCCCGCCGATCGGGCTGGACGGCGTACCGCTCCCGTCCGACGGCCTTGATACCCGTTTCAACGGCGTCTATTATCGCCAGCGGGTCTTCACTCCGCGGGTTATCCGAAGTAATAACCGTAAAGTCGGCCAACCTGCCTGCTACCTCACCCATTACGGCACGTTTTGCGGGATCCCGGTCACCGCCGCAGCCGAATACGGTGATAACCCTTTCACGGGTTAATGTCCGCGCCGCCCGGAGAACATTTTCCAAACCGTCCGGAGTATGTGCGTAATCCACCACCACGGTGAAATCCTGTCCCGCGTCGATGTGTTCGAAGCGCCCGGACACCGGTTTCGCACCTTCCAGTGCCCGCGCCGTCCGGTCAACCGAGAATCCTTCGGCAACCCCTACCGCAAATCCTGCGAGCGCGTTGTACACGTTGAATTCCCCTACAAGTTTCAGGCTTACCGGCGTTCGCCCCCAGAAACCTTCCACGACCAGATCGGTCCCGTTTCCCCGCAGAACGATATCCCGGCCCCGCACATCGGCGGCGCCGACCCCATAGGTGACAACCGGGACGGTTGTTGAACTGATCAGCCTTTCACCGTACGGGTCGTCGCGGTTGATCACCGCGAGCTTCGGACCCTTCTTTGCCCCGCGGCCGGCCAGTCCGGTGAAAAGCCGTTCCTTCGCCTTATAATAATCCTCGATATCGGCGTGAAAATCAAGGTGGTCCTGTGTCAGGTTCGTAAATACGGCGACGTCGAATTCCAGGCCGGTAACCCGGTGCAGCGCAAGGGCGTGGGAGGAGACTTCCATGACCGCCGTCGTTATTCCTTCGTCTACCATCCGGTGCAAGAGGGCCTGGAGGTCGAGCGATTCCGGCGTGGTGCGCTCTCCTTCAATGACCAGGTCACCTATCTTGGCGTAGAGGGTGCCGATAAGGCCGACTCGCTCTCCCTGTGCCTGGTAAACCGCGCTTACGAGATGGGTGGTCGTCGTTTTCCCGTTGGTCCCCGTCACGCCCACAACCCTCAGCTGTCGCCCCGGATGGCCGAAAAACCGTGCCGCGGACAACGCCAGGGCCTCCCGCACATCCCGGACCTTGAAGGACCTTATCCCCGCAGGCACGGCAACGTCCCTTTCGACCACCACCGCCACCGCCCCGCGGTCCACCGCATCAGAAATGTAATCGTGGCCGTCATGCTTGAACCCTTTTATCGCAAAGAAAACAAAACCCGGCCCGACCTGCCGCGAATCATAAGCAAGACCCACAGGGTTCAGCTCGAAAACCCCGGAAAGGCCGCGCTCCAAAAGTACCTCCTCCTCCGGTCTTCACGAACCCGAATTAACAAAGCTGTACCGGCAGAAAACCGGTCTAACCGTTCCTTGATATTATTGCCATTTTATGTACTTGGCAAGCTTATACTGCCTTTTCTTACGGGTGAAGCACCATAAGCTCTTGTTCCTCCGTATGTTCCTCCGGCGGGTTGAATTCAACCTTGACGCTCCCCCCCCGCCTGAGCTTGGTCTTGGGCGCGGGCTGTTGTTCTACGGCAATCCCGCTCCCCGACGGGGTAAGGGTGAGCCCTACCTTTTCCAGGAGGATCGCTGCATCCTTTATTGTCAGGCCGGTTAGATCAGGCACCGTTACTTCGACTTTGCCGTTTTCGGGCCCGGCCTTGAGCTGGAGCACAACCCTGGTGCCGCTAAGTACGGTAGCACCCCCTTGCGGCACCTGCGCCCGGACCACGTCGCCTTCGCCCCGCAAAGTAAAACTCAGCCCCGCCGCTTTAAGGCTTGCCACCGCCTCTTCGAGCGGCAGGTTGACAACTCCCGGCACCGTCACCGGTTCGGGTTCGGACTCGATCAAGTACCACGGCTCTTCGGGTTTTTCCAATCCGGCCTGTTGGGGCACACCCAAATAGCGGAGCGCGTCCTGCATGACCGCCTTAAACACCGGGGCCGCTACCACGCCCCCGTAGTAAAGCCCCCCCTGTGGCTCCCAAATAACCACCAGGGTCACCAGACGGGGGTCGTCGACCGGGGCAAAACCTATGAAGGACGCTACGTACCTCCCTGCCACATAGCCGCCGCTGGGCCCGACCACTTGGGCCGTTCCCGTTTTCCCGGCCGTACGGTAGCCGTCCAGGTATGCGTTGACCCCCGTACCATTCACCACTACGCTCTCCAAAAGCTTACCCAATTCCCTCGCCTTATCCGCCGTGATGACCCTCGCCGGCCGCTCCGGTTCGATCACCCGCACCACCTTGCCGTCATGGGAGGTTACCTGCCGGACGAGATGGGGACGTACCAGTTCCCCACCGTTCGCGATCGCCGCCATAGCAACGACCAGTTGAACGGGCGTGATCGCAATCGACTGCCCGATGGCCATGGTCGCTATGTTCAGGTTGGTCGCCTTATCTTGTGGAATCAAGATCCCTTTTGCTTCGCCGGGCAGGTCTATCCCCGTAGGCTGACCGAAACCGAATAATTTTACGTACTTATAAAACCTGTCCCGGCCGAGGTCCAAAGCAACCTTGATAAAACCGGGGTTGCACGAGTTTTCCACAACCTTGGCGAAGCTTAGGGACCCGTGGCCCCCTGCCTTCCAACAGCGAATGTTTCTGTCCGCCACTTTGACAAAACCAGGACAGAAAAAAGGATCCTCCGGTTTGACCGTGCCTTCAGAGAGACCCGCAGCCGCAGTTATGATCTTATATGTGGAACCCGGCTCGTAGAGCTGCCAGATCGCAGGATTTCGGTCCCAGACCGCTCTCGGCGCCTCCCTCCACCTGTCGGGTGTAAAAGTGGGCCTGTTCCCCAGCGCCAGGATCTCACCGCTTTTGGGGTCCATGACGATAATCGCCGCACTGGCCGGTTGATAAGTGTCAACAATTTTATCAAGCTCGCGCTCGGCGAAGTATTGAACTGTCTCATCAATCGTCAGTATGAGGTTGTTTCCGGAAACCGGGGGTTTTAACTGGTGCAGAGCGGTCGGGATATCCCGCCCTGCCGCATCTTGTTCGATCACTATCTGACCGGGGGTCCCGCGCAGTTCCTTGTCGTAAGTCATTTCGATACCGGTCAGACCCTGATTGTCAACGCCCGCGAACCCTAAAACATGGGCCGCCAGGGCTTCACGGTTGTACTGCCGCCGGCTTTCTTCAATCAATTCTATGCCGTTCAGCCTCAGGGCGCGGACCTGTTTGGAAGTCTCAAAATCAACCTTGCGCTTTACCCAGATGAAGGACTGCCTTCGGGTAATACGCCGGTACACCTCTTCCTTGTCCATTTTGAGGACCGCCGCCAGCTTTTCAGCCGTCTCCTCGGGTTGAGTAACCTGCGCCGGCATCGCTACGACCGATTCGCAGCTTACGCTGGTGACCAGCACCTTCCCGTTGCGGTCGCATATGTCACCCCGCCGTGCTTCGACTTCGATGTGGCGGATCCGGTTTTCCCGGGCACCTTGCTCCAGCTCTTCGCTGCGGACGATTTGCAGCCAGGTCAGGCGGCCGATCAATAAAAGAGTAATAAAGGCCACGAGGAAAAGGAGTTGCGTCAGGCGTTTGCGGACGACAATCTCGGTCAATTCAATCTACTCCCGACGCGCAGAAGTCTCAACTTCACGCGAAAATTTGAGCCAGGGCTTCCAGCCGGGTTAACCGGTTAATTGACCATTAACACAATTCATGCTTCGCAGGCAACGAGGGATATGTTGCCACAGTTGCCGAAAAACCACCCGAGCCCCGGCCCGAATTCCGGTTTTAGAGATTTAACTCCAGGAACCGTTTGCAGCGTCGCTGTGCTTAAAAGAAAGAACGTCGAGGAAAGCCTTGAGCCAACTCACCTCTTCGCGTTGGGTGACGCCTTCGGATTCCCTCCCCGGGGCATTTGCGGTCTCCACCGCAGGCACCGGCGCGAGCAACCTGAGTTCCGCCCCTGCCGCCGGTTTAACCATCCCGAGTCTCTGGACGGCTGCGGCTTCTATCCTGTCCGGCGCCACCAGGCGCTGGAGCGCGCCGTCAATGGCCTGGTTTTCCGCCCGAACCCGCGCCATTTCCGTCTGAAGTTCCGTAAGGCGGTAGCCGACATACGCGATCCGGGCCTGGCATAAGATCACGGTTAAGCCAAGGACAAAACCTAAAAGCACCAGTCCGCAGAGCTTAAGGCGTTGGACCGGAAGAGCCTTCTTTTTGACTTTGGAAACCGGGTGCCTTTCTTGCGGAAGAGGACGTAGAACCTGGTCCCCCGCTAATACCAAAGCTTATTCATCCTCCTTTCCCTGTAGAAGACTTCTTTTCCCCGAAAAGCCACTTGTTCTACCCTGCCACTCTTTCGGCCACCCGCATTCTTGCGCTCCGCGAGCGAGGATTACGGCCCAACTCTTCTCCCGTTGGCGTTCGCGGCCTTTTTGTGACGGGAATCAACTCGGGCTTCTTCTTACAGGCGCAGACCGGCGTCCCCGGGGGACACACGCAACTCAGCGCGGCCGCCCTGATGAATTCTTTGGCAATCCGGTCTTCGAGTGAATGGTAACTTATGACGACCAACCGGCCGCCGGGTTTCAGTAAAGCAAGGGTCTGCCCTAACGACTCGCGCAGGGAATCCAATTCGTGGTTTACAGCAATGCGGAGCGCCTGAAACGTGCGCCGGGCCGGATGCGGGCCCATGCGGCGAACGGCGGAAGGCACTGCTTTCTTGATCACGTCCACCAGTTGCCCGGTGGTGGCTATGCGCTGACGGGTTCTTTCCGCAACGATAAAATCGGCGATCCGTTCGGCCCATTTTTCGCCGCCGTATTCACCGATTATGTGCGTCAACTCCTTTAAGCTCAAGGTGTTAAGCAGCTCAGCAGCCGTTACAGGATCTTCCGGGTCCATGCGCATGTCAAGGGGCACATCGTACCAGTAACTAAATCCTCGCTCAGGGTTCTCAAACTGGTATGAAGAAACGCCCAGGTCGTAAAGCATCCCGTCGACGCCGGTGATCCCCAGTTCCGCAAGCACTGAAGCCATCCCGGCAAAATCCGCCCGCACCAACCTTACGCGCGCGTCGCCGCCTATACGGGACTGCACCGCCGCCAGCGCCTCCGGGTCACGGTCCAAGCCGACAAGGAACCCCTCAGGCCCCAATAGTTTTAAAATGGCCGCAGCATGCCCCCCTCCGCCCACCGTACAGTCCACGTAAACCCCATCCGGCTTCACTGCCAACATTTCGACAACTTCCTTAACCATTACCGGTTTGTGACGAAACTCCAAGTTTAGCACCACCTCTGGGATTTAGTCTTCCGCTCCAAAATCAAAATCAACGATTTTCTCGGCGATCTCTTCGTAGGCCGCCTGGGTCTTCGTGCTGTAACGCGCCCACTCGTCCCCGGCCCAAAACTCGGTTCTCGAAGCAACGCCGACAATCACCACATCCCTGTTCAGACCCGCGTATTCCCGCAGGTTTAAAGGGATCAGTATCCTTCCTTGTCTATCGGGCTCGAGTTCCGCGGCCCCGGAGAAGAAAAGCCGCGCAAACGCCCGGGCATCCGCCCTGGCGAACGGAAGACGGCGAAGCTTCTTTTCTATGGTTTCCCATTCCGTCAGGGGAAAACCGAAAAGGCAGCGGTCGAGACCCTTGGTAACAACAAACCGCTGCCCCAGTTTTTCACGAAAACGGGCCGGGATGAAAAAGCGTCCCTTGGTGTCAAGCGTGTGCGTAAACTCCCCAATAAACATGCGCTTGCCTCTTCAGGTTTTGCACCACTTTAAACCACTTTAAACCACTTGTTCTATATAAAGGTTTAAATTCCTGCTACTAAAATAAAAAAATATCGACAAATTTCTATCCGCATTTAAAATGCCGGTTACCGTGAAGGGGAAAGAACGGGAATGGCGAAAACTATGCGGAGCAATTCTAATTTCCGCGGGTGATATCCCTGAAAAGCGACGGCGCCGGACTAAGTGTTCCAAATAAGCCTCCGTCAGCCGCCCCGGAGCACGGCCGCATGGAGGGTGCGGGCGTAAGTAAAAGGGTGGCCCTGGTGATAGCGGCGCTGGGCTCTTTTCTCACGCCCTTTATGGGGTCTTCGGTCAACATCGCCCTTCCGGACATCGGGAGGGAGTTTACGATGAATGCGGTCTTGCTTGGCTGGGTACCCACTTCATATCTCTTGGCTGCCGCGATGTTCCTCGTCCCCTTTGGAAGGATAGCCGATATTTACGGCCGGAAAAAGGTTTATGTCTACGGCATATCGCTCTACACCCTTTTCTCGCTTTTATCGGCCGTTGCCGGCTCCGCTGCCGCGCTCATCTCCTTCCGCATCTTGCAGGGGATCGGCGGTGCCATGATCTTCGGCACGGGAATGGCAATCCTCACTTCGGTTTTCCCTCCACGGGAAAGGGGCAAAGCTCTGGGGATTAATGTGGCCGCGGTCTATACGGGCCTTTCTCTGGGACCGTTTTTGGGTGGATTTATGACGCACTACTGGGGCTGGAGGAGCATCTTTCTCGCCAACGTACCCCTCGGGCTGGTGGTCATAGCCCTGGTGGTGTGGAAGCTCAAAGGCGAATGGGCTGAGGCGGAGGGGGAACAGTTTGACTTTACGGGCTCGGTTATATACAGCCTCGCGCTTGTCTCCGTAATGTACGGTTTTTCCTTGTTGCCCACAATGCCGGGGGTCTGGCTGAGCCTGGCCGGCGTCCTGGGAATCCTGGCTTTTGTGAAGTGGGAAGCGAAAGTGGACAGCCCCGTGCTCGACGTCAACCTTTTCCGGAGAAACACGGTCTTCGCTTTATCAAATCTGGCGGCGCTGATCAACTACAGCGCAACTTTCGCCGTAGCGTTTCTTTTAAGCCTTTATTTGCAGTTCATCAAGGGGCTTAGCCCGCAGAGCGCAGGTTTAATCCTTGTGTCCCAACCCGTGGTGATGGCTGTTTTTTCACCGTTCGCCGGGCGGCTTTCGGACAGGATCGAACCCCGGATAGTGGCCTCCATCGGGATGGCGCTGACGACCGCCGGGCTGGGCCTTTTAACCTTCCTTGACGCCCAAACGCCCCTGGCCTTTATCCTGACGAGCCTGATACTCCTCGGTTTCGGGTTTGCCTTTTTCTCCTCGCCTAACAGCAACGCGGTGATGAGCGCCGTGGAAAGAAGGTTCTACGGCGTGGCCTCGGGAACGCTCGGGACAATGCGCCTTCTCGGGCAGATGCTCAGTATGGGAATTGCGATGCTCATCTTCGCGGTGTACATGGGTAAGGTTCAGATCACCCCGGCGTACTATCCTTTGTTTATGAGCAGTGTCACAACAGCGTTCGTCATCTTTGCCGTCCTTTGTTTCGGCGGCATTTTCGCGTCGCTGGCGAGAGGAAAAGTGCGGTAAATACGCGCTTAATGACGTAACGACTGGATACCTGCCAATCCCAGTACGCCGGCGACGGTCAATCCCGTAGTCCAAAAAACTATGCCCACGCCCGCTCAGAGCAACAGCCGGGCCGTCGGTGCCCCAAACGACTCCCAGGGCAACCCCGAGCGGTGCACCAGTAAGCAGGGGGGCCAGTAAACCCAGCCCGATTACCCCATAGCGTTCCCAAATTCGGTGAAGACGTTTATACCGCCCTTTTTCTTTGTCGGCTCCCTGACGCACCAGCCGGGCACGTACCCGCTCACCTAAAAACACGACAACCAGTGCACCCATCAGAGCGCCAACCGCCGTCGTAACACCTGCCAGCACGGGATGGAGCCGCAGCGCCAAACCAAGTGGGCTGTTGGAAGTGAGATTGTTGAAGGAATTGGCAGAGCCAATTCCAACAGCGTCGGGCCGGAGCACAGCGCGCCGGGGGATTAACCGGCGGCAAGGCCTTGAATGGCCGGTCTTCCACAGAGCGCGCCTTAGAGACAAACGGCAGCGGCCTTTAGGCGAAAGTATTTTCAGATTTTGTGATGTCGCGACATGCATGACTATGTTTTGGGTTCGATCGCATAGAAATCCGGAACACGCGGCTCATTTTACCTATCAACTTTATTCGTAGACTACCGCCGTCCCACTGGCGCTTACCATCAGCATGCTCCCGCCCGTGCTGCCGATGGTCTCGTAGTCCAGGTCAACCGCTAAAATGGCGTTGGCGCCGAGCGTTTTAGCCTGTTGGACCATCTCCTCGATTGCGATGTCCTTCGCTTTGCGCAGTTCATCCTCGTAGGCACCGGACCTTCCCCCGACAATGTCCCTGATGCTGGCAAAGAAGTCCTTGAAAATGTTTGCCCCCAAAATCGCCTCGCCGGTCACCAGCCCGAGATATTTTACGATCTTCTTCCCTTCAATATTTGGCGTCGTTGAAACCAACATTTGCCTACCCCCTTACAGTATGCCCTGCCATTCTTGAATTGACGCCCCGCCCCGGAGGCCGATAATGCGGCAGGATACACTCCCAACGCTGAGTTCGAGTACCGCGAAAGACGGAGGATACCCCTTTTTATCGCTTTCCTTGAGGTGGCCGGGATTGACCCAGAGTACCTTCCCTGCCACCTTCAACTCGGGGATGTGGGTGTGCCCGAAAGCCACAACGTCGACGCTGCCCCGGGAGGCAAGCGTTTCAGGATTGGGGTCGTCAGGCAGGTCGTTTTTATGCGCGGCTGCGGTATGCGTGAAAAGCACCCGGTAACCGTTAAACACCTTGAGCACCCGGTTGGCTATCGCCGGGTCCCGGTAGTGCTCGCAGTATACCCCCGGCACCTGGATGATCTGCGCTGGAAATTCGTTGAGGACGGAAGCGTCTTCGCACTCGTCCCCCAGGTGCGCGAGGATTTCCACCCGCCAATCGCTTACCAAAATCCGGGCGGCAGCGCGCAGGTTTTCAATCTCCCCGTGGGAATCGCTAACCAGACCAAAGCGCATATCGAACCGCCTCCTTAAAGCTTCAGGGTCAGAAGTCAGAATCCAGAATTCAGAAAGCCGGAATAAAGGACCTACAACATCCAACTTTAAAACCGCGACTCGTGACCCGCGACTTTTGACTCAGGACTTTTCGGAACTCAGGACTTGTTTGACTGGATCCTACGCTTTCCGGCGGCCTTGGAGGGTTATTTTCAGGCCGGAAGCGGCCATGCCGAGAAAACTACGGTTGCGTTCGAGAATTTCCGCCAGGGCCTTAACCGCAGCATCGATTTGCTCATATCCGACGCCGAGCGGCGGTTCGAGCCGGATCACGCTGGGGTTGTTAAGCGTGTAAGCAGTAAGGATCCGGTACTTATTTAAAAGCTCCCCGGCCACCAGACTGCCGAGGTATTCGTCCGACAGCTTCTCCAGCAGGCCGAAGGACAATTTGTGGGCGATGCCTTTTTTGCCTTCGGCAAACTCGAGGCCGATCAAAAGCCCGCGGCCGCGGACATCTTTAAGCAGCGGGTGTTTTTCCTTCAGCTCCGCAAGGCGGCGCATCAGATATTCCCCTTTTTCGGCGGCCTGCCGCGGCAGGTCTTCTTTTAGCGTGACTTCCAGGGCCGCGATGCCGGCCGCGCAGGCCCACGCGTTGCCCCCGAAGGTAGACGTGTGCAGTTGGGCCCGGTCAATGGAGCCGTAGGCTTTCCTCCAGGCGGCATCGGTCGCCATGTAAACCCCGATCGGAATTACGCCGCCGCTCAGGGACTTTGCCAGACAAAGGATGTCCGGTTCCACGGCCTCGTGTTCGCAGGCGAACATCTTGCCGGTCCGGCCCAGACCCGTTTGAATTTCGTCGGCCACAAACAGCGTGCCGTACTTGGCGCACAAGCGTTTAGCCTCCGGCAGGTACCCTGGAGACGGAATGTTGATCCCGCCTTCACCCTGGATGGGTTCGACGATGAAGGCCGCCGCTTCCCGCGTGTGAAGTACCTGTTCAAGGGCGGACAGGTCGTCATAGGGGACAGCCGCGCATTCTGATACCAGCGGGCGGAACGCCTCCTGGTATTTGGACCGGCCCGTGACCGAAAGGGCGCCAAAGGTTTTGCCGTGAAAGGAATTTTCGGTGTATATCAGTCTCGGCCTGCCGGTGGCGATGCGCGCCAGTTTGATGGCGCCTTCAACCGCTTCTGCGCCGCTGTTGCCGAAGAAAGAACGTTTCAGCTCGCCCGGAGCAACCGCGGCCAGATTCTTGGCGAGGGCGCCCGCAAGCGGGGAGAGCGAAGCCTGTACAAGGTTGGGGAGTCCCCGGACCGCCTCCACGGCGGCAATGACGTGCGGATGATTATGGCCCGTGTTGAGCGAACCGAAACCGCCGAGAAAATCAAGATACTCGTAGCCGTCGCTGTCCCACAGCGTGACCCCCTGTGCCCGTACGAAGCGCTTGTCAAAATCAAGGAGCTTGAGCAGGGTTACCAGCCCGGCGTTCAAGTAGTCCTGGTGCAACTCGCGGACTTCGATTCGGTTGAGCGCCACGGCCTGTTCTAAGGTAATAAAACCCGAATGCTCCGCCAACTTACTTCCTCCCCGGATTCTGCTTCGGCCCAGCGTAAAGTGAAACCGTGCTGCGCCGCCCTATCCGTAGGTTTTCGCCGCCGCGGCAAAAAAATCCTTGTATCTAATGCAAATCCGGTTATTCGGTTCCTTCGCATGTTAAAATAGGAAGCGATATTGTTATTTACAACTCGCTGCGCAGCATCGCCTTTGCTTGACAGGCAAAGGCGGATTTCAGTAAAATCAACCTGTATCCTCACGCTTCCAACTATCCAGTAAAGGTATCGCGGGGAAAGAGGGAAACGGATGTTTTCGAGTCTTGCGGAAAAACTCCAGGAAACTTTTAAGAGGCTTAAAGGTAAAGGCAAGCTTACGGAGCAGGACGTTGACGCTGCGCTAAGGGAGGTGCGGGTGGCACTTCTCGAAGCCGACGTTAATTTCAAGGTCGTAAAGGATTTCGTAAGGCGCATCCGGGAGCGGGCCGTGGGACAGGAGGTCCTGGCCAACCTGAATCCGGCGTACCAGGTCGTCAAGGTCGTGCGCGACGAACTTGCCGCTCTCATGGGGGGCGAAAACGCGCGTTTGAACATAGCCCCGAAGCCCCCCACCGTGGTAATGCTCGTGGGCCTTCAGGGTTCGGGTAAAACCACTACCGCGGCGAAACTCTGCCTGATCCTGAAAAAGCAGGGACGGCACCCGCTCCTGGTTGCCGCAGACGTTTACCGCCCCGCAGCCACAAGGCAACTGGAGGTGCTCGGCGACCAAATCCAGGTACCGGTCTTTTCTTCGGAAAAGGGCCCTGTTTCGATCTCCGTCGGGGCGATTGAAGAAGCAGCCAGGAAAGGCAACGATACCGTGGTTATCGACACGGCGGGGCGCCTGCACATAAACGAGGAGCTAATGCAGGAATTGGAATTAATCAAGATGTCGGTCAAGCCGCACGAGATCCTTCTCGTGGTCGATGCCATGACCGGACAAGACGCGGTAACCGTGGCCGAAACCTTCCACAACCGTCTGGGTCTTGACGGCGTGGTCTTGACCAAACTCGACGGGGATACCAGGGGGGGTGCGGCGCTTTCCATCCGGGAAGTTACCGGCTGCCCGATCAAGTTTGCGGGTGTCGGCGAGAAACTCGATATGCTCGAACCCTTCTACCCCGACCGCATGGCGGACCGTATCCTGGGGATGGGCGACGTCCTGACCCTGATTGAAAAAGCGCAGAACACTTTTGACGTCCAGCAGGCGGCGGAGATGCAGAAGCGCATCAAGAGCGCCGATTTCAACCTTGAGGATTTTCTGGTGCAGCTCCGCCAGTTTAAGAAGATGGGTCCGTTGGAACAGGTGCTTGGAATGCTGCCCGGTTTCGGGAGCATGAAAAAAATCCGGGATCAGTTTCAGCTCGACGAGAGGGACCTGGTCCTCACCGAAGCGGTCATCAACTCAATGACCGCGGAGGAGCGCCGACACCCGGACGTGATCGACGGGAGCCGGCGGCGGCGTATCGCATACGGCAGCGGCACCACGGTCCAAGATGTCAACCGTTTGCTCAAACAGTTCGGACAGACGAAGAAGCTGATCCGCCAGCTCGCATCGATGGAAAAAGGGGCAAAAAAAGGCGCCAAGATGGGCCGTTTTCCATTTATGTAACAAAATTGGGTACGGGACTCGTATTATTATAACTTAGTGTATCAACGTAGCCGATAGCTAATGGCTGATAGCTGACGGCTGTTTAGGAAGGGAGGTGACATAGTTTGGCGGTTAAAATAAGGCTCAAACGAGTAGGCGCAAAAAAGCAGCCCCGGTACCGGATCGTGGTCGCCGACGCGCGTTCCCCGCGTGACGGGCGGTTTATCGAAGAAATCGGCTATTACAACCCGCTCTCCGACCCGGCCGAAGTCAAAATTAACGAGGAGCGGGCCAGAGCATGGCTTGCACAAGGTGCCCAGCTTACGAATACGGTGCGGAACCTGTTTATCCGGGCAAGTATCGTTAGTGTCGGGGCTAAAGGAAGGGGCTAACAATGAAGGAACTCGTCGAGATTCTGGCCAAAGCCCTGGTCGATAAACCGGAAGCAGTCGACGTAAAGCTGTTGGAACAAGAGAAGTCTATCTTGATCGAACTGCGGGTAGCGCCTGAAGACGTGGGAAAAGTAATCGGCAAGCAAGGCCGGGTTGCCCGGGCAATTCGCCAGGTCGTCAAGGCCGCGGCAGCCAAAAGCCGGAAGAAAGTTGTTGTCGAAATTCTTTAGTACCGGTGGGGAAACGTGGACCGTATAACTGTAACCAGACCTGTCATCCTCAAGGTACGGTTAACCGAAAAATATCGAGAATGGCTTCTTGAGAGGCTGCAAGCAGCGCTGGAAGAAACAGAACGCGATCTGCAGCGGGTTGAGTTTCAAGTCAAGCGCATGGGATCAAATCATGAAGCTCGCGCGGAAACGGATGGGCTTGTGAAAGCCCGCCGTGAAAAAGCCGAAATGAAGGAAAGGCTTCGATCCCAGTACGAAACCATTAAGAGTCTTGCTCCCGGAGCAGAAGTTATTCAGGGACGCACCGAGTGCCTTGTCGAGATAGGCGTGGGTGACGACGCGAACATATTAAACGCGGTGGAAGTAATAATTGAAGAAGGAAAGATCGTTGCCGTCCGGGAGCAAGGTTGAGATTATGCCTCCTCTTTTCATTACCATCGGCGAAATAGTCGCCCCCCATGGATACCGGGGGGCCGTACGTGTCCTTCCCCTCACTGATTTCCCCCAACGTTTTTTGACTATGGCCACGGCCACAGTCAATAATGGGAAAAAGAAAGAGACGTACACGATCGAAAGGGCGGACCGCCATAAGCAGTTCATCCTTCTCAAGTTCAACGAAATAAAAGACCTGGATGCCGCCGAACGCCTCCGGGGGGCCTTCATCGAGGTTCCCCGCGAGGAAGTTGTACCGCTCCCCCCGGGGCGATACTATATCTTTGACGTCATCGGTCTGAAAGTTTGGTCGGAAGACGGGACCTACCTGGGGGAATTAAACGACGTTTTCCAAACGGGCGCCAACGACGTTTACAGCATTCTGACTGCGGACGGGAAGGAGATCCTAATCCCGGCCTTAAAAGAAGTCGTGAAGATGATAGACATCCCCGGCGGCCGAATGGTCGTAAAGCTCCCCGAAGGACTGCTTTGAGCCGCATTGAAGCAACTTTTTAGGGGTAAAATGCCATGGTCTTTGATATCCTGACCCTTTTCCCGGAAATGTTTTCCGGACCCCTTTCGGCGAGCATTCTGAAGCGAGCAGTCGCCGCCGGGATCATAACGGTGCGTTTGACCAATATCCGCGATTACGCACCAAACAAGCACCGGATTGTTGATGACACTCCTTTCGGCGGCGGCGCGGGTATGGTGTTAAAACCCGAACCGGTGTTTAGGGCCGTTGAGGCTGTCCGCCGGAGCCGTGGGGGCGACACCGGCCCGGTTGTTTTGCTGTGCCCGCGGGGCGAGCGGTTCAGCCAAACGATGGCTCAGGAACTGGCGCGGGAGGAGCACATCGTTTTGATCTGCGGCCGTTACGAAGGGGTGGACGAGAGGGTCGGCGACCACCTCGCTACCAGGGAGATTTCTATCGGTGATTACGTACTGACAGGTGGGGAACTGCCGGCGATGGTTTTGGTTGACGCGGTGTCCCGCCTCATCCCCGGGGTTTTAGGAGAAATAACCGCACCGGCGTCCGACTCCTTTGCTTCCGGCCTTTTGGAACATCCCCACTACACCAAACCCCGTGACTTCCAGGGAATGGCCGTACCGGAAGTCCTTCTCAGCGGGCACCACGCCCGGATCAACCGCTGGCGCCGCGAGGAGTCGCTCATCCGCACCCTGGTCAGGCGGCCGGAACTGGTTGAGCCGGTACAACTCGATGCGGATGACAGGGTCTTCATAAAGGAACTCGCGGAGCATATCAACCGGCTACTCGCCTCGCCGCGGCAGGGCCCCGGACCATAAAACGCATATGTTAAACTTATTGCGACGCCGAATTGGCCGTGTTATAATGTAACCTGGTTTTACCGGGGGTTGGCATCTAAAGAGAATTAAGGGGGCCAGATAATGACTAATCTTACGGAATTATTTGCCGGAGACCTTAAAAAAGAAGTGTTTGATTTCCGACCCGGCGATACCGTCCGCGTACATGTCAAGGTTGTTGAAGGAAGCCGGGAACGTACGCAAATATTCGAAGGCGTGGTTATCCGGCGGCGTGGCGGCGGACTTAACGAGACTTTCACCGTCCGGCGGGTCTCATATGGTGTCGGGGTAGAGCGCATCTTTCCGCTGCACTCACCGCGCATTGAACGCGTCGAAGTTGTTCGCCGCGGCCGGGTACGGCGCGCACGACTCTATTATCTCCGCAAGCTGCACGGCAAAGCGGCCCGGATACGTGAAAGACGCTAAGGTTCCGAGGGCCCCCGCTGTGAGGGTCCTTCTTTATTCTTCTATACCAGCCTAAATCGGCGAAACAACCCTGTTTCACCGCCACCGTGCGACACTGACGTCCGCTTCAGGAGGCCTTGATTTTAAGTGGCGAACAAAACCAGCTTTTTCAGCGACATCCTTGAATCTCTCGTTATTGCCGTACTGTTAGCGGTACTCCTCCGGGCCTTTGTTTTTGTACCGCGCGTCATTCCTTCAGGCTCAATGATACCCACACTCTACGAGAAGGACCGCATCATCGTTTCCAAGATAACTTACCGGTTTCACCCTCCGCAGCGCGGTGACGTCATTGTTTTCCGCTATCCGCTCGACCCCAAACGAAACTACGTTAAGCGCCTCGTGGGCCTTGGTGGTGAAACCGTCTTACTCTCCGAGAACAAACTTTATATTAATGACCGGCTTGTTCCGGAAACCTATCTCCCCCCGGAAACTTCTTTTTATGATTTCGGCCCCATCAAAGTACCCCCGGGATCATACTTTGTGCTGGGTGACAACCGGATGAACAGCCAGGACAGCCGCGTATGGGGATTTGTGGAACGGCGGCTCATCATTGGTAAGGCTGTGCTCCTGTACTGGCCGCCCAACCGTATAGGAACTATTCGTTAAGGAAGATACTCCCATGAAGCTTAACTGGTATCCGGGCCACATGGCGAAAGCCCGGAAACTTATCCGCGAGCACCTGAAACTGGTGCACGTCGTCTTCGAACTGCTGGACGCCCGTATTCCCCTGTCCAGCCGTAACCCCGACATCGACGCTATCGTCTGGAAAACCCCCCGCGTGGTGGTATTGAACAAGGTTGACCTAGCCGACCCCACTCAGACACGTTTTTGGACCACCGCGCTGGCAAAAGGAAATCATCCGGTGATCCAGATCGACTCCTCCACCGGGCGCGGTCACAGTAGAATTGCACAAGCGGTGAAGACGATCGCCAAACCGGGGCGTACCGGCGTGATCCGCGGGATGGTCGTCGGTATACCCAACGTGGGCAAGTCCACTTTCATCAACCGGCTTGCCGCGCAAAGGTCCGCCCGTACGGGCGCCCTGCCGGGTGTGACCCGCGGCAAGCAGTGGATACGAGTATCGCCTGGCATCGAACTCCTTGACACGCCCGGCGTTCTCTGGCCGCGGCTGGATAACCGGGAAGCGGCCCTGAAGCTCGCCGCCACCGGCGCAATCAAAGAAGAAGTGGTAGACAGCGAGGGTGTGGCCCTCTGGTTGCTGGACTGGCTGAAGCAGAACTACCCCGGGGTGCTGAAGCGGCGCTACCAGTTGCCTGCACTGCCGGCAAGCGCCGGCACGCTCTTGGAGTCAATCGGGTTGAAACGGGGACTCGTGGTCACCGGGGGACAGGTCGACCGTTTCAAGGCGGCGGTTTCATTCCTGAAGGAATTCCGGGACGGCCGGCTCGGAAGGTTTACCCTGGACGATCGCCCGGAAAAAGAATAGTTCGAAGTTATGGCTAATACTGTGTGACATTAGGGTCCGTTCGTTCAAAGTTCAACGTTCAACGTTAAAGAATACAGAATTCAGGAGCCAGAATTCAGAAGATAGAATACGAAGGCGGTCCAGTATCCAAAATTCTATATTCTGTCTTTGAACTTTGAACCTTGAATTCGCGACTTACGTCCGGGGGGTGTTCTGGTGTACTTACGGGGCAACGGGTATTTTTCGGAGCACCTCGGGTACGAAATCTTTTTGTTGGATGCAGAGCGGGAGAAAGCGCGGTATGTCGCCCTCTTTGCTTTTGAGCAGGAACTAAAGCTCCAGGGCTTTCGCCTCGTTGCCGGCGTAGACGAAGCCGGCAGGGGCCCGCTGGCCGGTCCGGTCGCAGCCGCTGCGGTTATTCTACCGGAGGACGCGGACCTTCCCGGTCTGAACGACTCCAAAGTTGTCCCCGCCCCGCGGCGGGCTGCGCTTGCCGAGAAAATACGCGCTGTAGCCGTGGCGTGGTCGGTGGGTATAGCTTCCGTGGCGGAGATCGACGCGCTCAATATCCGCCGCGCTTCCTTCCTGGCAATGCGGCGGGCGCTGGACGGTCTCCGGCCGATGCCGGACCACGTGATTGTTGACGGCAGTATCATCCCGGAGTTTTTTCTTCCCCAAACGGGGGTAGTTCGCGGTGATGCGCTGGTTGCTGCCGTTGCCGCGGCTTCCATCGTCGCCAAGGTGACACGGGACAGGTTGATGGACGAATTGGACGCCGCGTTTCCCTGCTACGGCTTTTGCCGCAACAAGGGTTACCCCACCCCCGAGCACCTGGAAGCGCTGCAAAAATACGGGCCCTCACCGTTTCACCGCCGGAGTTTTGCGCCGGTCAAGCACCTTTTGGAATACCGGGGAAGCTGTTAGTGGAAGGGAACAGGAAGCAACTCGGCGCACTTGCGGAAAAGCTTGCCGCCGACCATCTTCAACGCAAAGGCTATAAAATTCTGGTGCGGAACTACCGCTGCCGGTACGGCGAGATCGACGTCATCGCACTTGATGGGAGGACCCTGGTCTTCGTTGAGGTCCGGGCTAAGGGTTCCACCGGTTTCGGCACCCCCCAGGAGAGCATCACACACCAAAAGCGTTTGAAAGTACGAGAGGTGGCGCGCCACTACCTTACGAACGAAGTACAGAAGGGTAGTTTCTGCCGCTTCGATGTGGTTGCAGTCCAGTTCGAAGCAGGCGGCAGGAAGGTCAAGGAACTGGAGCACATCGAGAACGCGTTTTAACGGTAATAACCATTAAGTCTCCTTAACTTCGATCCCACCCATTACGGCCCGGCATTGGATTATTACGCTCGCCGCCGGATCGCCGGTACCGGGACGTTCCGTTTTACGGCTGGCCACTACCCCTCCCGCTTCTTCACGGAAAAAATTTAACCCGCCGAGAACGGCCGTGCCCTGGCACGATACTTTGAGGCCCTCAGGGACGCGTACTTCGATCCCGCCCATCACCGCGGTCAGGTTGAGCACCGTTTCCCGCGGTGGAATTTCGGCCGCCCTGAGATCGATTTTGGCCCCGCCCATAACAGCAATGTAACTTCCGTCCTCCAGCTTCCACCCCTGGTTCTTCAATTCAAGGCCGCTCATCACCGCCCAGTGCGTACCGCCGCCGCTTGCCGCCCCCTGCAAAAGGCTCCATCCCAACAAGATTATTAACGCCGGCCAGAACACCCTCCAGAAGATGCCGAGGTTTAAGTTGTAGTACCCAAGGTTGCCGCCGATGATTATTACCCCAACGACGATTAAGACCAGACCGTTTAACAGTCGCCCGGGTAGCGAACCCGGCTGTGTTTCCTCGCGGAAAACCCGTGGGATCAGAATGTCGATTCCCCATGCTATCAACAGAACCGGCCAGTAGATGGCGATAAGCCCTCCCATGTTTACCTGAAATAGCCCGAGGTTTCTAAAAAGCCAGAGAACACCCAGGGCAATAACGACCACGCCCAGTATCATCGGCCCTCTTCGGCGTGGAGCCATCGTTCTTCCTCCTTCCACGAGTCATTACAAAAATCAGCCAATAGCAATTATACCCGCTGCCTGTTTAAAACACCAAGGATTACGTTTTTCATTCCTCCCGGCCGGCACTGTCAAACGGCGACCCTTTCGCGCAAAGTCAGTCGCGGCAGCAACTCCCGCAACTCCCCCCTTTCCGCCGCCGGCATCCCGATGGCGTGACCCACCACCTCACCGCCCGTAGTAGTTGCTCTGCAGGATAATTTTACCGATACAGGTTCTTTGCGCTGATACCTGGTCTTCACCCAAACGGAATCAGCAAAATTAATTCCCAGTAAAAGCGATATATAAAATATATGCAGGAACCGATAGAAATGCGGCGAATTTAAGCCGTAAACCGTTGGGGGATACACATTTGCTGGCGATACTGAAAAGTGTGGCGCTTGATGGCCTGCAGGGTTACGTCGTGCAGGTAGAGGTCGACATAGCGGGCGGGTTGCCCGCTTTCGAGGTTGTCGGACTCCCTGACGCGGCGGTCCGCGAGGCACGGGACAGGGTCAGGGCGGCAATAAAGAACGCCGGGTTTGAGTTCCCGGTGCGGCGGATTACGGTTAATCTGGCACCCGCGGACATCCGCAAGGAAGGCCCGGGTTACGACCTGGCACTGGCGGCGGGAATCCTCACGGCGACCGAACAGGTGCCCCCGGAAGCGGCAGCGGAGTTTGTCTACTTCGGCGAATTGTCCCTCGACGGCGCCGTACGGGGTGTGTGCGGGGTCTTGCCGAGCGTGGCGGCGGTGGTCCGGCACGGTGAGCACAGGATCATCGTCGCGGCCGCCAACGCGGAAGAGGCCGCCCTGGTGGAAGGCGCGCAAATCTACCCGGTCAATAACCTTCAGGAACTGGTTCAATTCCTGAGAGGTGAAGAAGAGATCCTGCCGTGTGAGGTTGAAATCGACCATATCTTACAAAAGCGCCGGGGCGAAATTGATTTCGCCGAGGTGCGCGGGCAGTTGTACGCCAAAAGGGCACTAGAGGTGGCGGCAGCCGGCGGGCACAACGTGTTGCTGGCGGGAAGCCCGGGGACGGGCAAGACCATGCTGGCGCGGCGCCTTCCGGGGATCCTGCCGCAGATGAGTTTCAATGAGGCTCTTGAGGTCACAGAGATTCACAGCCTGGCGGGGCTGCTCCCTCCAGGCGAACCACTCATCACCCAGCGGCCGTTCCGCGCTCCCCACCATACGGCTTCATCAGTCGCCCTCGTCGGAGGCGGCCGTTTTCCCCGCCCTGGAGAAGTAAGCCTGGCCCATCACGGGGTACTCTTCCTTGACGAATTCCCCGAGTTCTCCAAGGACACGCTGGAAGCCTTACGGCAGCCTTTAGAGGACGGCGTGGTAACGGTTTCGCGGGCTGCGGGCTCAGTCTGCTTCCCGGCGCGGATAATGCTCGTCGCGGCCTGCAACCATTGCCCGTGCG
>QZIW01000007.1 GCA_003604985.1 Ammonifex sp.
CCCCAGTCAAGCAAATCTGTGTCTTGCATGATTATGGTCTGCCACCGGTTGTTTGAGCCTCTTACGCTCATGGAGCCGGCGCATTCGAAATCATAGTTAAAGTTTTTGTGGCTTCCACTTACGTCTGTATTCCCATTTACGTGAACTTTGCCGTCAAAAGTATCGTGTGCACCACTGATGTCAAGCTCTCCGCTCGGGTCCGACGAGAAAATTACGTAATCGAAGACCGGACTTCCAGACGAAACTACCGCAGCCGTAGCGCTACCAGAGACTTGACACTGGTTTAAACCAAAAGCCGCCCCGAAGAACAATGGTACCGAAAGGGTTTTGCTGCATGTAATCTCCGTACAGTCGTAGGAAATGGTAATGTCGCCGGCGTCCAGGTTGATACCGTTCTTGCCGGCATATGCTATTGTGTCATTTCTTGCCTTAGTGGTATCGGAGGGCAGGGCTTGGACTCCCGCAAGCACTGCCGCGTCGAGCGCATTCTGCAATTTCAATTTTTGCGCGTACCCGCACCCAACGTCGAGAGTCAACCCTAAAAAGCCCAACATAACTATCATCGACAAGACCACCAATACCACAACGACTCCCTTTTCGTTCGGTATTATCCTATTGGCAAGGTTTACTATCAGCCTATTGATAATCATTTTTGTACTCAACAAACCTTTCATGTTCAACTCCCTCCTTTGCCTATTCAGGCGACAGATGAGTCTCTATTTGCTTTATACACCACCATTCGACAAATTCCTTTCATATTCCATAAATTCTTCAGTTGTTATCCCGCTGTTCCCGATATAAGAAGTCGTCACGCGCCTACAAATGTTTAGAGGTGACCGGTATACCCGCGTTAATCAGGACAACCTAAGGAAAGGGGTGGATAAAAGAGGAGCGCGAGGTGACAATGAATGCTCGCTATATTTTTCAGGACCGTTATCATCTACTTTATTGTCCTCATAATGGTCAGGCTTATGGGGAAGCGCGAGATCGGGCAGCTTTCTCCCTTCGACTTTGTCGTGGCCATCATTATCGCCGAGGTGGCGGCGCTGCCGATGGAATCTACGGAAATACCGCTTTTGCAGGGGCTTTTCCCCCTTTTCATTCTGGTCGCCCTCGAAATAGCTTTTTCCTGCGTGGCGCTGCGCAGCCGCTGGCTGAGACAACTGGTGTGCGGTACACCGCAGGTTGTAATCCATGAAGGGAAACTTTTGCGGCACGAGATGCGCCGGGCGCGGTACAACCTAGACGATCTGATGAGCCAACTCCGCGAGAAAGGATACCCGGATCCGGGGGACGTGGCCTTTGCCATTCTGGAAAACTCCGGCCGGCTGAGCATCATCCCCTGGCCGGAACACGAGCCGGTAACCCGCGGCGATTTGAAATTGGAAATGGGGAAGACGGCTGGCTTGCCGCGCATCCTGGTAGCCGACGGCGAGATCCTCCACCGGAATCTTGCAGCCGTGGGAATGGATGAAAAATGGTTGGAAAATGAACTAAAACTCCGGGGGTTGAGTCTTAAGGAGGCCTTTCTGGTCACCTATTGCCGGGACGGGCAAGTTTTTGTCAGTCCCGCAGGGAGGAATTGCTCCGGTAGCGGCGAAAACGTGAGAACAATTGGGGAATAGGGTACGGGCTTGGATTCGCGCCCTTTTTTTAGTTATATTAGTTATAAACTAAATTAGAAGCTTACGGGAAACGGCAGCGGCTGCGACTGCGACAGAGACAGACTTGGCCTTACGTTATATTGGCTTGTTAAGGGTGGAAGAACATGAGCCTCGGGCGGCGCGAACAATTGGTGCTTTTGCTTTTAGCCCTTGCCGTGGTGTTCGGGCTGGGGGCGAAATACGCGCTTCACCGGCAGACACCGATCAGTGAGCCGGCTGTGGAGGAGCGGGAAAAGCCGCTGGAGGTCAGTGTCCACGTGGCCGGGGCGGTTTATCACCCGGGCGTATACCGCTTGCGGGCGGGTAGCCGTGTTATCGACGCCGTGCAAAAGGCCGGCGGCGCCTGCCGGGATGCCAACGTCGATGTTTTGAACCTGGCGCAGATACTGGAGGATGGTCAGAAAGTCCTGGTACCGGAAAAAGTGCAAGCGGGGGAAACGCCGGCACCCAACCCCTTCGCGTCCACCCCCGGTGTCAGCGCGGTCACCGGCGGCAATACCGTTTCCGGGACGTTGATAAACATCAATACCGCCGACGTCCGGACGCTGGAATCCCTGCCTGGAATCGGGCCCGCATTGGCCCAAAGGATTGTTGAATACCGTGACGCCAACGGTCCATTCACCTCTCCGGACGACCTGGTAAACGTGCCGGGAATCGGGGAAAAGAAACTTGCCCAGTTGCGGGATTGCGTTTGTGTTCAGTAACTAATAAGCTTATCTTCCGGGTGATGGGATGGAAGAGCTGCAGGATCCGAAGGAAAGCCCCGGTGAGAAGGGGAGCTTGTCCATTTCCCCCCTTGTTTTGATAGCGTTTCTTTATGCCTCAGGTTGCCTCTTGACACCATATTTCCCGGTGTCCGGGGGCACTACATTTCTGGCGGCGCTTTTCACGCTGATCATCGCCGGGGCCGGCTACTTTTTCTCCTACCAGCGCAACCACCGGGTGATCTACATCCTTTTCTTCTTCCTTGGTATAGTGGCAGGGCGGCTGGCGCTGGCCGAGGCGGCGACCCCCATCGCGAATTGGTCGGGGCACTACACGGACGTTAGCGGGACGGTAATCACCGAACCGGATGTCCGCGTTAATGAGGTGCGCTACGTCCTGCGCCTGGAGGAAGCACGGGTCGGGGACCACGCCTACAGGGGCGGGAAAGTAATACTGGTGGTCCGGGATGTGAAGGCGGTTTTTAGCTACGGAGACTTGCTGAAGGCGCGAGGCCTTTTGCGCTCCCCGGAGCCGCCCGGGAACCCAGGGGACTTTGATTACGCGGCTTACCTGGCACGACGTGGGATCGGCGCACTTATTTATTCGCGCGGGGAGGACGTCCATCAAACCGGCGGCGGGGCTCCGAACCCGCTTGCGAAGCCGGCTCTCCGGTTAAAAGGAAAACTGTTCAAAACCCTGGACGCGGTTTTTACCCCCGAGCACAGCGCCCTCTTAAAAGGGATTGCTTTCGGCACCCGGACTTCGATTGATCCCGCGGTGAACGAAGCCTTTGTGGAGACAGGCGTGGTCCACATTCTGAGTGTAAGCGGCCTGCACATAGGGCTGATTGTGGGTTTCATCCTTGGTCTCACCCGGTTTTTAAGGCTACGCTCAGGCGCCGTTCTGCTGACGGTCATTCCCGCCTTGCTCCTGTATGATTTTATGGTCGGTTTTCGCCCATCCGTAATGCGTGCCACGGTTATGGCGCTGCTGTTACTGTGGGCGAGGCACCTGGGACGCGAACGCGACTGGCCGACCGCCCTTGCCGCGTCCGCCCTGGTAATATTACTCGCCAACCCGCTGGCCGTAGGCGAGCCCGGTTTTCAGCTTTCTTTCGCGGCCACCTGGGGGATCCTTTTCCTAGGGCCGGTATTGGTGGATTTGTTCGGACGCCTGGGAGACCGTTTTCACATCCGGGTTAAACCGGTATTTGCGTGGGCGGTGGCGGTGCCGCTTGGGGCGCAGTTGGGGACGCTGCCCCTCATCGTCGTTCACTACAATCTGGTTTCGGTGGTAGCGCTGCCGGCGAACGTTGTTGCGGTCCCTCTCGTCGGCATTGTGCTCCTTTTTGGGATTCTAGGGACTATCCTTGGTTCCGTCTTTTTACCCCTGGGAAGCGTGCTGGCGGCGCCAACCGTTTTTTTGTTGGACCTGTTGGTTTGGCTGGTGCGGTTCTTTCAGGGCCTACCGGGCGCCGCTTTTTACGTTCCGGCGGTACCTTGGGTCGTAGCGGGCCTCTGGTACGGACTCCTTTACATGACGGTTTTAAAGGTGACCGGAAGGCGGCTTAAGCCCGCGCCGTCTTCGTTGCGTCCCGGGATGTTAACGTGGATACTCCGGCTGCTGGTTTTTCTCCTCGTGATTCTTTCCTGGCTGGGCCTGATGCGCTGGCTGGGCGGCGGCGAGCCCGCGCTCAGGGTGGACGTAATCGACGTCGGGCAGGGTGACAGTGTTTTGGTCCGCACTCCCGGCGGCGGAACGCTGCTGGTGGACGCGGGAGGTCTTCCCGGCGAGCTTTCAGGTCAGCGTACAGAGGGGTCGGGAATGCGGGTGGTGCAATACCTGCGGCGGGCGGGGGTGAGGCGGCTTGACGTGCTGGTCCTGACACACCCGCACGAAGACCACTGCGGCGGGGCACGGGCGGTTGTTGAAAAACTACCGGTAAGGCTGGTGGTGACTCCTCCTGTTCAGGAGGGAATAGACGCCGAGTACGACCGGCTGCTCGGCTTCATCCGCGACCGGAAAATTCCCGTTTCCACGGCAAGCGCGGGTGATCACCTGCGCCTCGACCCGGTGGTGGATATTGCGGTATTAAGTCCTTTTAAGCCTCTCAGCGACGAGCCGGGTGATTTCAACGACGAATCACTGGTGCTGCTCCTGGATTACAGGGGGAAAAGCCTGTTGCTCACCGGTGACATTGAGCAGGAAGGGCAGCGGCGCCTGCTGCAGTATGGGGTAACGCTGAAAAGTGACGTTCTCAAAGTTCCGCACCACGGTTCGGCCAACTTCCTGCCGGCTTTTCTTAAAAGGGTTCAGTCCAAGATAGCGGTCGTCTCAGTCGGCTCTCGGAACCGGTTCGGGCAGCCTTCACCGGCAACTCTGCGGGAACTCGAGCGTTTGGGTGCGCGGGTTTACCGTACGGACAGGGACGGGGCGATTTTGCTCCGTATTCGAGGGGAAGGGATTGAAGTTAAAACCGGACGCAAGGCGCAACGCCCCGCGGCTTAAAAGCAAGGTTCAACGTTCAAAGTTCAAGGTTAGGCTCAGAGGGTTAGCCCTTTAGGGTCCGTTCGGCGTTCAAGGTTCAACGTTCTACCTTCTGAATTCTATATTCTGACTTCTGTATTCTGTCTTCTAAATTCCAACAACTTGCCTATTCTTCCCCCGTAAACCGGAAATGGTGCGTGATACCGCTGGGCCAGCTCAAAAGGCAATCGCTCTCGCTCGCGCAGGGTCCGGCGTTGTTTATAACCAGCGGCACCCCGTCGGGAAGGCGGCTTTCCGAGACGATGCCGATGTGCTCCCAGGTTGGGCCGAAGACCACGATGTCACCCGGTTGCCATTTAGCCAGATTGTCGCTGTCCCCCGGTATCACTTCGGTGGCCAGCTCCCGTCCATGGCGGCCGAAGAAGACTACCAGGTTCTTTACCCGGCGGAAGTCGATGTTCGGGTCGGGACGTCGCCCCGTTGCCCCGTAAGCCGCCGGCGCCTTCCGGATGTCTTCATCAACCATTCTCTTCAGGTCGTATCCGGCTTCCCTGAACGCCCGCCAGACAACGTCCGTGCAGGCGCCCCGTCCCTCCGGCGGGTAGCCGCCGGCGCAGTACGCGGCGTCGTAGCGGGTGCGGCGCTCCACTTCCCGGCGTGCCCCGGCCGCGAAGTCCAGGGCGTCGGGGATGCCGTTTTCATTGACGTCCCGGTTTTCTATTACCAGCGGTACGTGCAGGCGCGGTTCGGGGTGCACTCTGGAGATTATCGAAGAAAACTCCGGGAGGCAAACATGATCCCCAAAAACGATCACCGCGGCCAAAATTAAAAGCAATACCATTACACAGCGATAGCGGCGGGATGTGGAGTTCGATCGTTGTTGCACGGTCTATCTTCTCCTGCGACACGGCGTGGATTTATCGGGTAATTGATTTATCGCACCAAACAGTCTCGCGGTCAAGATGTTTTCAAAAGCTTCTTTACGGGCGTGGTTCATTGACTGCCGTGCGGTGACGGCATACTGTTGGAGGAAAGATTGAAGTGACATCGAAGTCTCAAAACCAGGGAGGGATGTCGGATGGTTGTAGCGGAGATTTCCGTGGTGCCGCTCGGGACCGGCTCGCCAAGCGTAAGCCGGTACGTCGCGGAGTGTGTGAAGGTTCTCAAGGAAAGCGGGCTTAAGTACGAAGTAACCGCCATGGGCACGATTGTCGAGGGGGGCCTGGAAAATGTCCTTGATGCCGCGCGGCGGGTGCACGAGGTTCCCTTCAATGCCGGTGCGCAGCGGGTGGTGACCACCATCAAAATCGACGACCGCCGGGATAAGGAGATCTCGATCCGGGGCAAAGTCGATGCCGTGGCACGTCGTTTGATGGAAGGGTAAGATGGAGTATTTTAAAAATTTGCTTGGCGAGTTGGAAAAGGGCCGGATTTCACCGCTGTATCTTTTTTACGGCCCGGAGGTTTACCTTCAGCACGAGGCGGTGAAGCATTTCCGGGCCAAGCTGGTGGGGGAGGGAAACACGCTTAATTTTCTGCTCCTGGACGGCGAAGAGGTTTCGGCCGGGGAAGTGGTCCAGACCGCCAACACCCTCCCTCTTTTTACAACCTTTCGCCTTGTGGTTATTAGAAATGCACCGTATTTCGGTTCGGGACGGGGCAAGGAGGAGCCCGCCTTGCTCGCTTACCTGCGGCAGCCGGCCGATGAGACGTGCCTCATCTTTTGCACTGCCGGGAGCATAGACAAAAGACGGCAGACTTACAAGCTGGTTGAAGCGCGGGGGCGGGTGGTGGAATTCACCCACCTTAACCCCTTGGACCTCAAAAGATGGTTTCAAAAAAGGGCACGCCAGGCGGGAAAGACTCTTACACCTGCGGCCGAAGATGCGTTGCTGGCGGCCGGGCGAGATCTGAGCTTGCTTTATAACGAAATAGAAAAAGTGCTCGCGTACACGGGGGAAAAATCGGTAGTAACCGCGGAGGATGTGGCCGCGGTATCCTCTCCTGCGGCTGAAGAGACTGTTTTTGCGGCCACGGACGCTTTTGGGGAGCGGCGCTTTGTTGATGCGGTAACGAAGCTGCGGGCACTGCTGGAAAAGGAGCCTCCGGGAAGGGTCCTCTCCCTTTTGGTGCGCCAACTGAAACTCATACTGATCGCGCAGGACGTCTTTATGACGGGCAAAGGGGAAAGAGCGCTGGCAGGAGAACTGGAAGTGCCGGCCTTTGTGGCGAAAAAAGTGGCGCTGCAGGCCCGGCGGTTTCCCCGGCTGGAGGCGGAAGCCCTCTTGTGGGGCCTGCTCGAGTTGGACTTTGCGGTAAAAAGCGGTAACGAAGAATTCCTTGCCGGGTTGGAAAAACGGCTGATACTTTCAGGTCTCAGGCGCTCCGAAAACTACAAAGCCACCCGGCATTAATCCTCGCCATTGGTGGCATCGCTTTTTTAAAACTGTGGTGTTTGGTATTAAGGTCCCGGCATTTGTCGTTTTGCGTAACGCCGGGATCTTGTTTTATCTATCCAGCCAGACGGCTTTTGTTGAACTCCTTCATCAGGCGGGACTTCTTCCTCGCAGCGGTATTCTTGTGAATGATACCCTTGGTCGTGGCTTTGTCCAGCGCCTGTAAAGCATGGCGGAGCTTTTCCTCGATATCGGTTTGGCCGGCAGCCAGCGACTGTTTAAACTTCTTGATGGTTGTCCTGAGCGCCGAGCGGATACTCGCGTTGCGGAGGGTCTGTTTTTTTATCTGGCGGAGCCGCTTGACCGAAGATTTTTTGGCCAATATGTCACCTCCTTGCGGCTTTCTTAAACGAAGGGTGCGAAACCTACCCAACGGAGCCATTTTAACACAGCGTAAGGTCGATTGCAAGCATCAGGTTGCGCGGGTTAAACGAGGCGTCAAAAGGAAGAACATCGCAATTCGAACCGCTTGAGCTGGTCCGACTTAATGGCGTATTATGAGCGGTGCAGCGGGTTTAAGAATAAAATTAACCTTTCTTGCCCATCCTATGGTCAAATGAGTTAAGGAGGTGAAAAAATGGAACGTCAGACATGGATTGGCGCGATTGTCAGATTCGTGGTTTCGGCAATCGTGCTGATGATTGTAAGCTGGGTGTCCCCCGGTTTTGTGGTGCAGGGCGGCTTTCTGGGGGCGCTCGTCGCTGCCGCGGTGATTACCATTCTCGGTTACATTGCCGAAACTCTGCTGGGCGACCGCATTTCACCGCAGAGTCGGGGTTTAGTCGGGTTTATCACGGCCGCGGTGGTTATTTATTTGGCGCAGTTCGTGATCCCCGGGCTTCTTAGCGTAAGCATTATCGGGGCACTGATTGCCGCCTTTGTCATCGGTCTAATTGATGCTTTTGTGCCGACAATGTTACGGTAATTGTCGACGAAAAATCGCGGCCGGCAACGCTCATGTTCGGGCCGCGTATCCGCCGCAAAGCCTCTGGGGATCGCCCGGAGCAAGCGCACGTTGCGGAATAGAGGTCGGAAGCCCGATAAACTTTACTTCCGACTCCGGTTGGGAAGAGCGCTCAAGGTACGGTCCCCGGGGCTATGTCCCCCCTGCGAAGGCATGGTAAGGCCTTCAGGGGGGACTTTCTTTTTCCGGTTCCCGTAAAATGAAAAATGGTTCGTTACTCTCTCGCCCTTAACGAATCGCGGTGAGAAATTGCAGGAATTCCTCTGGCGGCTGTCGAAAAAAATTTTAAGGAAAAGAATGGGGGGAGTGGTACGGTGCGCCAAGGGAGCAAGTTCGGACTGGTCCTGACGCTCCTGTTAACTGCCGTGGTTTTTGCGGGATTGGTGGTGCCGGCTGCCGCGGCCGGGACGAAATTCACCGACGTCAGTGGGCACTGGGCGGAGCAACCGATTCTGGAAATGAGCGGTTATGGTATTGTGCACGGGTATCCCGGCGGCAAGTTCGCCCCTGATAACCCGGTAACGTTTATAGAAGCGGTTGTAATGGTCCTCAACACCGTTGGCCTGGGCGACGAAGCAGTAAAAACGCCGGTTGCGGGGCTGAGTTTTCACCCCGGGGTCACGTGGGGGAAGGAATACCTGGCCCTCGCAGTCCGTGAAGGAATGGTAAGAGAGGAAAACCTACCCAAGCTGGAAACCGGACGTCCTGCCTACCGTTACGAGGTCGCCTCGTTGGTGTATCACGCGCTGGACCTGAAGCCGGATGTCAACCTGCCGTTTGCCGACGCCGCGACGATTCCGGAAAAGTACCGCACTCATGTAGGGGCTGTAGCCGGGCAGGGCATCATGCGCGGTTTACCCGGTAGTCTTTTTGCGCCCTACATGCGGGTCACCAGGGCGCAGATGTGCGCCATACTGTTCAGGCTGATCGAAGAAGGATTGGTAGAACCGCCGCGTTCCTTGACGCGCTTGACCGGGCGGGTCCTTAGCCTGGACGGCGGCAACTTGAAAGTGAGCAACCTGGCGGGCGAGCGGGTAGTCCTGCTGCCGCCGGACTGCCCCGTAGGCCGCGGGAATAAGACGGTGGACAGGAACGCGGTGGCCCAGGGGGAACGGATACGGCTGGTAGTCGGTGAGGACAATAAAGCGCGTTACGCATACCTTTTGGGCGAATACGGAACTGCGGTCAAAGTTGCTTCGGGGATTGTTAACGGGATGATACCGGGGCGGCGGGATTCGTATCGCCTGACCTTACAGAACGAATTTTCAAGCACGGAGACGTACGACGTGTACGGTGACGCCCTGGTGCTCAAGAACGGGAGGGAAGCGCGCGGAGCGGCGATTGCGCCGGATGTTTTTGTCAAATTGAGTCTGGACCAAAACAACGGGGTTTTTCGCGTTGAAGGATATGAATTGACTAAAGTGAGCGGTACCATAACCAACATCGAGGCGAGTTCGCTCACCCTTAGAAGCCGCGGCACCAAAACCGATTACCTCGTCCCCAGGAACGTCCGTGTAACCAGGAACATCATCCGCGACATACCGTACGGGGAACTTAAATCGGGGGACAGGGTGGACCTTTGGGTCGCGGGGGATACCGTTTTACGGATCGACTTCCTGTCCGGGATCATTGTTCAATTGAGTGGTATGATTTCCAAGGTACACACGAAAGAAGTTTATATCTTTGTCAGGAACGAGGAAAAATGCTTCAATCTCAACGAGCAGGTCGAAATATGCAAAGACGGGTCCACAGTAACTAAGGACCAGTTGAAGCGGGGCGATTACGTTATTTTTGAAGTGGACAGCGGCCAGACGGTAAGTTATATCGAGATTATCAACGAAGACGAAGGGGAGTTTGAAGGAACGGTCAAGGAACTGGACGCATATAACCGGTCGCTTTCTTTCGACCTGGCGGGCGGGCTGGAGATGGATTACAGAATAGCCGGGGGGGCCCGGTTCTACCGGAGCGGGGACGAAATCAACCTGGCGGACATCGTTCCCGGAGCCAAGGTGTTGGTTGCGGTGGAGGAGCACAAAATAACCGAAATTATAGTGATTGACGACCGGAACATCACCTTCACCGGTCTGGTTGCGAACTACAACTCGGATGCCCGCCGTGTAACCATCGAGGTGAACGGATACCTTAGGACCTACAGCCTGTCAAGCGGCGCTACGGTTAAGGACCGCAACGGGAAGGTGGTAGGTGTCGCGGACCTGAAAGGATACACCGTGGAAGCAAAGCTGGTGGAAGGTGTGATTAACGCGCTTACAGGCATATAACAGAAGTCAGAATTCAGAATATAGAAGATAGAATATGGGAGTCAGGAATCAGGAGTCAGGAGTCAGAATAGGAATACTAAGTTTAAGACTTACCAAGGACTTTAGGCTCCGGACTTCCAATCTCACGACTTTTGGCTTTGGAATAAAGGAAATCTATGGCTGCTTTGGTCTTGTCCCCCTTTCGGAGGCATAGTATTTAGCCGAAGGGGGGACTCTTTTGCGGCGCCGATTTTTTGTCGTTTCCGCCGTATTGTTTTTCTGTTGGGTCAGCTCCCTCTGCTGGAGAGGGGGAGCCTCCTTAATATGCAAGATATGGGGCCCAGAGGAAGTGCTTGCCTCCTGCCTTTCTTCTCCACCGGAAAATAAAAAACAGGGACTGTCAACCCTGTTCTCAACGGCTTGCAAGCTTGCAGCTCAGGTGGACCCGGCTAAATCCGGGCTCTTGCGTTCAGTTTTGCCGGTGGTGGATGCCGTGGACACGGTCGCGTTGGCTGCGCCTATCCCGGCGGTCTCTACGGCCGTGCCGCAGCAGGAGCAGGAGGATCCTCCGCTTGTAGCCATCTACAACACCCATACGGGAGAGACCTACGCGCTTACGGACGGCGTGGACAGAGTGAAGGGGGCCGGGGGAGTGGTCCAGGCGGCGGCGGCTCTGGAAGAGGGGCTAAGGAGGAGAAACATCGCCGTCCTGCGTTCAGAAAAGATCCACGATGTTTCTTATGCCGCTTCGTACCTGGAATCCGAGAAAACCGTACGGGAGTTTCTCTACTTAAACCCGGAACTGGACGGCATATTTGACGTACACCGGGATTCCAAGCTTCCCCGGGGAGGGGCCACCGTCAATATACAGGGGCGGGACGTTGCCAGAGTACTCATAATTGTCGGTTCTGACGACCGGTTGCCGTTTCCCGCCTGGCGGCAGAATCTGGAGTTTGCAGAGCGAATAGCAGCCCGGGCCGATGCCCTATATCCGGGACTTTGTACCGGGGTCCGGGTGAAAGGGGGCAGGTACAACCAGTATTTTTCCCCACGGGCCCTTTTACTGGAAATAGGCGGTGTCAACAACACCCTTGAAGAGGCGGAAACAGCCGCGACACTCTTCGCTGATGTCTTGGCGGACGTCCTGCAAGACATGAAAGACGAAGAAAGTGTTACCGCGACTGACTCAGTGCAGCCGTTCCCTCTTCCGCGTGATAATTCCAGCCAATCGGGAGGATAATATTCCCGGAGGGCTTGCATGACGAAACGCTGTTTTATATTATTTTGTATCTGGCTTGTGAGTGTAACCCTGGGTTTCACACACTGCCTGGCGGTGCTTAACCGGACACTTGGAACCGGGGAGGAAATTACGGCCTTTAAGTTCCAGGCGCTGTCCGGACGTTCTTGTCAAGTGGAAATTGTCCAGACTTCCTGCACTTTTGAACTCCCCGCTCAGCCCGGCGAAATAGCCCGGAAGGTCGAACAGGAGATGCGTTCCTGGCCGGAACGGTACAGACACGCCTTAAGCTTAAGCCCCTTGGGCCGTCCTTAAATTATGGTATAATGGAGGAGTGTAAAAAAGCTTGTTAAGGCAGTTCTGTAGGCTTTTTTCCCTTTGCAGTGGAGGTAACAGTGACTCAGGAAAAAGTTCGCAACTTCTGCATTATTGCCCACATAGACCACGGCAAGTCGACTCTGGCCGACCGGCTTCTCGAACACACGGGCGCCATCGAACCCCGTGAGATGACTGAACAGGTGCTCGACCGGATGGACATCGAGCGGGAACGGGGGATCACCATCAAGGCCCAAGCCGTCCGTCTGGCTTATCGGGCCCGGGACGGGCAGGATTATCAGTTGAACCTGATCGATACCCCCGGTCACGTCGATTTTTCCTATGAGGTTTCCCGCAGCCTTGCGGCCTGCGAGGGGGCGCTGTTGGTCATCGATGCCACCCAGGGGATAGAGGCCCAGACCGTAGCTAATGCCTACTTGGCAATGGAGCAGGACCTGGCGGTAATCCCGGTGATCAATAAAATAGACCTTCCCAGCGCGGATCCCGAGCGCGTGCGCCGGGAAATCGAAACAGCGCTCGGCCTTGGCGGTATGGAGGCATTGCTGGTGTCGGCCAAACTCGGTGTCGGTATTGAAGCTGTTTTGGAAAGGATCGTGCGGGATGTTCCGGCGCCGAAGGGTGATGCAGCAGGCCCGCTGAGGGCCCTGATATTTGACTCGCACTACGATTCTTATAAAGGTGTAATTGCTTACACCCGGGTTGTAGACGGTGCCGTACGTCCGGGTATGCTCGCCCGGATGATGGCCACCGGAAAAGAGTATGAGGTGGCGGAAGTGGGCATCTTCAGTCCGGAACTTACACCGGTCGGGGAACTCAAAACCGGCGAAGTAGGGTTTATTATCGCCCATATCAAGAACGTGCGCGACTGCCGGGTCGGGGACTCCATAACGGAGGCCAGGCGGCCGGCAGCCAAAGCCCTCGTCGGTTACCGGCCCGTAAAACCGATGGTCTTCTGCGGGCTGTACCCTGTGGAAACGGCGGATTTCGGGCGCCTCCGGGATGCTTTGGACAAGTTGCGTTTAAATGATGCGGCACTCCACTACGAACCGGAGACCTCGGCCGCCCTGGCGTTCGGCTTTCGGTGCGGTTTTTTGGGGCTGTTGCACATGGAAGTCGTTCAGGAGAGACTCGAGCGGGAGTACGGTATAAACCTGATTACCACCGCGCCCAACGTTGTTTACCGGGTGCTCCGCGTCGACGGCAACGTGGTGGAGGTGGAAAACCCGGCGTTCCTCCCGCCCGCGGGCGAGATCGTGAGTATTGAAGAACCGGTCGTGAAAGCGACCACCATGCTCCCTAAGGAATACATCGGCGCAGTGATGGAACTGTGCAACGAGCGCCGCGGCGTTTTTAGGAATATGGAGTACGTCAGCGAAAACAGGGTGATTCTTTCGTATGAACTACCGCTGGCCGAAATCATATACGACTTCTTCGACCGTTTGAAGTCGGTGAGCCGGGGGTATGCCTCCTTTGATTACGAATTCCTCGGGTTTCGCGAGGCCGACGTGATACGGCTCGACATCCTCGTCGGGGGCGAGTTGGTTGATGCTCTCTCCGCCATAGTGCACCGGGATAGGGCCTACCTCCTTGGACGCCGGCTCGTGGAACGGCTGAAGGCACTCATCCCCAGACACCTTTTTGAAATTCCGGTCCAGGCGGCCATAGGCAGCCGGGTCATCGCGAGGGAGACCATCCGCGCCCTGAGAAAAGACGTCCTTGCCAAGTGTTACGGCGGTGACATAACCCGGAAGCGGAAGCTTCTTGAAAAGCAAAAGGAAGGCAAAAAGCGGATGAAGCAAATCGGTAATATTGAAATACCGCAGGAGGCATTCCTTGCGGTGCTTAAGGTGGATGACCAGTGAAGACCATCGGGATTTACGTTCACGTCCCGTTTTGCCTGGCAAAGTGCGTTTACTGCGATTTTGTCTCGTACCGGTACAAGGAGGAGTCTGCTGAACGTTATCTGCTTGCCCTGGACAGGGAGATCCGCCTATGGAGCAAAAAGCTGCGGGACACGGCCGTCAAAAGTATATACGTCGGCGGCGGCACCCCGACGTGCGTCGGGGGCGAGGGTCTGCGCCGCCCGCTCAGGGCGCTGCGCAAGCATTTTTCAGTTTTGCCCGGCGCCGAAGTTACCGTCGAGGTTAACCCCGGCACGTTAACAGCCGGGCTGCTGGAAATTCTCCGGCACGAAGGTGTGAACCGGTTGAGCGTCGGCATGCAGACCGCGGACGATAAGTTGCTGCGGTTTCTGGGAAGAGGCCACGCACCGGGAGACGTGGCAGCGACCATGAGAACCGCCCGTAGCACGGGTTTTGACAACGTTAATTTAGATTTGATCTTTGGGGTGCCGGGGCAGGACCTTTCTTGCTGGGAAAGAACCCTCGGCGTAGCAGTGGCGCTGGAACCCGACCACCTGTCAGCGTACAGCCTTGAGATCCATCCCCGGACCCCGCTCGGCGCGGCGGCCGCGGCCGGAAGCGTCGTGCCGTGTCCGGAGGAGGAAGAACTCCTTATGTACTTGCGGGCAATTGAATTTTTGGCCGCGCACGGCTACGAGCATTACGAGATATCGAACTTCACCCGCCCCGGTAAGGAGTCCCGGCACAACCGCCTTTACTGGGAAGGCGAGCCTTACCTCGGCTTAGGACCGGCGGCGCACTCGTACCTGAACGGTTGCCGTTGGTCCAACACCGCCGACCTGGACAGTTATTGCAAGAACCTGGAACGGCAAAGGTTACCCGTGTCGGAAGAAGTTCCGCTCACCGAAGAGGACGAGATGGCAGAAGCCATGTTTATGGGGTTGCGGCTGATCGAGGGGGTCTCCTGCACGCGTTTTGAGGCGCGGTTTGGCCGCAAAGCTGAAGTGATTTTTGCTAAGAAAATCAAAGGGTTGGTGGCGCAGGGCTTGCTCCGCCGGGAAGGAGACCGTTTGCGCTTGACCAGGAAGGCGCTTCCGGTTGCGAATGTGGTTTTCCGGGCATTTGTCTGAATCCGGGTATGAGGAAAGGCAACCCTGCCGTGTCGCCTTCTGACAGATTTTAGGTAGACAGTCTTGACAATGACCACCATGGGATGTTATTTTGAAAGGAGTTTAGCACTCTCTTCGGGAGAGTGCTAATAAAAAAGGGTGGTGCCGCGTGCTTACGGACAGACAGGAACGGATTCTGGCGGCGATAATCGAAGATTTTACGAACACGGCCGAGCCGGTGGGCTCGCGGACCATCGCGCGCAAGTACGGGCTCAAAATCAGCCCGGCGACGATCCGCAACGAGATGGCCGACCTTGAGGAGATGGGTTATCTTGAGCAGCCTCACACCTCGGCGGGCCGCGTTCCTTCGGAGATCGGTTACAGGTATTACGTCGACCGCCTGATGGAACCGGAGGAGCCGCGTGACGAAGAAAAAGAACTTGTGGTCACGCACGTTAAAACAAAGGCCCGCGAAATAGAGTCGGTAATCCGGCAAACGGGTCACATACTGGCCCAGTTGACGAATTGCGCGGCCCTTATTGTCGCGCCTTGTGCCAGGAGCGTCTACCGGCACATCCAGCTTTTGCATTTTGGACCGGGGCAGGCCATGGTTCTGGTGGTCCTGGCCTCCGGAGAAGTTTTCCACAGGCTGATCCCTGTCCCGGAGGGGATTACCTCATACGACCTGGAAAGCGTTTCCGCGGTCATCAACGCCAAGCTCCAGGGCCTGACGGTTAAAGACATCAAATTTACGATCATCAAAGAAATCTATTCCGAACTCTCCCGCTACCGCAACGTCCTGGACCTGGCCTTTGAGCTTATCCAGGAGGCGCTGACCATGAGGGAAGAGCGGGTTTACCACGGCGGCATCAACAGCATTTTGAGCCAGCCGGAATTTAAAAACGTAGAGCGGCTCCAGACGCTGCTTGGTCTTTTGGAGCAGGAAGATTTCTTGTGCGACCTTGTAACCACGCACAGCGGCCTGGACAGGATCGACATACGAATAGGGAGTGAGTTTAAACGGGACGAGGTGCGCGAGTTGAGTTTGGTAACCGCCCGTTACGGGTTCGGCGGCGATGTGAACGGTATCCTCGCGGTTCTGGGCCCGACGCGGATGCGTTACGCCCGCGTGGTTGGACTGCTGAGGTACGCTACGGAGTATTTAACAACGGAACTTGATAATATTTTGGGCAAGAAAGGCCGTCTTTAACACGGAGGGAACGCGGTGAGCTTGAAACAGCAGGTGACAACCGGTTCTGAAGTAAATGAACGCCTGGCGGCGCTGATATCCAACGCCAACGCCGTCCGGGCGACGGCCGCCGCTGTGGAAGGGACTTTAGGCCCGAAGGGACTGGACACAATGCTGGTCGACCGCTTCGGCGGGGTGGTAATCACCAACGACGGGGTGACCATCCTGACCACGATGGAGGCCACCCACCCCGCGGCGAAGATGGTAATCAACGTAGCCAAAGCGCAGGAAGAAGAGGTAGGGGACGGTACCACAACCACCACGGTTATGGCCGGGTCGATGGTAGGGACCGGCCTGGAGCAAGTACTAAAGGGCGTCCCGGTGGCACGGGTCATCGAAGGCATACGTCAGGGCGTGGTTTTTGCTGTGGAGACAATGCAGCAGGCGTCGGTTCCGGTAAAAGACCTTGACGACCAGCGCCTGAAATCGGTGGCGCAGATTGCCGGCCGGGGGAACCAGGACATAGCCGAGTTGGTGGTCACGGCAGCGCGACTGGTGGGCAAGGAGGAACTGCTCAAACCGGCATTCAAACTTGCGGAAACAGTTGTAGCGGGTGAGGGCGCGGGTAATGAGGTTTTCGAGGGGGTAATCGTCAGCAAGGAACGGATGAACCGGCAGATGCCCGAGCGCCTCAAGGACGTAAAGGTACTGGTTGTCGACGATGCACTGGAACCGGAAGAGATCGAGGAAGAGGCCCTGGGAACGGAGGCGGGGTTTAACCGCTACCTCATTCTGCAGGAAGAGTTTAAACGTAACATAGATAAAATCATTGGGATGGGCATCGGTCTTGTGCTGGTGGACCGCGGCGTCGCCGAGGTCGCTGAAGAAAGACTTACGGACGCCAACATCATGGTAATCCAGCGCGTACTTCAAAAGGAACTGCGCCGGGCGGCGGAACACACCGGGGCGCGGATGGTGAAACGGACGGGATTGAACAAAGAACCGGCGGACCTTGAGCGGTACCTCGGGCATGCCGGCGAAGTTTACAGCGACGAAAAGCTGGAGCAGGTACGGATTCACGCCGGCGGTGGTAAGCCGATGGCTACCATCGTCGTGGGCGCAGCCACGGCAGAGGTTGTCGGGGAACGGGAACGAATCGCCAGGGATGCTTCAGCGGCTGTCCAGGCGGCGGTCAAAGGCGGCGTGGTCCCCGGGGGCGGTGCCGTGGAAATGGCGGTGGCCCGGGAAACCGAGAAAATGAGGGGAAGGATACGCGGCATGGCCGCATATGGGGTTGATAGTGTGGTGGAGGCTCTCAAGCGGCCGCTGGCGCAAATCGTAGCCAACGCCGGGTTCAACCCGCTCGAAAAGGTGGGGGACGTTACCGCGGCCCAGGTGGCGAAGAAAAAGAACAGTCTGGCCGTGGACTGCGATACGGGCGAGGTCAGGGATATGCTCCAGGCGGGCATACTGGATCCCACACTGGTGAAAATTCATGCCTTAAAAGCAGCGGGGGAAATAGCAGAGGCTATTTTGAGGATCGATACGGTAATTCGGAAACGTGAAGAAAAAAAGGAAGGAAGGGATTCAACCCAGGATGGTGGAGCAGGATAAACATAGGCGGGGCGGGCCGAACGGGGAGTCAAACAGCGACGTAGCACCCGACCGACAACTGGCCCAAAAGCAGGAAGCGTTGCCGGGTGAAGCGGACGGTGTCGAGATAAGGACCACTTCTCCCGAAGAACATATAAATGTACTTGAAGAAGCACTGACGGCAGCCGAAAACAGGGCCCAGGAGTATTATCAGCAGCTCCTGCGGTTGCGGGCCGACTACGAAAACCTGAGAAAACGGGTCAACAAGGAGAGGGAGGAATTTTTGCATTTTGCAGGGGAGGCACTGGTGGCGTCTTTGCTGCCCGTGCTGGACGACTTTGAACGAGCGCTTAAATCTCCCGGGGATAAGGTGAGTGACTTTCTTGCCGGGATTGAGATGATCTACCGGCGATTGAGTGAGACTTTTACCCACGAGGGGTTGGAAGTAATACCTGCGGTGGGCGCCTTGTTCGACCCGACACGTCACGAGGCGGTAGCTTTCGAAGAGGATGGGGAACATCCCGCGAACACAATTCTCGAAGAGTTGCGGCGGGGTTATACCTTTCGCGGCAAGGTCCTCCGACCGGCCCTTGTCAAAGTTGCAAAAGAAAAAGAGATGTAGGAGGCGACGGTTATGGGAAAAATCATCGGTATTGATTTGGGAACAACCAACTCATGCATGGCCGTCATGGAAGGCGGCGAACCTGTAATTATTCCGAATGCCGAAGGAGGGCGGACCACCCCTTCAGTGGCAGCTTTTTCGAAGACAGGAGAACTACTGGTGGGCCAGGTGGCGAAGCGCCAGGCGATAGCCAATCCTGACCGCACCGTCACGTCAATAAAAAGACATATGGGTTCAAAACACCAGGTAAAAATTGATGATAAGGAATACACACCCCAGCAGATTTCGGCTTTTATCCTCCAGAAGATGAAGGCTGACGCCGAAGCTTACCTCGGGGAGAAAATAACACAGGCGGTAATCACCGTACCCGCGTATTTCGACGACTCCCAGCGGCAGGCGACGAAGGACGCGGGCAGGATTGCCGGGCTGGAGGTCCTGCGCATCATCAACGAACCTACCGCCGCGGCGCTGGCGTATGGTTTAGATAAAGAAGAAACGCAGACGATCCTCGTTTTTGACCTTGGCGGGGGGACGTTTGACGTTTCTATCCTGGAGATCGGCGACGGTGTTTTCGAGGTCAAGGCCACCAGCGGGAACAACCGCCTTGGCGGCGACGACTTCGACCAGCGGGTGGTAGACTACCTGGTAGCCGAGTTTAAGAAGGACAGCGGTATCAACCTTGCTGCGGACCGGATGGCGATGCAACGGCTCACCGAGGCGGCCGAAAAGGCCAAGGTCGAACTGTCGGGCGTCACATCGACCAACATCAATCTTCCGTTTATCACCGCCGACGCCACGGGTCCGAAACACCTGGACATCACGTTGACCAGGGCGAAGTTCGACGAGCTTACGGCGGACCTGGTTGAAAAGACAATGGGACCGACCCGTCAGGCGCTTCAAGACGCCGGGTTTGGACCCGAGAAAATAGGCAAGGTGTTGCTGGTTGGCGGCGCCACCAGGATGCCCTCCATTCAGGACGCGGTCCGGCGGCTGTTCGGCAGAGAGCCGCACAAAGGTATCAATCCCGACGAGTGCGTGGCCATCGGCGCCGCTATCCAGGGCGGGGTGCTCGGGGGGGAGGTAAGGGACATCGTGCTCCTGGACGTCACGCCGCTGTCGCTGGGTATCGAGACATTAGGCGGCGTGTTCACCAGGATCATTGACCGGAATACCACCATCCCGACGCGGAAGAGCCAGATCTTCACAACGGCTGCCGATAACCAGCCCTCGGTGGAGGTACACGTGCTGCAGGGCGAAAGGCCCATGGCCGCGGGTAACAAAACCCTCGGGAAGTTCCATCTGGTCGGAATTCCGCCCGCACCACGCGGCGTACCCCAAATCGAGGTGACCTTCGATATCGACGTCAACGGGATCGTTAATGTGTCCGCCAAAGATATGGGTACCGGGAAGACGCAGAGCATTACCATCACCGGTTCGACCAGGTTGAAGGAAGAAGAGATAGAACGGATGGTCAGGGACGCCGAGCAGCACTCCGCCGAGGACAAAAAGCGCAAAGAGGAGGCCGAGGTCAGAAACCAGGCCGAGGCTATGGTTTACCAGGCCGAAAAGGTGATCAAGGACTACGGTGAGAAGGCGGATAAGGCCCAGGTAGAGAAGCTCGAGGCGGCGGTCAAGGACCTGAAAGAGGCGCTTCCAGGTGGAGACGTTGAAGTCATCAAGCAGAAGCTCGAAGCCCTGACAGAGCCGCTGCACGCCATCAGCGCGGAAATGTACCGGCAGGCTGCGCCAGGTGCCGCGGGGGGGCAGCCCCCCGGCGAACCTCCGGAAGACAAAACGGTGGACGCCGACTACGAAGTGAAATAGAAGGCGGGATGGTTTTTTGCGACTGGAAGAAAGGGTGTGTCGATGGCAAAGCGCGACTATTACGAAGTCCTGGGTGTTGGTAAAAACGCCACCCAGGAAGATATAAAAAAGGCATACCGGAAACTGGCACGGCAGTATCACCCCGATGCCAATGCCGACAACAAAGAAGCAGCCGCTGAGAAGTTCCGGGAAATTACTGAGGCCTACGCCGTCCTTTCCGACCAGGAAAAGAGGAGTCAGTATGACCGCTTCGGCCACGCGGGACCTCAGGGGCAGGGTTTCGGGTTTGATTTCGGTAATATCAATTTTGAGGACCTTGGTTTTGATTTCGGGTTCGGCGACCTGTTCGAGGCGATATTCGGCGGCGGCGGCAGACGCCGGCGCGGGCCGCAACGCGGTGCCGACCTGGAAGCGGAGGTGGAACTGGCCTTTAAAGAGGCGGTTTTCGGTGCCGAACGCGAACTGACCGTTCCCAGGACCGAGAAATGCGAGAACTGCGGCGGTTCCGGGGCCAAACCGGGGACCAGTTCCGAGAACTGCCAGACCTGCAACGGCACGGGGCAGATCAGCTTTTCCAGGGCCACGGCTTTCGGGCAGTTCATCCAGACCAGGACCTGCGACCGGTGCGGCGGAACAGGACGCTTCATACCAAATCCCTGCAGCGCTTGCGGAGGCCGGGGGCACAGGCGCCGCAACCGCAAGGTGGCGGTGAAGATACCCGCCGGTGTGGACGATGGTATGCGCGTGCGTCTCAGGGGCGAAGGCGAGGTCGGCGATCTCGGCGGACCGCCCGGCGACCTCTACGTTTACCTGAGGGTACGGCCGGACCCGGTTTTCGCGCGGGACGGCGACAACATTCTCTGTGAAGTGCCCATCAGTTTTACCCAGGCGGCCCTGGGAGCCGAAATTGAAGTCCCAACCCTTGAAGGTACGAGCCGGATCAAGGTGACGGAGGGGACCCAGTCCGGGACCGTTTTACGGCTCAAAGGAAAAGGGGTGCCCATTCCGAACGGCTACGGCAGGGGGGACCTGCACATCAGGATGAAGGTGATCACGCCCACTCGTTTGAATGAAAAGCAAAAGGAACTCTTACAGGAATTTGCCAAGCTGTCCGGGGAAGAGATGCAAAAGCAGGAAAAGGACAAGGGTTTTTTTGAAAAAGTGCGGGATGCTTTTGTGTAACCAGATCGGCCTCGCTGCTCGTTGTCCCACGGCCCGCAATATGGAGGTCCATTATAGGGTGACATGGCTTGAAATAGAGGTAACCGTTAGAGTAGAGGATGCCGATGTTGTTGGTGTAATCTTACATGAATTGACCGGACGAGGGGTTGCGTGCGAGCCGGGGTTTTCTAACGGGGCGGATTGCCCCGCTTCTCTTTTTACGGGAACCACAAAGCTCAAGGGCTATCTTCCGACTACTGCCGCCGCCGGAAGAATTGAAAAGATCCGCAAGACCCTTTCTTCTTTCCTTGTTGAGCCGCCGGCGGTGCGGGAGCTTCCGGAGACTGATTGGCTCCGGGCCTGGCGGGAGCACTACAGAACCTTCAGGGTTGGGAAACGCGTGGTCGTCCGGCCGCCGTGGGAGAAGTATGAGGCACTACCCGGCGATCTGGTTGTTACGATTGACCCCGGTCTGGCCTTTGGGTGCGGTACGCATCCAACGACGCGGTTGTGCCTTGAGCTTTTGGAGGAAGCGGTGAGGCCCGGGGCGTTCGTTTACGACGTCGGTGCGGGTTCAGGCATCCTGGCCGCCGCCGCCGCGCGC
>QZIW01000080.1 GCA_003604985.1 Ammonifex sp.
TCAGAAGCCAGAAGTCAGAATCAAAACCTTTAACGTTGAACGTCGAACGTTGAACGTAAATGGAGCGGGTGATGGGAATCGAACCCACGTAGCCGGCTTGGAAGGCCGGTGCTCTGCCACTGAGCTACACCCGCGTTTTAGAGGTGGGATGTTGGAAGTTGGAAGTTATAAAAATCCAGGGAATTAACTGAGCTGTTCCAAACCACCAACCAACTACCGGCAAACACCAACCACCACTTGAAATTATAGCTTAAAAAGGGGCAAAAGTCAAAGGAGTTGGTACTTCAAACAAAGTTGACAAGCGCTTCTTTGATTTTTGCGAGTGCCCTCGCCCGGTGGCTTACCCGGTTTTTATCGCCCGGCGCCACTTCGGCAAAGGTCTTTTGGCATTCGGGATAGTAAAACAGCGGGTCGTAGCCGAAACCGCCCGTACCCCGGGGCTCCGTCAAAATGTACCCTTCGCATTTACCTTCGGTGGTCAGGATTTTTCCTTCCGGGGTGGCGACCGCAATGACGCACCTGAACCGTGCTGTTCTCTTTTCGTATGGGACGCCTTCAAGCAGGTTCAGCAGCTTGTTATTATTCGCGGTGTCGTTTGCAGGTTCACCGGCGAACCGGGCGGAAAAAACGCCGGGGGCGCCGGACAGGTAATCAACTTCCAGGCCGGAGTCGTCCGCCATGGCTATCTCCCCGGTGAAAGACGCAGTGAACCTGGCTTTATGGACGGCGTTTTCCTCAAAGGTCGCGCCGTGCTCTTCGATTTCCGGAAAACCAGGGTAGGCATTAAGGGAGGTTATTTCCCAGCCCATCGGAGCGAGAATGGCTTTTATCTCCTCAATCTTCCCCCGGTTGGTCGAGGCCAACACTATACGGCGCAACACCAAACCCCCCAATGAAGGTGGCAAGGCTTCCCAACGCTTCCTTTTGCTTTTCGACCAGGGCGGCGATGCCGGAGGCGGCGAGATTAAGCATGGCGTCGAGTTCTTCGCGGCTGAAAGTATCCTCTTCTCCGGTTGCCTGGACTTCCACCAGCCGGCCGCTTCCGGTCATTACCACGTTCATGTCCACGGCAGCCAGTGAGTCTTCCGCGAAAGCAAGGTCGAGCAAGAGTTCCCCGCCCGCACGGCCCACACTCGTTCCGGCCACAAAATCATGGACCGGGATGAAGTCGAGCACTCCTTCGTTGCGAAGCCAGTCAAGAGCGTAAATAAGCGCGACAAAACCACCGGTAATTGAAGCCGTCCGCGTGCCGCCGTCGGCCTGAAGCACGTCGCAGTCGACGATAACCGTCCGTTCGCCAAGGGTCTCCAAGTCAACCACGGATCTGAGCGACCGTCCGATCAACCGCTGAATCTCCAGGGTTCTGCCTCCCGGGCGTCCTTTGACTGCTTCACGCACGTTGCGTGATTCCGTTGCCCGCGGGAGCATTCCGTACTCGGCGGTCACCCAGCCTTTACCCGTCCCTTTTAGGAATGGCGGGGTTTTGTCGTCCACCGAAGCCGTGCATACGATCCGCGTATCCCCCACGTCTATGAGCGCGGACCCTTCGGCATACTTGTTATAGCGCGGCACAATCCTGACCGGACGGATTTCGGTCGCCTTACGCTCGCTGCGCAAAGTTACTCACCCCGTATCACCTTAAATCTGCTGACTCATCCGGTGTGGGCTTTTCACTCATCCTACCATTCTACCCGGGAAAAGGCAAGTTTGCTCATTATATTAGCACCATCGGCAAATTTTTTTAAACCTTGGACAGGAATAGAACTTTTTTAATAGAATTCAACAGACAATTACAGAGGACTCAAAATAGGGAGAGGGGAATAATGCGGTTATATTACGTTCTTTTTTTAGGATTGTTGCTGGTTGCCACGGCAGGATGCGGTCGACAAAAACCGCCGGAGTCACAGGTTCAACCTTCGGGACCTGGAATGGCCATGCCGATCCAGCCCAGTAGCATTGATTTCGAAAAAGTACAAGAGATCGCCCCGACCGGGAAGCTTGCCGAAGCGGTGCACGAAGACGTACAACCGGCGTTGGCCGCGGTCTTTGGGGGCGCGAAGCTTTCGGGATTCTTTACCATGGGTGGGCAAATGGACGCGGGAGGCAGCCACTTCGTTTACGCTTTAAAGCGGCGCAGCAAAGCGGAAGACGTAGAGCCCCTCAAGAAAGAGTTGGCCGAAAAAGGGTTCCGGTTCAAGGCAGACGTTTCCCGTGAACAGCTTAAAACCCTGAGCTTTGAGAAAGTTATGGGGGAAAAGGCCTGCGCCTTGACGGTCGGCCTGACGGTTGACGACCAGCGTATCGGTATAGCGGCTTTCGAACAATAACCCGCGGGCCCAAAACGAGAGGCGGTTTCGCAAAGAACCGCCTTTTTGTTTGCCGATTTACCGCCGCCGGCGATGGTAACGGGCCTTTAGTTACGAGATTTAGTACTTTACAACCCCCAACGTCAAAGAATTCTTGGGGAGTGGCCGTTTTGACAGGAAAAGATGAAAAACCCTTCGCCGTCCAATCGGTGGAGCGTGCCCTGCTTATTTTAGAGACTTTGGGCGCGAATACCGAAGGGTTGGGCGTTACCAGGATCAGCAACGAACTCGGTCTCCACAAAAGCACCGTGCACAGGCTGCTCACCGCTCTGGTGAATCACGGTTTTGTAGAGCGGAACGAGGCGACGGAAAACTACCGGCTGGGAATGCGGTTTGTTTCTCTTGGTCTTAATTTTATACATAACCTTAACTTCCGGCATGAAGTTGTGCCCTACCTGACGGAGTTGGTGGACATGACGGGTGAGATGGCGCAACTCGGGGTTTTGGAGGGTGGCGAGGTGCTCTTCCTCGAAAGGCGGCAGTCACCGGAGGCAATTACCGTGAATCTTGGTCTCCGGGTTCCGGCATACTGTGCCGCGGAAGGAAAGGTGCTGCTTGCCCACATGCCCAGAGAGCAGTTTAAGGAATACTTGCTTACCCATGATTTCAAGCAGTATGCCGTTAATACCATAACCAATCCCAAGCAACTCCTGTTTCATATTGAACGGGTCAGACAGCAGGGATACGCTGTCAGCGCCGGAGAAATGGCCGATACTCTCCGCGGGGTCGCCGCCCCCATTTTTGATGTGGACGGCCGGGCACTGGCGGCACTTGGTATTGTCGGGCCGGCTTCGCGCCTTACGCTTGAGCGGATCAACCGGTTGATCAACATCATCCAGGAGACCTGTTATTCGATCTCCATAAAGCTGGGGTTTCGTAAGAAGGAAAAAGCGGAACAGGAGGTTCGGGAGGCCAAAAAAAATTCTTCTCTTCGAGGTGACAAGATATAGTGGTGGAGCCTAACCTGACAAGCTACGACACGGCCTGCCGTAGTTTTAGCTGGGCCGAAGCGGAAGCCGCATTGGGTTTGGGAAATAAACTCAACATTGCGCAGGCCGCGGTTGATATTAACTGCGAACGGGGTCTCCGCGATAAGGTCGCCCTTCGTTTTTATGACGGCACACGTGAGCAGGCGTTTACCTTTGGGGAGTTGAAAGTGCTGTCGGACCGGTTCGCCCTGGTTCTCGTCCGCGGCAATGTACGAGCCGGCGACCGTGTCGTCCTTTTTGGCCGCTCTTCCCCGGAGTTTTACATCAGTCTGTTGGGCGTTATTAAGGCCGGTGCCGTGGCCGTTCCCATCTTTGAAGGGTACATGGCCGAGGCGCTTAACGAAATCATCCAGGACTCCGGAGCCGTGGCGCTGGTAACAACGGCCGCATTAAAAAACCGGGTCAACCGCAAAGCGTCGCCGCACCTTAAGCAGATGTTCGTGATCGGTCCGCTGGCGGCGGAAACCCCGGCGGGTGAAGCGAACTGGCACAAGGTGGTGGCGGAGGCGACAGGCGACCTGGAAGTGGCTTTGGTAGACAGGGAATCTCCTTTCGCCCTGCTCTATACCTCCGGGTCGACGGGAAAACCCAAGGGTGTCATTCTTCCCCACGGCGGGTTGGTCCAGTATTACCAGACGGGCCGGTGGGTGATGGACTTTCACGCTGAGGACACCGCGTGGTGTACCGCCGACCTGGGGTGGGTTACGGGAATTACTTACGGCGCTCTTTCGCCCTGGCTGAACGGCGTAACCACGGCGGTCTACGCAGGCGGTTTCGGTCCGGAAGGGTGGTACGGTTTCATCCAGCGCTTCCGCGTTACGGTCTGGTATACGACACCCAGCGCCTTCCGGCTCTTAATGGCCGGAGGGGAAAAAATAACGAAGCGGTTCGATTTCAGCAGTCTGAGGCATATCCTCAGCGTCGGCGAGGCGCTGAACCCGGCGATCATCAGGTGGACGCGAGGGGTTTTTGGTATTGACGCGTGCGATACGTGGTTTATGACGGAGACCGGGGCACAGATGGTCGCTAACTTCCGGTGCCTCCCTTTGAAACCGGGTTCCATGGGTAAGCCCGTTCCAGGGATTCAAGTAGCGGTGCTGAACAGCAAAGGGCAGGAGCTTGGACCCCTGGAAATGGGGCAGTTGGCTGTCAAGCCTCCCTGGCCGGCGATGATGCGGGGTATTTGGAAAGACGAGGATAAATACGCCGAATACTTCCGCGACGCGTGGTACCTGAGCGGCGATCTGGTGTACCGCGACAGGGAGGGTTACTACTGGTACCAGGGGCGGGCGGACGACATCATCAAGGTAGGCGAGCGGCGCGTCGGCCCCTTTGAAGTGGAAAGCAAACTGATGGAGCACCCGGCAATCCTTGAGGCCGGAGTGATTGGGAAAGCGGACTTCTTGCAGGGTGAGTCGATCAAGGCATTTTTAGTGCTCCGGCCGGGGCACCGCTGGTCCCCGAAGCTCCAGGAGCAGTTGCAGGCTCACATTGACGGCAGCCTTGCGGAGCACATGGTCCCTAAAGAGTTCGAAGTCTGTACAAGTCTGCCGTACACCAGAACGGGAAAACTGCTGCGGCGGGTGCTCAAGGCACGGGAAATAGGGCTGCCGGAAACCGGGGCCGATGAGTAGTCTGGGGGCGCACTTTTACAATCTTTCTTTGTTTAAAGAAGAAAACTTGGGCTGGCGACAGCCCTTCTGTTTTGCATGGTGGGACACCATTTTTGCTTCTCCAATGCCCAACTTTTTTCGACTGCTCATACCCCTTCTTTTGCTTTTAATGACAATTTAATTTAACTCCACCCTCTAACCTTCATAGAATTAAGTCAATCGTTTTGTATTATGCAACAGATTTTCATAATGAAAGGGAGGGTTAGTTTGGCCCGGGAAGCGACAATCAATACTTTACTGGAAGAAGAAAGAATTTTTCACCCGCCTGAGGATTTCGTCAAACAAGCCAACGTAAACAGCCAGGAACTCTATGCGGAGGCAAAGGCGAATCCGAGGCTGTACTGGGGGATGCAGGCGGAACGTTTGGACTGGTTTCAGAAATGGGACAAGGTTTTGGAGTGGAACCCGCCGTTTGCGAAGTGGTTCGTTAACGGAAAACTGAATGTGAGTTACAACTGCATCGACCGTCACCTTTGTACCTGGCGGCGGAATAAAGCGGCAATCATCTTCGAAGGCGAACCGGGCGACAGCCGCGTTCTGACCTACTGGGACCTTTACCGGGAAGTGACCCAGTTCGCCAACGTCCTTAAGGGGCTTGGGGTCCGGACCGGTGACCGGGTGGCAATCTACCTCCCCATGATCCCGGAACTGGCGATCACCATGCTTGCTTGCGCGCGCATCGGCGCCCCGCACAGCATTGTCTTCGGCGGCTTCAGCGCCGAGGCGCTGCGAGACCGGATCAACGACGCCGGGGCGAAAGTGCTCATCACCGCGGACGGCGGGTGGCGCCGGGGCAAGGTGGTGCCTTTGAAAAAGAATGCCGACGCAGCCATGACCCAGACGCCGACAATAGAAAAAGCAATCGTCGTCCGGCGTACCAACCAGGAAATCGACATGAAACAGGACCGTGACGTCTGGTACCACGAACTGATGGCCAAAGCGCCGCTTGGCTGCCCGGCGGAAGAGCTTGACAGCGAGCACATGCTTTTCATCCTTTACACGAGCGGGACCACCGGCAAGCCCAAAGGAGTTGTGCACACGACCGGCGGGTATCTGGTGGGCATCAGTACCACGCATGCCATGGTCTTCGACGTGAAGGACAGCGACGTTTACTGGTGTACCGCCGACATCGGCTGGATCACGGGTCACAGCTACGTGGTGTACGGACCGCTGGCTAACGGGGCTACGACCTTGATCTACGAAGGGGCGCCCGATTGGCCGGAGCCGGACCGGTTTTGGGAAATCATCGAAAAATTCGGTGTGACCATATTCTACACAGCGCCTACGGCGATTCGCGCTTTCATGAAGTGGGGCCGTAAGTGGCCGTCAGGGCGCAACCTTTCGACGCTGAGGCTGCTCGGCACGGTTGGCGAGCCGATAAACCCCGAGGCCTGGGTCTGGTACTATCAGAACATAGGCGGCAGCCGCTGCCCCATCGTGGACACTTGGTGGCAGACCGAGACCGGCATGATTATGATCAGCCCGCTCCCCGGCATCACGCCGCTTAAACCGGGATCGGCCACCGTGCCGCTGCCCGGTATAGACGCGGATGTGGTGGACGCCGCCGGAAACCCCGTCCCCCTCGGACAGGGCGGCTTCCTGGTGCTGAAAGAGCCCTGGCCGGCGATGTTGCGGACCATCTACGGCGACGACCGGCGGTACATCGATACATACTGGACGAGGTTCCCGGGAAAGTGGACTTACTTCGCCGGGGACGGTGCGAAACGGGATTACCACAATTATTACTGGATGCTCGGGCGGGTTGACGACGTTATCAACGTTGCGGGGCACAGGCTCAGCACCATGGAAATCGAAAGCTCTCTGGTCGACCACCCGTCGGTGGCGGAATCGGCGGTCATCGGCAAGAACCACGAACTTAAGGGCCAGGCGGTAGCCGCATTCGTCACCTTAAAGGCACGCGCTTTCAGCGAATTGAAATCGGCGAAAAAAAGCTTCAAGGAGATTGAAGGCGAACTCAAGGCGCACGTGGCCAAAAAAATCGGTGCGATTGCCCGCCCTGACGACGTTTTCCTGACCGCTGAGTTGCCCAAAACCCGGAGTGGCAAGATAATGCGGCGGCTGCTCCGGGACATAGCGGAAGGGAGAATCCTCGGAGACACCACGACCCTGGCCGACCCGGCCGTCATTGCAGACCTGAAGCAAAAATATGAGTCGCGCGAGTCTTAACAAAGGAGGAGTCGCCGTGAGTCCAAACCGGCACAGAGGCTGGGTCGTGACCTTCGCGGGAATGGGTATCAATCTTTGCCTCGGGGTGCTCTACTCGTGGAGTGTGTTTGCGAAAGCATTAGTGAACCAATTTGGGTGGACTAAGACCGCTTCGTCCTGGCCCTACACGGTGGCGATTATTGTATTCGCCCTGGTCATGGTACCGGCCGGACGCCTTACCGACAAGTGGGGGCCCCGCCGCGTCGCGACTTTGGGTGGTGTGTTCGCCGGGACTGGTATGGTCCTCGCTGGTTTCACGCAAAACCTCGGCATCCTGGTCATTTCTTTCGGTATTCTCCTGGGGACGGGCATGGGCCTCGGTTACGCCGCCCCCACTCCCGCCGCCGTCAAATGGTTCGGGCCGCATAAACGAGGGCTCATCGCCGGTCTGGTGGTTGCGGGCTTCGGTCTGGCCTCCGTTTACATTGCGCCGTTGACCAATTACCTCATCAACGCCTATGGTCTCGAGCGTGCTTTTTGGGTGGAGGGGCTTATCTTCCTGGTAGCGATAATCCTGCTCGCCCGGTTTGTAATCTTCCCGCCAAAGGACTACGAGGCGGCGCAACTCCCCGCGGCGGGAAAGCAAAAAGCGGCCGCCGATAAGCGTGAGTACGACTGGCAGGAAATGCTCAAGACGCCGGTTTTCTACTTGATCTGGATAACCTATGTGCTTGGAGCCGCCGCCGGCCTCATGATCATCGGGCACCTGGCCAAGATCGCGGAAATTCAGGCGGGGATCGCTTACGGGTTCATCTTCGTGGCGACGCTGGCCGTGTTCAACGCCGGCGGCCGGGTGGTTTCGGGCTGGTTGGGGGACGTCATCGGGCGCACCAATACTTTATTTCTTGTGCTCGTGGTCCAGGCGCTTAACATGTTCGTTTTTCAGCACTATATCTGGTCTACAACCCTGTTCGTCGGGGTCATCGTCGCCGGGTACTGTTACGGTTCCCTGCTCGCGCTCTTCCCCTCAATCACGTATGAGTACTTCGGCACCAAAAATGCAGGCATTAACTACGGTATCGTATTCACGGCCTGGGGCGTAGGCGGTGTGGTGGGGCCGATTATTGCCGGTAAAGTGGCGGATATAACCGGCGCTTACGGTCACGCCTATTTCATCGCCGCGACCCTCTGTGCCGCCGGCGCCATACTGACGCGGTTGATGCGGGCTCCGAAAGCCGCGCCGGCCGTAAAGACCTCGGCGGTGCCGGCAAAGTAGGCGCAGCAGTGCTGCAAGGTGTTCCAAAATAAATATAGTTTTATGGTTGAAAACGAAAGCCCTCCGTCAAGTGTCATGGTTTTGCCCCGACGGGGCTTTTTTTTGGGGGTCAAGGTTTAAGGTTCAACGTTCAAGGTTCAACATTGATTTCTGGATTCTGACTTCTTTATTCTGAATTCTGTATTCTGACTTCCGACTTCTTCTTTCCTATCCCCCGACTGTGGTAAAATCGTGGTATCATCGTTTGAGGAGAGCGGCTATGTCTCTGGAGAAGGGTCTCAAGGGTCTGGCGCGGTTCGTGGTAACCGCAGGGGATACGGCGGTCTCCCAGGGCAGCGGTGCCGTCCCGGTGCTTGCTACGCCGCGGCTTTTGGCGCTCATGGAGAGGGCGGCGGTGGCGGCGCTTGATGGGAGGCTGCCCGAGGGCCAGACCTCGGTGGGCACCAGAGTGGAACTTGAGCACTGTGCGGCTTCACCCGTCGGTATGGAGCTGGAGGCTACGGCGGAGCTTACCGAAGTAGACGGCCGGCGGCTGGTTTTCGCCGTTGAAGCGCGCGATAACGTTGAGGTGGTCGGCCGCGGGCGGCACGAGCGGTTCGTTATCGACGCGTCCCGCTTCCTGGCGAGGGTTGAACAGAAAAAGGTAAATAGCGTACGGTGACATACATTGATAGTTGACAGGGGAACACGTCAGGATTAGATTGTAAAATAGGGCGCAGACCTGCCGGAAAGCTGCAGAAGGCCGCTCGTTCTTAAGCAGTTCCGGTGGGTTTTTATATGTCCGGCTGGGTGACTTTCGTCAGGCGCATCTCTGCGGGGCGCTTTTGCGGCGACGAGGATTGGGAGGCGTTGTTTTGGGCCTCAAGGAAGCTGTAGTTTTGGGAATTGTCCAGGGACTGGGGGAGTTTCTTCCCATTTCCAGTTCGGGGCACCTTGTTTTGGCGCCGTGGCTCTTTGGCTGGCAGGATCCTGGTCTGGCTTTTAACGTCGCGCTTCACCTTGGTACCCTCGCGGCGGTGGTGGCCTACTTCTGGCGTGACTGGCTAAACCTTGCGCAGAACGGACTTAAGGGTAAAAAGAACCGGGAAGGGCGCCTTTTCTGGTATCTGGCGGCGGCGACGGTGCCGGGTATCCTGGCGGGCCTTGCCCTGGAAGAGTATGCGGAGACGATTTTCCGCGCCCCTCTTCTGGTAGGGGCGATGCTCATCGGCATGGGGGCAGTGCTGTACGCGGCGGACCACTGGGGTGCGCGGGCACGGGGGATATGGCAGGTAGGGTGGCGCGACGCGCTGTTCATCGGTATTTCCCAGGCCTTGGCAATTATTCCAGGTGTTTCGCGTTCGGGGGCGACGATTTCCGCGGGGCGTATGCTGGGTCTGGATCGCGAGGCGGCCACGCGCTTTTCTTTTCTCCTTTCGACGCCGATTATTCTCGGAGCCGGGGTCTACAGTATGAGAAACATTGGGATAAGCGACCTTACCTTCGCGTTTTGGGTCGGTGTACTCACCTCGGCGGTTACGGGTTTTGCGGCCATCGCCTTTCTTTTGCGTTTCGTTGTCACGCGAAACTTCAACATCTTTGTCTGGTACCGGGCAGCCCTGGGCACGGCGGTAATAATAATGTCTCTGTTGCGCTGACCAATCCAAAAGCAACTATTTACTCTCCGATACCGGCTTGCACCAACGAAAAAAACCGCGCACGGCGGTTTTTTCCTTTCTCGGTCTTCCCAAGCAAGTTCTTTAATGCAGCTTCCTGTCCTGCGGCGCCCGCACAACTTTACTCTCTTCCGATTCCTGGTTATAAAGCTCTTCGGGGGTGAGGGTATAGTCGGCTACTTTTTCGCTGATGAAAATCGGCGTTACGGTCCGGAGTGCCAGGGCGATGGCGTCGCTGGGGCGGGCGTCTATCACCGCTTCCTGGTCGTTGAGCTTCAGGTGAAGCTCCGCATAGAAAGTCCCGTCACGGACGTCGTTGATAATCACGCTTGCAACTGTGGCGCCGGCTTGATCGCAGACGGACTTTAACAAATCGTGAGTTAACGGTCGGCCGAGGCTTGTGCCTTCAAGAGCCAAAGCGATCGAGTGGGCTTCAAAAGGTCCGATCCAAATCGGCAGTACCTTGTGATCTTCTTCGTCGGAGAGTAGAAGCACAGGGTTCATCGCTATGTCGAAGGCTATTTCCTTTACCTTTACGGGTATCACTTTGCCTCACCTCCCGGAGATGTATTGATGTTATTATACCGAACCCGGAATGGTTTGCTGCTGATTTTATTTCAAAATCGCTAAATTTTTACTGGCTAAACATTATTTTGCTGTAATACCGGGATCGCATTCGACCCTCGCTTATGGTATCAAGCGGCGCAGAGGCCTGCGGTGATCGGAGCAACAGGAGAAAGACCGGTTCCCTATACTCTAATCTTATTGCTTTTCCTCGTCTTATAACGTAAAAACTTTATTCCAATTTTGACACAGGTTCCCCGAAAAGGCAACTCGGCTTTAGGCAGGGTTTCAGTTAGCGGTCAGGCCGAGGTCGCTGATGAGTTTTAGGTCCCGTGCGGTTTCCTGGCCGCGGGTGGTAAGGTAATCACCCGTAATCAGCCCGTCCACCCCGCCGGCAAGCCCGAGCGCCTGAGTGTCGCGCAGGTTGTATTCCCGGCCGCCGGCATATCTTATGTTGGCGCGCGGCAGTATCAGGCGGAACACCGCCAGGGTGCGCAGGATTTCGAGAGGTGGAAGCGGGGGCATTGATGCCAGGGGGGTTCCTTCGACCGGATGGAGGATGTTTACGGGTACGGAAGAAACCCCGAGTTCACGGAGCGCGACGGCCATCTCCACCCGCTGCACCTGGCTTTCACCCATCCCGATGATCCCGCCTGCGCATACCTCCAAACCGGCTTCCTGCGCCGTGCGGATGGTTGCGGCCCGGTCCGTGAAACTATGTGTGGAGCAGACTCTGGGGAAAAAACTTGCGGGCGCCTCAAGGTTGTGGTGGTACCGATCGAGCCCGGCCGATTTCAAGGCCCGGGCTTCATCCGGTTTCAGGGCGCCGAGTGAAGCGCAAACGCCGAGCCCCGGGAGTTCTCTTTTGAGCTGCCCGATGACACCGGTAATAGCGTTGAAATCGCTGCCGGCGCTGCGCCCGCTGGTGACCAGCGAAAAGCGTTTCGCCCCGGCGGCGTACGCGGCTTCGGCCCTTTCCAGGATTTCATCAGCCGGCAGGAGCGGGTAGATCTTCGCCGGGGTGCGGTACCGGGCAGACTGTGCGCAAAAGTGGCAGTCTTCGGGGCAGCGGCCGGAACGGGCGTTCAAAATCGCGCACAGGTCGACCGTGGTACCACGAAAACGCTTTCTGACGGCATCCGCCCAGCCGAGAAGCAAGGGCGTGACCTCGTCCGGCATCGAGATGAGGATTTCGGCTTCCCGGAGGGACAAGTCTCCGCCGTCCAGCACCCGTTGGGCGAGCCCGCTGATCCGCTCTATTGCGTAAGACAGTTTCATAACCCGGCCACCACAAGGGTAATGTGCCAGTAAAGGGTTGTCAGGGCGCGCCCCGTTGTATACTTCCGCCAGAGGTTTTCCGCGTTGCCCGCCTCGGTCCCGAAAATAAAAGTCCAGGATCCCCGCGCGCGCATGAGGGTACCGTGAAAGGCAGGCGGGTATGTCTCCCGGAGGGTGATTGTCTCGGTAGCCACGTTTTTCAGGTGCGCGAATTCTTTACGGAGGCGGCTCAGACTCGAAAGGTGCCTGCCGTGCCTGCCCTTAACGCCCAATTCCCGGCAGATGCGGAACATAATCAAGTTTCCGTCTCCTTTTTCCTGGCCGCTTGTCGGCGTTGAGAAAGCCAGTACCCCGGCCGGTGTGAGCAGCCTGGAAAGTTCCCTTGCCGTGCCCGGCTTGAACCAGTGATAGCAGATGTTGCCGAAGATCAGGTCGTATTTTTCATCCAGACGGGATGCGTCTTCGGCGCGCAGACAGGCGTGGCGGACGCCTTCAAGGCCTTTTTGGCGGTTGTGGGCGAGCATTTCCCGGCTCGGGTCGGTAGCCAGTATTTCGGCCTTGGGGAAATACCGTTTCAAGATGATGGTTGCCGCACCCGTCCCCGCGCCGACCTCAAGGATCTTCCCGGGAGCTAAGCGGGAGGAGACCTTTTCCGCCAGCGCAGCGGCGATCCGTGTGTAAAACCGCTCGTTTTCCGCCGTGGCGTAAATGTGGCTGTGAGTGCTGAAAACTTCGGCTACCGACATACGGCTCTCTCCTTTTCAAGGTATGATTTAACCGCGGTTAAAACCTCGGGCGCGCTGACGATGTCCAGGTGCCCCGCGGTTTTGACCGCACGGGTTTCCCATCCGCCTTGACGGCCTTTTGCGGCTGCCTCAAGGCAGGTCGGCAGGTCTTGAAAAGCGTAAAACAATAAGACCGGCGGGTCGGGCCAGGGGTCGGTAAGGGCCGCAAGGACTTCCGCCAAACCGCCGAAAGGTTTTGATTCACGCACCCGCCGTGCCCGCAGCACCCTCAGCAGGTCGCTTTTACGCCCTTCGAAGCGGGCGGCCAGCGGTAAAGACAGGAGGCAGAGGGGCTTGACGCCAAGCACCATTGCTACCCGACCTCCCAAACTGTGCCCGACGGCAGCCTTAAAACCGTAAGTTTTCAGGGCTGCGACGAAATCCCGGACGACATTTTCCGCAAGCTGTCTGGGATGCATGCCGTGGCCCGGGAGGTCCGGAAGGTATACCCTGTACCCCGCGCCTGCCACGGCCATGCCCAGACCAACGACTTCTTCCTTGTTGCCGCCGTATCCGTGGATGACGACGGCCGATTCTTTAACGGCCCCGGGCGACAAAAGGTAAGCCGGAGCGCCGGCAACCTCGGTCTGTTTTAATGATATGCCTCTCTTGTACCGGCCAAACCAGGGGTTCAACACGTTACCTCCCGGATACTCACTAGAACTGTGTCACACAGTTGTTCCAACTCGTTTGCCTTGATACTCAGCGGCGGCATGAGGACGACAACATCGTCCAGCGGCCGGATGATTACTCCCTTTTCCCTTGCCTTTAAAATTACTTGTCGTCCTGTACGGCGCTCCGGCGGGAAAGGCTCCCTGGTTTCCCTGTCACGGACCAGTTCGATTCCCACCATAACACCGGCTTGGCGGACCTCTCCGACGTGGGGAATGTCCATGAAACTTTCCAGGAGAGTGCTGAGTTTCGCTATTTTGGGCTGGAGCCTGCCCAGGACCGCTTCCCGCTCGAACAGGTCCAGGTTGGCGAGGGCCGCGGCGCAGGCCAGCGGGTTTCCGGTGTAGGTGTGCCCGTGATAGAAGGTCTTACGTTCCGAATAATCCGCGAAAAAGGCTTCGTAAACGTTACTGGTGGCAATTGTTGCGGCGAGAGGGAGATAGCCGCCGGTTATCCCCTTGGCCACGACCATAATGTCGGGAGAGACGCCTTCGTGCTCACAGGCAAACATTTTGCCGGTGCGGCCGAACCCCGTGGCCACCTCGTCGGCGATCAGCAGAATTCGGTGTTCGTCACAGAGCTTCCTGAGGTGCGCCAGGAACCCCCGCGGCCAGGTGAGCATCCCGGCCGCCCCCTGGATCACCGGTTCGACGATCACCGCGGCCAGTTCTTCGCGGTGCTTCGCCATCGTTTGGGCGACAGCCTCGAAACACGCGTGGCCGCAGCCGGCGGATTCTTTAAAGCCGTAGGGGCAGCGGTAGCAGTAAGCTGAAGGTGATTTAACGGAGGCCACCACGAGCGGCCCGTAAACGTGATGAAACAGATCAATACCGCCGACGCCCACCGCGCCCAGGGTGTCGCCGTGGTAGGCGTTGTAGAAAGAAAGAAAGCGTTTTTTATCCCCGTAACCGCTGTTCTGCCAGTACTGGAAGGCAATTTTCAGGGCGATCTCGACGCCGGTGGAGCCGTTGTCCGAGTAAAAAACCCGTGTAAGCCCCTCCGGCGCGATGTTCACCAGTTTTTCCGCCAGGAGAACGGAGGGGACGTTCCCCAGGCCCAGCAGGGTCGAATGAGCGATTTTCTCCAGTTGGTCCGCGACGGCACGGTTGATGTCGGGGTTTCGGTGTCCGTGGACCGTTACCCACAGCGAGCTTATGCCGTCAAGGTAGCGCCGTCCGTTTACGTCAATCAGGTAGCAACCTTCACCGGCGGCAATCACCGGCGCATTTTCCCCGGCATAGTCTTTCATCTGGGTGAAAGGGTGCCATACCAGGCTTCGGTCGAGATTTAGCAGCCGTTCAATCTCCTCACGACTGTACATCGGCAGTTTCCTCGGGCGCAAGTTTGGCGAGCGCCTCGTCCAACCGGTAAAGCGCGTTGAGTTTTAACGCCGCCTCTTTCAGAAGAGCGTGCTGGGGCCTTGTCAGGTCAAGGCCGGGAATTTCCGGAACCAGGGCCAGGACGGGCACCCCGCTGAAATCGGCAATGGCCTTGGGGTTATCTTTCGCCGCCGGGCCGGGGTTTTCCGGGTAGCGGCCCAACACCACCCCGGCAAGGGCGAGATCGACCCGCAGCGCGGACGCGATGGTCAGGAAAGTGTGGTTCAGTGTGCCGAGCCCCGGGTGTGCCGCAATGATCAAGGGCAGGCCGAGGCTCCCGGCCACGTCCGCGACCATATACCCGTCCCTCAGGGGTACGAGCAGTCCTCCCGTTCCCTCGACGATAACGGCGTCATAGTGTCTGTCAAGATAATTAAAACACTTTTCGACCACTTCGGGCTTCACCGGCTTTCGTGCAAGGCGTGCGGCGAGGTGGGGGGAAACCGGGGGTTCGTAACAGTACGGGCAGAGCACGTCAATCGGCTCGTTCAGACCCAGGACCGCGGCCACGAACTGCGTGTCACCAGGGACAAGTTCCCCGTTGTTTGCAGCGGCGCCGGTTTCAACCGGTTTAAAATAAGCGACGTTAAGCCCCGCTTCCTGGTAAATCAGGCCCAGGAGGGCGGCAAGGACGGTCTTGCCCACGCCGGTATCGGTCCCGGTGATGAAGACCGATGGTAGTTTCTGTGTAGTTGCCTTGTTAGCGGTTTGCGTTTCAGTCAAAGATTTAACCTCCTGTTTTGTACGTTCGACGTTCAGATAGAATATAGAATATAGAAGAATATAGAATATAGAATATAGAATTCAGAATGTTTGAATCCCGAAACCTTCTGTATTCTGCCTTCTGACTCCTTGCTCGTGCCTTCCGCCTTCTGACTGACTTCTGTATTCTGACTTCTATCGTTCCCCTTCCATCGCCTCGTTAAGCGCGGTGAGAAAACCATCGATTTCTTCCCCGGTGTGCGCCGCACTCACCGTAATCCTTAAACGAGCGGTACCCTGCGGCACCGAAGGGGGCCGGATGGCCGGCACGCAGTAGCCGCGGTCAAGCATCCTTTCCGCGACGCGCAACGCCCGTTCCGGGCTGCCCAGGACGAGCGGCATTATCGGCGAAGTTTTGGCTCCCGCGAACCCGGCGGCGGCAAGCCCCCTGTGCATCCGGTCAATATTTTCCCATAGTAGGTTCAGTATTTCCGGCCTACCCTCGACTACTTCGAGAGCGGCCAGGGCCGCCGCGGCGGATGCGGGCGGCAAGGCGGTGGTGAACAGAAAAGGGCGGGCACGGTTAATAACGTAGTCTACCAGAACGGTGTCGCCCGCGATGAACCCCCCGAGCGAACCGAGAGCTTTGGAAAGCGTACCGGTGAGGACGAGTCCTTGCGGGGGGACTCCCTGGGCGGCGGTTGTGCCCTTGCCGCCCGGACCGAGCACGGCGGTGCCGTGAGCGTCATCGACAACAAGGCCCAGTGAGAACTCTTCTGCGAGCGCGTGCAGCTCCGCGAGCGGTGCGGTGTCACCGTCCATGGAGAAAACCCCTTCGGTCACCAGGAGTCGCCTGTGCCCCGGGTGCCGCGCCAGAAGCTCCCGGAGAGAGGTCGGGTCGTTATGCCGGAAGCGTACGATTTTCGCGCCGCTCAGGCGGCAGCCGTCAAGGAGTGAAGCGTGGCACAGCCGGTCGCAGAAGACAACGTCACCCCGCCCCGCGAGGGCGCTGATTGCGGCGATATTGGCCATGTAACCCGAAGGGAACACAAGCGCGCGCGCGCAGCCCTTGAAACGTGCGATGGCCTCCTCCAGCGCCTCGTGTAAAGGAGTATGGCCGCTGACAAGGCGTGCGGCACCGCTCCCCGCCCCATAAGTCTCAAGCGCCTCCCGCGCCTTTTTCACCACGAGGGGGTGATGCGTAAGCCCCAGATAATTGTTGGTGCAAAAAAGGGTAAGCTCCCGGCCGTTGAAAAGCGCCCGTGTAGGCCCGAGCGGCGTCAAGGGGCGGAGGGCGCGTTTCAGGCCGTCGCGTTCCATAGCCCTGAGGGCTTCGCTTAGGTAATCCATCCCCTGCAAGTTCCCCCATATAAATGTCAACCTGGTAAGTAATTCTGGTTAACAATATAGCCTGTGGTGTGCCTGGCTGTCAAGGCGGGAAGGAGATTTGTTATAGGCGCCGAAATATTATCCGAAAGACGAGGGGGCCGCCATGGCCGGCAAAAGGAGAACCGGCGGCACGTCCGCCAAAGCAAAGAATGAAATGGCCGCCAAAAACGATCTCAAAGCGGAGCTTTTGGGTGTGGCGTTTTTGGCGCTGGGAGCCCTCGGCCTGATTAGCCTTGCTGCCGGTTCGGCGGGCGCGGTCGGGGAATTTGTGCGCCGAACTCTTTCCGGCCTGGCGGGCGAGGGCCGTTATCTTGTGCCGGTAGCGGTGGGGCTGCTGGGGGTTGCTTTACTCCGCGAGCGCCGGCAGCAAGACCTGAGGTTCCGGTTGTACGGCGGAGGGGGACTGGTAATGGTCTCCCTGGTCCTCCTGGACTTGTGGCTTTTGCCCATGGGTGCGACGTTCCGGGAGGCGCTGTTAAACGGTCTCGCCGGTGACGGCGGCGGCGTGCTCGGCGCCTTTTTCAGTTACATTCTTCGCCGGGCTTTTGGTGTCGCCGGGACCTACGTCATCCTGGGCAGCGTTACCCTCGCGTGCCTTGCTTTGGCCACCAGTCTTTCGCCCGGGGAGTTAAGCCAAAAAGCAGGCCGGAAGATCTCCCGGTTTGCAAGCGCGGTGAGCCGTAAGACCGGCGAATTCCTTTTTACCGAAGTCAAGGAGGAAGAAGAGCAGGTCTCGCTGCCGGTGATTATCGACGGTACGGAGCATGTCCCTGTTAAAGCGGAACCGGTGCCTGTCTCTGAACCGCAACAGCCGCCGCCGGTAATTACAGACGAAAAAGTGCCGACCCGGGTCACCCAGATATCCCTCGAAGAGGTCGTTACCTACAAGCCGCCGCCCGTGACCCTGCTTACGCGCGTGCCGAAGACGAGGGACGGTTCAGGTACGAGAGACATCGCCGATAGCATAAAAATTCTTGAGGATACGCTTGAAAGCTTTGCCGTGAGGGCCAAGGTTACCCAGGTTTCCCGGGGCCCGGCCGTTACGCGCTATGAGGTCCAACCGGCGCCGGGGGTTAAAGTCAGCCGTATTGTGAGTCTTGCGGACGACATCGCCCTGGTGATGGCGGCGCCGGACGTCCGCATTGAAGCTCCCATTCCGGGCAAGGCGGCGCTCGGTATCGAGGTGCCGAACAAGGAAATTTCTCTGGTCCACCTGCGCGAACTCTTGGAAAACAAGGAATTCACCCAGTCGCCTTCGCCGCTGACCGTTGCTCTGGGGAAAGGAATTGCCGGCCAGGTAGTGGTCGCCGACCTTACCCAGATGCCCCACCTTTTGATTGCAGGCGCGACGGGTGCCGGCAAGAGCGTGTGCTTGAATACCCTGATTATAAGCATTCTGTTCAAGTCGGGCCCCGAAATGGTGAAGTTCGTGCTGATCGACCCCAAAATGGTAGAACTCACGACCTACAACGATATCCCTCACCTGGCCTGCCCGGTGGTAACGGACGCCAAAAAAGCAGCGGCCACGCTGCGGTGGCTGGTGCGCGAGATGGAGCGGCGTTACGAGGCCCTCGCGATGGTGGGGGTGCGGGACATAGCCCGCTTCAACAGCATTATGAAATTTAGTGAAGAGAAGCGCGGGCGTCTGCCATATATTGTAGTGGTGATTGATGAGCTGGCTGACCTGATGATGGTGGCGCCGGTCGACGTTGAAGACGCTATCTGCCGGCTGGCCCAGATGGCCCGCGCCGCGGGGATTCACCTTGTCGTCGCCACGCAGAGGCCTTCGGTTGACGTGATCACGGGGCTCATTAAGGCGAATATACCTTCGCGGATCTCATTTGCGGTTTCATCGCAGGTAGACTCGCGCACCATCCTCGACGTCGCGGGTGCAGAAAAACTTTTAGGCCGGGGCGATATGCTTTTCTGCCCGGTCGGCAGCAACAAACCGATCCGCCTGCAGGGGGCATACCTGTCGGATCGCGAGGTCGAGGCCGTGGTGGAGTACTTGCAGAAGCAGGGGATACCGTTGACCGAGGAGATTCCGGTGGAGGTAACGCCGTACGAAGAGGCTTTTGAGGACGACGACGAACTTCTGCCCCAGGCCGTCGAGATCCTCTTCCGCGCCGGGCACGCGTCGATCTCCCTTTTGCAGCGCCGGCTCAAAATCGGCTACGCCCGCGCGGCCCGGTTAATAGACATCATGGAGCGCCGGGGGATTGTCGGCCCCTTTGAGGGAAGCAAGCCGCGTGCTATTTTGATGACCTTCGAACAATACCGCGCCACTCTTGAACGTCGTAAATAGACAATTTTCGGCTAATATTGACTACAACCAAGGCGTCATGTTATTGTAAAAGCGGGATCAACGACTTTGTACCTGTATTTTTCGTGAGTAATTGTATGTGGGGTGCCTTAGGTGAGTATCGGCGGGCAGTTCCTTCAGACCCGGAAAGAAAAAGGAATAAGCCTTGCAACTGTGGAAGAGGCTACGAAAATCCGCGCCAGGTTTTTAGAAGCCATAGAAAACGATGAATTTCATTTGCTGCCCGGGCGGGTTTACGCTAAGGCCTTTTTGCGCCTTTACGCTCGTTATCTGGAATTGGACGAAGCGAAGCTTGCCGCGGAATTTGACGCGCTGTACGAAGTAGAGCCGAGTCCGGCAGCCAAGCCGCAACGGGTAAAAAGGCGTCGCTCTTCTATAAACTCGTCACGGTACCGTCCCCTTTTTCTTATCCTGATCGTCATCGGCCTGCTTTTTGCCTTTAACGGTATTTACGAAGTTGTATACGGCGGCTCGGGGGAGCGCGGGCCTGCGGTTCGCGGGCCTGCGGTTGAGGAGAACAGACAGGCTGCGCCCGTGGACCTCCAACCAGGCGAGTTAGTCAAAGACGCAAAACCGACCGACGTCCAGACCGGCTTACCGGTGGAAGACCAGCAGGGGCAGGCAAACCAGGGTTTGAACATCACGCTGAATGTAACCAGGGACCGGTGCTGGACGCGGGTAGTGGCCGACGGCGAAAAGGCCTTTGAGGGCGAACTCCGCGCGGGTGACGCCCGCACCTTTCCCGCACGTGAGTCCATAGAACTCAAATTGGGCAACGCGGGGGTTGTGGAGGTGTCCTGCAACGGGCAAAACCTGGGGTACCTTGGCGGCGTCGGTCAGATCGTGACGAGGGAGTTTTCTTTCCAGAACGGATAGACGTTCAAAGTTCAACGTTATAGCTGAAACTGATGGATCTTTGGGATCCGTTCGAGGTTCAAGGGAAGATAGAATACAGAAGTCAGAATAATAGAATTAGTAAACTTCGAACTTCGAACTATCGCACCTCGAACTGTAAAACTTAGAACTTAGAACTTGAAAAATAGCCGGGTGTGCCCGGCAAAACTTTTTACGAGGTTGAATTATGATTTTGGTTGGGGCTATCAGCCTGGGATGCGCAAAAAACAGGGTGGACACCGAGACGATGCTCGGGCTTTTGGGAGCGGCAGGGTACGGCATTGCGGCCGACCCACGGGAAGCCGACCTTTTGTTGGTAAACACGTGCGCGTTTATTACCGCCGCGCAGCGGGAGTCGGTAAAAACCGTCCTTGAGGCGGCCCGGTACAAACAGGAAGGGCGCTTGAAGACACTTCTGGTGACCGGCTGCCTCCCCCAGCGGCACGGGGAGGCCCTAATCCGGGAGGTGCCGGAGATCGACGCGCTTTTGGGCACGGGGACGGTGGGCGAGGTCGTACGGGTCGCAAAAGAAGCCCTCGAAGGTAAAAAACCGGTGGTTATCGGCAAACCGGGCTTTGTAAATGCGGCGGAGCCGCGGCTCTTAACCACGCCTTCCTATACCGCTTACCTGAAAATTGCCGAGGGCTGCAGCAACCGCTGCACCTTTTGTTTAATCCCCACACTACGGGGGAGCCACCGGAGCCGGAGGCCGGACCATATCCTGGCGGAGGCGAAGTCGTTGGCCGGCCGGGGGGTAAAGGAACTGGTCCTGGTGGCCCAGGATACCACCAGGTGGGGGATAGACCTGTACGGGCGCGCCGACCTGCCCCGGCTTTTGCGCCAACTCGCGCAACTGGAGGCGGTGCGGTGGGTCCGGGTCATGTACGTCAACCCCACCGGTATTACGGCGGAATTGCTCGCGGCGGTCCAAGAAGAAGATAAGATATGCAAATACCTGGATATACCGCTGCAACACGTAAGCCCCCACCTTTTGAGAGCGATGAACCGGCCTGTTGTCGATGCGCGCGAACTTGTCGCGAAGGTGCGCGCGGCCGTACCGGGAATAACGCTCCGGACGACTTTGATGGTCGGCTTCCCGGGTGAAACCGAGGCTGATTACGCAGCGCTGGAAGAGTCGGTACGGGAGATCAAGTTCGATCATCTGGGCGTATTCGCGTACTCCCGCGAGGAAGGCCCGGCGGCCGCCGGTTTTGAAAAACAAGTCCCCTGGAAGTTAAAAAGAGCGCGCGCGACGCGCCTAAAACGCGTTGCCGGGGAGCTTTCGATCACCCGCAACCTGGGCAGGGCCGGCCGGGAGGACCTGGTGCTGGTGGAAGGGAAGCGGGGGCGCTTTTATTACGGGCGGGGCGAGTGCGACGCCCCGGAGGTGGACGGCGGCGTCTACTTTACCTCGGTCCGGCCGGTGGAACCGGGCGACTTTGTCCGGGTGCTGGTGACCGGGGCCAGGGACTACGACGTGGTCGGTGAAGCGGTCGAAGTCTTATAAATTTATCGATTGTTGTGCGGCTTGCAGCGCCCGCTGAAACACCGCGTACGGTTGGGCGCCGACAATTTTCTGTTTTTCGTTGACAATGAAGGTAGCGATGATTGTCGGCGGGCCGAATTTGATGTCGTAGGGTGCGCCGGCCGC
>QZIW01000049.1 GCA_003604985.1 Ammonifex sp.
TATTCTGAATTCTGACTTCTGCATTCTACCTTACAATTTTTCTACCACAAAGTGCCCTGCCCGCTCTCTCTGGCAGGAGGTGTCAACTTCAAGTGCTGGTAAGCCGAAACGGTCGCCACCCTTCCCCGCGGCGTCCGGGCCAAAAGCCCGACCTGCATAAGGTAAGGCTCGACAACGTCTTCCAACGTCACTACCTCTTCCCCGGTGGACGCCGCCAGGGTTTCGACCCCGGTGGGCCCGCCCCCGAACCTTTCAATCAGCGCGGTAAGCAGCCTGCGGTCGGAAGTATCGAGTCCGAGTTCGTCCACCCCGAGAAAATCGAGCGCTTTCCGGGCTGATTCAATGGTAATCACACCGTTTTCTTTTACCTCGACGAAGTCCCTCACCCTTCGAAGCAGTCGGTTGGCAACTCTTGGTGTACCGCGCGAACGCCTTGCAATTTCCATCCCCCCGTCAGCGCTGAGGCTTATGCCGAGAAGCCTGGCAGCGCGCGCAACCACCAAAACCAGTTCTTCCGTGCCGTAGTAATCAAGCCGGACGATTAAGCCAAAGCGGTCTCGCAGCGGCGACGAAAGAAGGCCGGCCCTTGTAGTGGCGCCTACCAGCGAGAACATCGGGAGGCTCAGACGTATTGAGCGTGCGGCCGGCCCCTTGCCGATGATGATGTCCAGCGCGCGCTCCTCCATGGCAGGATAGAGTATCTCCTCAACCGGCCGGCTGAGGCGGTGGACCTCGTCGATGAAGAGAACATCCCCGGGGGCCAGGTTGGTTAAGATCGCAGCCAGATCACCCGGACGCTCAATAGCCGGGCCGGAAGTTATCCTTATGCCTACGCCCATCTCCGCAGCGATGATCCGTGCCAGCGTCGTCTTGCCGAGCCCCGGTGGACCGTAAAGCAATACGTGATCGAGCACTTCCCCGCGGTTTTTCGCCGCTTCGATGGATATCCTTAGGGTTTCCTTAACATTTTCCTGCCCGATGAACTCATTAAGACTCGACGGGCGTAAGGCCGCTTCGACCACCATGTCCTCAGGTTGGACGTCCATCGAAACAACCCGTATGTCGTTCATTTTTTCCTATCCTCCCGCTTCAAAAGCAGACCGAGGGCCGACCGCAGAATGGCCTCCAGGTCGCCTGCATCCCCGCCCCCTGCTGCCCGCTTGACCGCTTCCAGAGCTTCATCACGCCGGTATCCCAGGCTTATCAGTGCTTCGGCCGCATCCGACAAGGGGCCGCGATCGCGCGGCTGCCTGTACTCGAGCTTGTCTTTCAGCTCCAACAACAGCCTTTGCGCGGTCTTCTTCCCGATTCCCGGCACCATTTGGAGCACCGCGGCGTTTTCCTCAAAAACCGCCCGTTCGATCTCCGCGGGTGATAAACAGGCAAGGAGCGCCAGGGCTGCTTTTGGTCCGACACCGCTCACGCCCAGCAGCAAAACGAACAGGTCGCGCTCCTTTTCACTCTTGAACCCATACAGTTCGGCCCGCTCGTCCCGCACCATATAATGCGTGTGCAAGCGGCATTCTTCCCCCGTTTGGGGAAGGAGCGGCGCAAGGGATAATGGAATGATGACCCGGTAGCCGATACCGCCGACTTCAATGACGGCGGCGCCGGTGTTCACCTGAACCAGCCTGCCGCGCACGAAAGTGATCATCGCAGAAAGCTCCGCATCTAAGGCTTTACGTTATACGCAGTGGTTGTCAGCGCGGTATTCAGGTGGCAAATCGCGGACGCCAGCGCGTCCGCGGCGTCATCCGGAGAAGGGGGTGATTTGAGCCCCAACAGGTGCTGGACCATGTATCTGACCTGTTCCTTGGTGGCTCTTCCGTTACCCGTTACCGCACGTTTTACGACCAGAGGAGAGTACTCGAAAACCGGACAGCCGGCCTCCGCCGCCGCGAGCAGCGTAACCCCCCTGCCCTGGGCCACGGCTATCGCCGTCCGGGCATTCTTGTTGAAAAAAAGGTCCTCCACCGCCACCGCATCGGGCCTGAACTCGGTGATGATCCGGGAAATTTCCCGGTACACCGCCTGCAGCTTGTAGGCCAGCGGCCAATCGGATTTAGTTCGGATGCAACCGTGGGATACCGGAAGCAGGGTTGATCCCCTGCCTCCCCGCACCAGACCGTAACCGGCAAGCGCCGTCCCTGGATCGATTCCCAATACCAGCATCCGCCGTCATCCCCTCAACCACAGTCTGTTCTCGATGTCGGAAGCCGGGGCGGAATTCTTATTTCGGCGCGAAGACCGAAGCCCGCTATCCTTAGGGCTACCCTGGATTCAGAAAGTCGGGTTTCCCGGTCATTCCTTCCGTGAGAACGCCATCAAATTGAAAGCGCGACCCACGGCGACTGTATTATCCCTAAAAAGCTTCCACGTTTGGGTCGCTATTCCTGCAACTCGTCGAGGTTCTCCAAAGCCGCGTTAAGCTGTGGTTCGTCCGCGAACTCAAGTTCCCGCCGCAGCTGCGCCTGGGTTTCCGGCCGCTGCGCCGCAAAATTCATCCCCAGCGAAAGCCTTTCCCGCAAACCGGGAGTGAGCGAGCCTTCCGGCAAACGCTGTTCACGGCGCAAAAGCTTCTGGTTAAAGCCCAGCGGCCCTTGAAAAACGGCCACGTATCCCCTGCTGACGCCAAGATGGCGGTACGACTTGTGCCGGGGGCAGAAGTCATTTGCCCTGGAGGTCAAACGTACCGCGGTTGGCAGGCTCAAATCAACGTTCCAACCCGCGTTCTCGGGAAAGTGACTTGTGATCGCCCGGGCATCGAATTTGAGCAGCGCCTTCGGTGCCGGCCCCTCCGAAAGAATGCACCGGTCGCCGCAAATGAACACCCTTTCCATGGTAACGACCGTGGAGGGCCGAACGGTTTCTTTCTTCCAGAAAGCCAGTGTGTTGACCGGCTTGGCCAGAAATAGAAAAATGATTACCAGAGCAACAACGATGAGAAGCGGCGCAAGAACCCACCAGAGTCTCCTGTTCATGATTTTTCCTCCTCTGGCAGAATTATGTCCTTTGGACACCGCCCGTATGCAAAATCTAGGAGGCTACCTCACGGTAGCCTCTTCCATAACATCCGGCGGGATGTCGAAGTTGGCGTAAACCGCCTCCACATCTTCAAGTTCTTCCAGGCTCTGTATCAGCCGCAGGACCCGCTTGGCCTCCTCACCGGCAAGTGGTACCGTGGTCTGGGGTACAAAAGTAAGCTCGGCTTCTTCCACCGGTATGCCTTGCTCCTCAAGATCAGTCTTCACCTGCCCCAACTCATCAGGTGCCGTGGTGATTTCATAGCCGTCCTCGACTTCCCGCATGTCCTCGGCGCCGCTTTCCAAAACGGAGATCAACAGGTCTTCCTCGCTTAACCCTTTGCTTTTGCCGACGAAAATCAGCCCTTTTTCATTAAAGAGTCAGGCGACGCAGCCTGCCTCACCAAGGCTGCCCCCGTATCTGCTCAGACTGTGGCGGACCTCGGATGCGGTCCGGTTCCGGTTGTCGGTGGTCACCTTAATAAGAAGCGCCACCCCCCCCGGTCCGTATCCTTCGTACGTGACCGCTTCGAAATCGGCGCCTCCGACCTCACCTAATCCTTTTTGAACCGCTCGTTGGATGTTGTCTAAAGGAATGTTCGCTTCTCTGGCCCGCTGGATGGCCGCTTTCAGACGATAGTTCGCCTCCGGATCACCCCCGCCCTGGCGCACCGCCATGATGATCTCGCGGGAAAGCCGGGTGAAGGTTTTCCCGCGCTCGGCATCAGTTTTTGCTTTTTTTCTTTTTATTTGTGCCCATTTGGAATGTCCCGACACCGTCCGTCACCCCAACCGCAATTGAGACAGAGCAAAATAGGCCCCGCCCGAAATTTACCCTACTGGCCAGCCTATTATTTTAAAAGTCGGGTATTGGCGGCATTTTTAATTTATGCCGATTGGCGGCGCACAAATAATCTATTTTTTCCCTGGCGCCGGAAGAGGCTTCTTTTTTTAGGAGGTAGTGATCCAATTCATCGTAAGTGAAACCTAATTCCCCCGCGTCCTCCTGCCCCTCCCAAAGACATGCGGAAGGACGCCGGTCAATAATCTTCTGGGGTATCCCGAGGCAGATTGCCACCTCTCGGACCTGATATTTCAAAAGGTTTCCGATCGGCAGTACGTCGACCCCACCATCGCCGTACTTGGTGAAGTACCCAATCGCCAACTCGCTCCGGTTCCCGGTTCCGGCCACAAGCCCTTTACGCTGGTTGGCGAAAAAGTAGAGTGTGGCCATCCGGAGGCGCGGCTTAAGGTTGGCCAGGTTAATATCTTTTTTATCCAGTTCCTCAAGGCGTTTTCCGGTCAGGGTCTCAGCGAGCAAACGGTAGGTGTCATCCAGGGGTACGGTAACGTACGGGATGTCGAAGAGTCTCGCGGCAAGTTCGGCGTCCTCCGCATCCTTTTTATCGTTGAAGCAAGGCATTACCACACCTAACGTGTTGTCGGGACAGGCCCTCTTACAAAGCACCGCCACGACCGCAGAATCGATGCCGCCGCTTAGCCCGATTACGTAACCCTTTTGCCCCGAATTATCCAATTGCTGCTTCAACCAATTGGTCAAGGCCGCAACAAGGTCCTGCCCCTGCAAAAGATCCCCTCCATAGTTTTTACAATAGTAATCTTATCACACAAGCCTTTGGCCGTAAACCTATACCGCCCGTCGAAACCGCTTGTTTCGCAAAAAACCGCTCTACTTTTCCCCGCGATGGATGAAAATGCATAAACGAAACCGCCCGGGACAGAATAAGTAGAGATTTACCTCGGGAGGTGAAAACAATGCCGGACATTAAGTGCACGGTTACCGAGTGCGAGCACAACCAAAACGTAAAGTGCGCGGCACCGATGATCCAGGTGGACCGCAACGGAACAAACAAAGCCTTAAAATCTGACAACACCAAGTGCGAGACGTTTAAAAACAAATAAATCTTGGGCCTGGCCCCGGTCAGGCCTAAGATTTTACTGCCGTAGCGTTTTTTTTGTTTCCGGAATGCGGCTCGGGCGGTATCCTACGACCACCGCCGGTTCAGTGTGTAGATGTCTTGGCCGGCGGTTCGATTTTTAAGGGCTTGTCGAAATTATCGAGGCCCAAATCAATAAAAAGCCTTGTCTGACTCTCCTTGCTCCGGGCCTCGACCTTAACCCTTGTGACGTAGTGCTGCTTAGGATCGACGTACATGCGGTATTTGAAGTCGACAAACTGGGCGGCAAGGAAGCGGTTCGCAACTCGAGGTGTACACTCGAGCACCAGGAGTTCTTTCTTCTCGCTGCGTTCCTTTTTACCCCAAACCACAAGCGGTGTCTCCTTGAAATCCAAAAGCACGAGCGGGTCGAGTTCCGCGATAAAAACACCGGTATCCCCCAGCCGGTCGCCATTCAAGGCCAACCACTTTGCGGAATAGCGGTCCTTAACGTAGGTAACCCCCTTCAGTTGAACGATTTCCACCGGCGAGTTGAAGATCTTCCCTGTAACGGAAACCCCGTCGGGAAGAACACGCGAGCCCTTCAGATCGCTTAAATTGCGCGTTCCCTGGCGGGTTACGAGCCGGGTCTTGATGCTGTAGGAGTAAGACTTTACCGCTTTAGTACGGGTTACCGCCTGCCGCAATAGATCCTGCGGTTCGATTGCACTTGGGAGGTGCACTACGCCCGCGAGCAAAAGGTAAAGCAAGCCCAACAGCAGGAACACCGCAAGAAAAAGCAAGATTCGCCGCCGGGAAAAAATGAGCCATTCCACGTTTCATTCCCCCCAACTTATCCAAAACATATGCTGGTCGGAACTGTTTATGAATGTTGGGGAAACGTCGCATGCCGGCCCTCAAGAAGCAAGGGGCAGAGAGTTTCGTAGGAGGCAAGCGCTACTGGTGATTTCACTCTCCACCGGGCGCTGATTCGCAGTGCCGATCGTTGATGGGCGCGAGAAAAGCCGCGATCATGGGATTCGCGGCTTTTTTTACGGTAACTAAGCTTCCACATGCCGACTTTCTTAGCTTGCCGGTTTGTCCCCTTCTGAACCAAAGATCTTCAAAAGCGGCTTAATCAGGTCCAGCGGCAGCGGGAAGACGATCGTGGTGGAGTTGTTGGCACCGATTTCCCGCAAGGTCTGCAGGTAACGGAGTTGGACCGTGACCGGCTCGCGGGCGATGACCCGGCCCGCTTCGGAAAGCTTCTCCGACGCCTGCAACTCACCTTCAGCGTGGATGATCTTGGCCCGCCTTTCCCGCTCGGCCTCAGCCTGTGCCGCCATCGCCCGCTGCATGGAGCCCGGAAGCTCGACGTCGCGGACCTCCACCAGGCCGACCTTGACGCCCCACGGTTCGGTGCCTTCGTCGATAATCTGCTGCAGGCGCTGGTTGATGGCCTCCCGCTGGGACAGCAACTCGTCCAGTTCGGACTGGCCGAGAACGCTCCGCAGGGTGGTCTGGGCCAGCTGCGAAGTAGCGTGGACCGGGTCTATGACTTTGATAACGGCGTCGACCGGGTTGATAATCCGGAAGTAGACTACCGCGTTGACCTTGACTGTAACGTTATCCCGCGTGATGACCTCCTGGGTCGGGACCTCCATGGTGACCACCCGGAGGTCGACCTTCCGCATCCGTTCGATTATCGGGATGAGGAGGAAAAGCCCCGGGCCCCGGGCCCCGACGCAACGCCCGAGGCGAAAGATTACCCCGCGCTCGTACTCCTGGACGATCTTGACTGCGGACGCCAGCAAGAAAATGCCCAAAATAATGATGGTTACCATGAAACTGAACATGAAACCACCTCCGTGTACTTGGTTTTTTTCGTAAACTCAGCCTTTTTTGCTGACTTTGAGGCTTATACCCTCCGTCTGCACGACTTTGACTTTTTCTCCCCTTTCTATCTTACCTTCCGCCGCAACCGCACGCCATATCTCCCCTGCCACCAAAACAGTGCCTTCAGGGTCCAGGTCCGTGCGTGCCACCCCGTCGTACCCGATCAGACCTTCCATGCCGGTCAGCACGCGCCGCTTTTGTCCACGGATGACAGCGACCACAAGCAAAGCCATCAGCCCAGCGAGTGTCACGCTCACAGCCGCTATCAGGCCGATACTTATGCCCAGCCCTGTCTGCTGCATGCTGAAAAGGAGCAGTGAGCCGAAAATAAACGCAATCACCCCACCCGTCCCCAGTATTCCGTGTGTTGGGGCAAAGGCTTCCCCCACAAAGCACCCAAAGGCGAGCAGGATCAGGATCAAGCCGCCCCAGTACGCATCGAGGGTGCCCATGCTGTAAAGTCCAAGCAACAACGAGATACCCCCGACCACGCCCGGTATGACCAGCCCGGGGTGGTAAATCTCGACCATCAGCCCGGCCATGCCGATGGTCAAAAGCAAGTATGCGATGTCCGGGTTCAACAGTGCGCCGAGGAAACGCTCGACACGGTTTGGTTTCAGCTCTTCGAATCGGCTCTGAGAAAGCTTCAGAACAACTGAGCGACCGTCACCGAGAGTCATCTTCTTGCCGGAAAGCTTGCTGCAAAGCTCCGTTTCGTCGGCCGCCACGAAATCGACCAGTTTGAGCTTTACGGCCTCATCCGCCGAAAAGGACCGGCTGTCCGTGACCATCGCCTCGGCCATCTCGACGTTACGCCCACGGAGTTCGGCTAGAGAACGCATCCACGCGGCCGCATCAGACGTGACCTTCTCCATTGGCACATCCTGTTTGTCCTCCCCTACGGCCACGGGATGGGCAGCGCCGATTCGGGTTCCCGGCGCCATAGCCACGGCATGTGCCCCAAGGGAAATAAACGCGCCCGCGGAAGCAGCCCAGCCCCCCGCCGGACTGACGTAGACAATTACCGGCGTCCTCGCGTTGACAATCCTGGTAACGATCTTCTGCGTGACGTTATACAGCCCGCCCGGGGTGTTGAGTTTAATAAGGCAGACCGCTCCTTGCCTCTCAGCTTTTTCTATTCCCCGTTCAAGATAGCGTTCAACCACGGGAATGATCGGACCGTCAACCTCGAGGACTACCACCCGCTCCAGGTATGTGCTTTCCGCCGGCGCCGCCGAAGCGGCGGTATCGTATTTTCCCGCTGCGGCAGTAAGCACAAGACCGAAAACAGCTATAAAATATATCAGCAACAACAGCGCGCTAATCCGCCGCATTCAACCCCTCCTACCCCACAGTTTCGGCGCCTTTTCTGCGTTTTCCTGCCGGAAAGTGTTGCAAAAAACCTGAAACCGCGGAAAAGGCACCCTTTCGTCTCTTGGTGTTGAACTAAAGTACCAGTCCTGAGGATAATGTTTTGCCGGGGAGGAATAGCTGACCGAAAAGCGAAGATCAAATAGGATATTGCGGAGGCTTGACTTTTGAACCCTGTCTTCCACTTCTGAATTCTGACTTCTGTCTTCTGTATTCTTACCTTGAACCTTGAACTGTTTAACCTAGAATTAGAACTTGTTTTTATTAAGGAGTGGATTTGAATGGCATTAGAGGCGCAAGCACCAAGACGCGTGCTTATCACCGCAGGCAGCGTTACGGTGGAAGCACATTTGAACGACTCGAAAACGGCAAGCGCCGTGTGGGACGCGCTGCCTGTGACCGGTCGGGTTAATACCTGGGGCGACGAAATCTATTTTCAGGTGCCCTTTGAGCTTCCCGAGGAAAACCCGCGCGCGGTGGTAGAGGAGGGAGACGTCGGCTACTGGCCGCCGGGACCGGCGCTGTGTATTTTTTTCGGCCCCACACCGGCAAGCAGGGGGAATGAAATACGGCCCGCAAGCCCGGTTAATGTTTTGGGCCGGATCCGCGGTGACGTATCCGGTCTAAAACAGGTTAAGGACGGCGATAAGGTAACGGTTGAACCGGCGAGCAACTGATCATGACGGTCTAAAGCGTCTCCGCCGTGGCGGCGGCCTCGATTTCGTGGTCCTCCGGCTCTTCCGCCGGGTGAAAGGCGGGAACGGCCGGACAGACCCGCGCGTCTGTCAGTTCTCCCGCTGTGGTGATAGCTATATTCCTTAGATGTTCACTGATCCTCAGGTATGCGTTTAACAGCTCCAGGTGTAACCTGCTCGAAAGCTCCGACTCCTTTATCCCTTCACGCAAGCGGTAGATGTGGGTACTCCTCAATCCCCGTTCCAGCTTTGTAATCTTGGGCAGCAATTTTATCGCCTGCTCGGCCAGGCAATAGTCCGCCTTCACGAGTGCTTTGTGCGTCGTGCGCATCATGAGGCATACCTCCTGGTACATCAGTACCAGATCCTCCCAACCGGTGGGTGAAAAGGAAATGTTCTCCCGGAGCTTGTGCTGCAGGAGGGGCGCGACGTTTTTGCTCATTATGTCGCTGATCAACTCGAGATCGTTCAAGACCTGCACCAGGCCCATACCTTTGGCAAACTCCTCCCGGTGGAGCGGCCGCCGGAGGAGCAGTGTCAGGTAACTGGTTGCTTTACTGAAGAGCGCGTTGATGACCGCCTCCTTGTGCATAATCCGCTCGATGAGGTCGTGGCTCCCGGTGCGCAGCACGCGGTCAACGTCGCGGAACATCCGCAGCACTTCGGCTGAAAGCCGGACCACCTCTTTGTACGCGAGTCCGAGCGCGATGGACGGTGTGTCCAGCAAAGCCACGTTCAAGTACTTCGGCTCAAACTCGGGGATTTTTTTCTCGGGCAGCAACCGTTCCAAAATCAGCACGCCGATGTTCCGAAAAGGAAGGAAAGCGAAGGTAATGGTCAGATTGAAAAGGGTATGCGCGTTCGCTACCTGAAAACTCGGTGAAGTCGTCCAACTACAGAGCCAGGCGACGAAAGGCACCGAAAAAGGGTACACCAGGCAGGTCCCGCCGAGCTTGGCGAAAAAATGCGCCGCCGCGACCCGCTTCGCCTCGCGGTGCGAGCCGATGCTGGAAAGTAGCGCCGTAAAGGACGTCCCGACGTTTGCACCCAGGATAAAATACACGGCGGACAGCGTGTCGATCAGGCCCTGCGTGGCCAGCATGATGATAACGCCGAGGGCCGCCGCGCTGCTGTGGATCAGAAAAGTGAAGAAAGAGGCCACTAGTATGGCCAGGGGCGGGTTGTGACAGACCTGCAAGAGGGCGTCTTTGAAAACGGCGGAATCACGAAGCGGAATCATGGCGTCCGCCATAATTTTCAGGCCGAGAAACAGCAGCCCGAAACCTATGATCGCCTGGCCTATCCTGCGGTAGCGGTCTCTTTTGGTAAAGAAAACGATAGTGGCGCCGACACCAACAATGGGTAATGAAATTTCCGTTACTTTCAACGCGATCAACTGGGCCGTAACGGTCGTGCCGATGTCAGCGCCCAGAATGACCGGGAGGCACTGGCGGAGGGTGACGACCCCGGCGCTCGCCAACCCAACGAGGATAACGGTAGTAGCGGTACTGCTTTGAAAAAGGACCGTGATCATGGCGCCAACCGACAGCCCCAAGAACGGTCTGTTCGTAACCGCCCCTAGAATGCGCCGGAGCTTGTGCCCCGCCATCTTCTGGAGCCCCTCGCTCATGACGTTTATGCCGTAAAGGAGGAGCCCCATACCGCCGAAAAGCATCAGGACCATCATAAACAAAGACGGGTTATGCATCTTAGGTTGCCACCCTTACTCTATGGTCCCCGTAACGTCTTATATAGCATTATATCGTCATTCGGACGAAAAGTTTTAATTAAGTCTCATATTTTCTTGGTTTGCTCCTTTATATCGAGTTTTACGTGCAATTCGGCCAACTGGCGGTTCGTGACGGGTGCAGGTGCCTGGGTCATGGGGTCCTGAGCACTCTGCGTCTTGGGAAAGGGGATAACGTCGCGGATTGTGGTTCGGCCCAAGAGAAGCATCAGCAAGCGGTCGAACCCGAACGCAATCCCGCCGTGGGGAGGCGCCCCGTATTCGAAGGCTTCAAGCAAAAAACCGAACTTTTCTTCGGCTTCGCGGGGCTCAACCCCGATAGCCCGGAAAACACGTTCCTGGACGTCGCGCCGGTGAATACGGATACTACCCCCGCCGAGTTCAACACCATTTAACACCAGGTCGTACGCTTTGGCCCGGACCCTTGCGGGGTCCTCATCGATAAAGGCCAAATCCTCATCGTACGGAGCGGTAAACGGATGGTGTACGGCGACGAACCGCTGTTCGGCCGCATCGTACTCCAGCAGTGGGAAATCAACCACCCAGGCAAAAGCAAAACCCGGCGGGATTAACCCCAAATGCTCCGCAATACGGGTACGAACCGCACCCAGGCTTCGTTCCACCACAGCCCGCTCGTCGGCGACAAAAAGCAGGAGGTCCCCGGACCGGGCTTCGAGCCTTGCCAGCAGCCGCTGCACTTCTTCCGGTAGAATGAATTTGAGGATCGGCGACTTCGGACCTTCCGCCGTAACCTGGACGTAGGCCAGTCCTTTGGCGCCAAAGTTAGCCGCGTAACGGGTCAACTCGTCAATTTCCCGCCGGGTCAGTTCCGTTGCCCCGGGAACGGCAATACCCTTTACCATACCGCCGCCTTTTACAACCTGCGTAAAGACTTTGAAGGCGGAATCTGCCACGATGTCGGACACGTCCGTTAATTGCAGGCCGTACCGGATGTCCGGTTTGTCCGTCCCGTACAGCGCCATCGCCCGGTCATAGCTGAACCGTGGTATTGGAAGCTGCACTTCTATTCCGGCGACCTCCCGGCAGATTTCGGCGACAAGGGATTCACTAAGCCTCAGCACGTCGTCTATACCCACGTATGACATCTCAATATCGATTTGAGTGAATTCGGGCTGGCGGTCGGCGCGGAGGTCCTCGTCGCGGAAGCAGCGCACGATCTGAAAATATTTTTCCGCTCCTGCAACCATGAGGATCTGTTTGAAAAGCTGCGGTGACTGGGGCAGCGCATAAAAGCGGCCGGGGTTGACCCTGCTTGGGACGAGGTAGTCTCTTGCCCCCTCGGGGGTGCTCCTCGTCAGCATGGGGGTTTCGATTTCCCAGAACCCATGGGAATCAAGAAAATCCCGCGCCACTTTCGCCGCCCGGTGCCGCATCTTAAGCCCGTGCTGGATCTCCGGACGCCGCAAATCCAAATAGCGATAGCGAAGCCTGAGTTCCTCTTCAACGTTGATATTGTCCTCGATGTAAAAGGGAGGGGTTTTTGCCGGACTCAAAACCTTGCAGGAACTGGCGTAAACCTCCACTGCACCCGTTTGGAGCTTAGGGTTTTCGGTACCCGGGGGTCTTCTTCTTACCTCGCCCTCAACTTGAAGTATGTATTCACCCCGCACCATCTCCGCCGTTGCGAAGGCCGGCCGGCTTACCTCGGGGCTGAAAACGACCTGGACGATACCCTCGCGGTCCCTGAGGTCGACGAAGATAAGCCCTCCATGGTCCCGGCGGGTGTGCACCCAACCGGCAAGAGTAACGCTTTCGCCTATTTCTTTCTCTCCGAGCGTCCCACAAAGGTGGGTCCGGTACGACGTTCTAATCATTCATCGGCCTCCAATTTTTTACGCCCGCCATGCTCTAAGCCGCGGAATTAGTTCGGATTCGTTTACCTCGACCTGTTCTCCGGTATCCATCGCCCGGAGGGCCGCGGTGCCCCGGCTTAACTCCTCCTCGCCGACGATTACCACCCATTTTACGCCGCGCCTGTGCGCCTGTTTCAACTGCGCTTTCAGCCCGCGGTTGGCGTGGTCCCTGTCCGCCCGGATACCGGCTTCCCTGAGAGCCTGCAAAATCCGCAGCGCATGCCGCACGGCATCTTCCCCCACCGCGACTACGAAAACCCCCGGTTGCGTGTCGCCCGAAAATTCGATCCCCTGCTCTTCCAGCGCCAGAAGGGTGCGCTCAATCCCGACAGCGAACCCGACCCCCGGCGTGGGCGGGCCGCCGCAGGTTTTGACCAGGTTATCGTACCTGCCGCCCGCACCAATGGCGCTTTGTGCGCCGATGCCCGGAAGTATCACCTCAAACGAGGTACCGGTGTAGTAGTCCAGGCCCCGCACCATGTGAGGGTTGATGTTGTAGCTGATTTTCAGCGCCAGAAGTTCCTGTCTTAACGCCGCAAAGTGCGCAGAGCAGGATAGACACAGGAAATCAAGGGGTGTGGGCGCTTCTCTTAACAGTTCCTTGCACCCCGGCTCTTTACAATCCAGCAGCCTCAGGGGATTGCGGTCGACGCGGTCCCTGCAGTCCTTGCAGAGCCCTGCCGTTTGCGGCCTGATGTAGGAAACAAGGGAGTCCGTCAGTTCTTTGCGGCACTCCGGACAGCCAACACTGCTTATTTCCAGTGAAAGACCTTTGAGCCCTAATATTTTGTAAAAACGCAGCAAGAGTTCGATGACCTCGGCGTCCACACCGGGCTCCGTGGAACCAAAGACCTCTGCCCCGAACTGGTGAAACTGACGGTAGCGCCCGGCCTGCGGGCGGTCGTACCGGAACATGGGTCCGATATAATAAAGTTTAACGGGTTGCGGCCAGGTGTACATATTGTTTTCGATGAACGCCCGCACCACCGCCGCTGTCCCTTCGGGCCTCAGCGAAAGACTTCTCCCGCGGCGGTCGTTGAAGGTGTACATTTCTTTGGCCACAATGTCTGTTCCCTCGCCCACCCCACGCTGGAAAAGCTCAGTGAATTCAAAAATGGGCGTCCGTATTTCCTGGTACCCGTAAACGTGAGCAAGTTCGCGGACAACCCGTTCTAAATGCTGCCACCGGTCCGTCTCGCCCGGTAGAATGTCGGGGACCCCCCGGGGTTTTTTTATCGGCAAGTGTTGTCCCCCCGTTAAATCCGTCGTTTCTTGCCGTTACCGGCCTGGGTGCCAAATCAAACAAACCCGTACCCTGGAGTACGGGTCAAGATGCCCGCCGTTCGGTTTTCACCAGTCTTATCCAGCGTTATTTTACCACAGGCTTGGGTGCAGCGCAACAAAGCCCGCCCCGCACAATTCGGCCCGCGGGGTTCTTTTGGCCCGCAGACCGGCGTAAAAATGTTAGCGGGAGGTGAAAAAACATGACCCTTAAAACCGACAAAAGTGCGGCAAACGGCTTCAGCCTTTCCGCTATCGGCCGCGGCACGCTCATCGGTGCTGTAACTTCTTTCGGGGCTACCGTCATAGTCGCGTGCCTATTCTATTTTACCACCCTTTCGGAAGCCCTTCTTCCCTACTTCGTTTCCTTCATTCTTTTCCTGAGCGGGGTCCTCGGCGGCAGCCTTGCCTCCAAACAGGCCGGCGGCAAAGGGCTTATCCACGGTACCGCTGTCGGGATTGCCCTCTTCTTGATTCTGTGGCTTGCCGCGGCTACCGTGGTGCCGGGACCGGTAACGGCGCAAATGCTTACCCAAAAGCTTCTGCTGCTGATCTCGGGAGGCGCCGTCGGCGGATTTATCGGGGTGGCGTTCCTACTCTAGGCATTCAAGAGAGATGTTGGATTTGGTCTGGAAAATTAGTCAGGCGGCGCGCGCCGTCCTGCGCAACCACGATGGTGTTCTCGATTCCCACGGCGCCTTCCCCGGGGAAGACGAACTTCGGTTCAAGGGCGAAAACCATCCCTGCGGCAAGGGGTTCCTTTACCCCGGTTGCAATCACCGGCAACTCGTTCAATTCAAGCCCGACCCCGTGGCCGATAAACTGTACCGGCTGGCGCCAGCCTTGGAAGTACTCGGCCAGGCCGGCCCGCTGCGCCAGCCGTACCGCAGCATCGTAAAGGTCCGCGGTTACCACGCCGGGCTTTACCATGTCTAAAACCGCGGCTTGTATCTCAAGGGCTGCGTGGTGCGCCCGTTCAAGGCGTCCATTCAGCCTGCCGAAAACAAAAACCCTGGTCGCGTCGGTAATATAGCTGCGGTAGGCCGCCCCGTAATCCACATACAGAGGCTCGTTGGGCTCCAACCGGCGCCGTCCGGCCCCGAACGCAAACGTCTGGTCAAGGCCCGTTCCGGATACGGGCCCGTCGAAGTACGAAGCTTCGGCGGCGCTGGCACCCGTAAGAAGGTGCCCCATAAAAAAGTCGGGGTTCATCCCCCTGAAGCGTACCAGACCTTGATGGCCAAGGCGGCGCGCTTCACCTTCAAACATTCCCGCCATTGCCAACTCTGTCTCCCCCAGCGCCGCCACCCGGGGAACCACCGCGAGCATCGCGTCCAATAGCCGGCCGCTTTCCGCCAGGGCCTCAAGCTCATAGTCAGACTTTACCGCACGCTGCTGCCGGATGAGGGGCGAAATGTCCACGAAACTTGCTGCGGGAAAAACTTTTCCGTACTGCAGATAAACGTTCACGGGTAGCACGTCAAATTCCAGACCTAACTTTTCCGGCGCCGTCAGCCCGTGTTCGCTGATAACCCGCGGGATATCCCGGTAGCTTTTAAGCGGTACGATACTCTCGACGGCGGCGCTCTCCCGCGCCCGTTCGAAATCCCGCCGGACCATGAAAACCGGCTTGCCCTCAACGGGTACGTAGAGGTGACCATTCTGGTACGTCCCGGTGTAGTAAACCACGTCGGCGCTCTGTACGATCAGCGCGCCCGTCAGACCTTGGCTTAAGAGCAGCGCCTGAAGACCTTCAACCCGCCGGCCCACTTCCGCCGCCAAAACAGCGTTCATTCCTCTTCCTCCTTTGGGACCCCGAAGCATTGCCAGCGCCGAATCCAAGCTGCAGGAATCACCCGCTGGCAGCTTCTAAACAGTATAAAAAAATACAACTTGGAAGTAAAGCCGGGGGGAATACCATCGGAGAAGGAAATCGGCTGTTCTTGTCGAAAATATAATGCAAGTCAGGAGGGGAAGTCGTTGGCCGTCGAAGTCGAGAAAACGGGGCTGGCATGGGTTAAAGACGGGAAGATCTACGTCCAGGACCCGGAGGGCAAGGCGCGCCTCGCCGTAATTACGAGGGGGGAAGGCGTTCGCCTGTGGGTAAACGGAACGGAGAAATTTGATCCCACACCGGTCCGCGAGTCCGACGAGATTACCTACGAGACTGAAACCAAGGAAGAACCGGGCCGGGTTACGGTGATGATCGCCCCTAATAAGTCCAAGGCATTTTTAGACGTCCGCTTGACCAGGCGGACCACGTACAACTTGCTGGACAGCGAACCGCAGCAAAGCCTTTCCCTTGACACCAACCCGAATGTCGAAATGAAAATGCCGCTCACCGAGGAGGAAATGCGCACCCTGCTGCGCGAAAACGGCGTAGTTTACGGGATTCAGGATGCTTTTATCGCTTCGCTGTATGAGTCCCCGGTCGAGGGACGGCACCTTATCGCCGAAGGGAAAGCGCCGGAATCCCCCGTCAACGAAACAGTCGAACTATGTGTTTTTCAAGTTGAGGAAGCGAAACCGCTAATCATGGAAGACGGGACGGTAGACTACAGAAACTTGCAACGGTTTGCTTCCGTGGAACCCGGGACGGTTCTGGCCGTTAAGAAACCCGGGATACCAGGTAAATCGGGTTTCCGGGTAAACGGCGAAGAGGTTTACGCGCCAGAGCCGAAGATCGTCGAACTCCAGGCCGGTCACGGCGCAGCCCTCTCTCCGGACGGGATGTCCGTAATCGCGTCCGCCGAGGGGCTCCCGGTATTTCGCCAGACCGCAACTCGTTGTGTCGTTTCGGTGGACCCCCGCCTTACCATCAAGGGCGATGTGAACCTGGAAACCGGCAATATTAACTTCCGCGGCAGTGTGCACGTCATGGGCAGCGTCCACGAAGCGATGAAGGTCGAAGCCACCGGGGACATATTCGTGGGAGGGGACATCGCTGGAGCGGTCGTCGAAGCCCGGGGAAACGTTATCGCCCGGAGTATTATTGCCAGCACTGTTCGCGCCGGCGGTCAGACTATATATTACGAGAAGCTTAAGGCACCCCTGACACAACTCGTCCAGGCCCTGGTTCAAGCGGTCCAGGGCGTGGGAACCATGGTGGAGCATGCGGCCGCTCGAAATCAGGCACTTGCCCCCGGCCCTGCGTTGCTCCTCGTAATAGAACAGAAGTACCGGCAAGTTCCCTCACTGATAAAGGAACTCGTTAAACTCATGGAAGAGGCCCCTCAGTTCAAAATTGAGTTGGACCCGGCGATCATCGAGAGCATTTCAAACGCCAAAAGAGTGTTCTTGGGACTTGGTCTCGCCGATTTTAACAATCTTGAAAAAGTCATCAAAATCGTTAAAGACCTGTCCGCCGTCCAGGACGAAATTTTGACTCTTGTTTCCACCGGGCGCGCACGGGTTGTCGTCCAGTACACACTCAACAGCCACATCGAAGCCACCGGCGATGTGCTGGTAACCGGTCAGGGAGCTTACAACACAAACATTCTATCCAGCGGAAAAGTTAAGATTGAAGGCATCTTTCGCGCCGGTGAACTTGCCGCGCAGGGCAACGTTTTTATCGGCAAGGCAGGTTCGGACATAGGAGTCAGGACGGTCATCAAGGTGCCCTGGGGCAAAAACATCGAGTTAAAAAAAGCTCACCCGGGCGTTATCGTGCAAATCGGCAAGCAGGTGGTTGAGGTCAGTAGACCCATGCGCATGATAAATACGAGCATCAACAGCGACGGTCAAATCGAGCTAAACGGAATCTCCTGGACCCCGACCGAAGGAGACAGTTAGAACCGGCATTTATTACACACAAATCAGGCAGTCCGCAGCGCCGCCTCATTCTTACGAATAGCATCCCGGTAAAGCTGGATGTACTCCACCGCCGACCTTGCCCACGAAAAATCAATCGACATGGCTTTTTTCACTAACCGCTGCCACATTTCAGGGTTGTCACGGAAAAGCTTGAGCGCACGTGCAATGGCTGCGTAAAGTTCACGCGAGTTGTATTCGGTAAAGACGAAGCCGTTCCCGGAGACGGTGGTCGGACTGAACTCCGTTACCGTGTCGGCCAGCCCCCCGGTCGCCCGGACGATAGGGATGGTCCCGTAGCGCATGGCGATTAACTGCCCCAGCCCGCAGGGTTCGAACCTGGACGGCATGAGAAAGATGTCCGCTCCGGCGTATATCCGCTGCGCCAGAATGGCGTTAAAGCCAATAACCACCCCCACTTTCTTTGGATACGTTTGCCTCAATTTTTCGAATACCTGCTCGTAATAATGATCTCCCGTTCCAAGGACCGCCAACTGGATATCCAGGTGCATGAGTTCGTCCGCAATCTCGTCGATCAAGTCGAAGCCTTTTTGCGCCACGAGACGCGATACGATCCCCAGGACGGGAACGTCCTTAAAGGGAAGCCCCATCTCTTTCTGAAGAGCGAACTTGTTCTCCATTTTTTCCTCGATGCTGTTCAGATCGTAATTACGGTGAATCCGCGGGTCGGTGGCCGGGTTGAACTCGTGGTAGTTGATGCCGTTAATAATACCGTGTACGTCCTTTGACCTCATCCGCAGGACCCCGTCCAGCTTTTCGCCCATGGCCGGCGTCTGTATTTCTTTGGCGTAGGTCTGGCTGACGGTGTTGATAACGTCGGCGTAAAGAATCCCCGCCTTCATAAAGCTAAAGGTACCGTAGAACTCCAGAAGTTCCGGGACAAAATAGTCCTTATCCAGATTAAACAACTCAAGCGTCTCAGGCGGAAAATTTCCTTGGTACTGAAGGTTGTGAATCGTGAACACCGTTGCCGTTCTTTTGTAGAAAGGGTTGCTTTTGTACTGAGTTTTGAGCAGAAGCGGTATGGGGCCGGTCTGCCAGTCGTTACAGTGGATCACGTCAGGCTGCCAACCAAGGCGCGGCAGCATCTCCAAAACGGCATAACAGAAAAAAGCGAAGCGCTGCGCATCGTCCGGGAAGGCATAGATTCCTTCGCGAAAAAAGTAGTTGTAGTTCCCGGTGAAGTATACCGGCACCGACTCGGTTTTTCCCTTGTGATGCGCGTCCAACCTGCCTTTTCGCAAAATGCAGGTTCGGAGTTCACCCGCGAGGGGAACAGGAAAATCAGTGAGGTATTCCGTTCCTTCGATGTGCTTGTAAAGCGGAAGCACCAGCCGGACGTCGTTACCCTGCTCCTCTATCCCGATGGCCAAAGCCTTTGGCAAAGAACCGGCCACATCCGCCAACCCCCCGACTTTGGCGAAGGGAACGGCTTCCGAAGACACTACGAGAATTTTTAACGGGCGGTCAAACACCGGCCCTCACCTCCCGAACGGCGGTTATTAGTTCCGGGCACCACTCTCCGGATTCCCGCAGCGCCGCTGCGGCCAGCTCAGGCGGCGTTGGGTTGATATAGTACCCGGTACCCAGTTCAAACCCGGCTATAATCGTCAAACGCGGCAAAATCTCGATGTGCCAGTGGTATTCGTCGCTGGTACCGTCATTGACCGGACAGGTATGCAGCACCATGTTGAAGGGCGGGTCATAAACCGTCCACGCCAGCCGGCGCAGGCTGTCCCGTACTACAGAGGCAAGGTCGCGCACCTCTGCTTCATTGATCCGCCCGAAGTCCGCTTGATGCCTTTTCGGCACGATCCACATCTCAAAAGGAAACCGCGCCGCGTAAGGTACAAAAGATAAGAATTCATCCCCCTCAATAACCACGCGGTCCCCCGCGGCAGACTCGTGCCGCCACAGGTCGCAGTACACACAACTCCCTTTGGCCTCCCGGTACGCTCTCACGCCGGCAATTTCCGCGGCGATTTCCACGGGAACCATCGGCAGCGCAATAAGCTGCGAGTGGGCGTGCTCCAGCGAAGAACCGGCAACTGACCCTTTATTCTTGAAAATGCTTATGTACTTCAGGCGTTTGTCCTCGCGGAGGGCCAGGGAGCGCTGCCGCCAGGCCCAGATCACCTCTTGAACCTGCCACTCGGTCTGGTTGACCAGATTCGGTTCGTGATCAGTGGTCTCTACTATCACTTCGTGCGCCCCAACGCCCTTCCTTTTTACGTTTACTCCTTCAAAAGCGACTCTATTTTCTTCTTCGACACGACACGCGGGAAATTTATTGGGCACTACGCGCACCCACCAACCCGGCAGGTCACGTTCGCCGCCTGTTTTCCGAAAAGCCAGCACTTCCGGCGGTGTGTCGCCCTCGTTTCCTTCACAAAGCGGGCACCGTTCCTGCTTTTTAAGTTCGGTCGGCGGCCGGTAATCGGTCGGACGCTTTGCCCTTTCCGTACTCACCGCCACCCACCGGTCCACAACCGGATCCTTGCGCCACTCAGGCAAAACCTTGCCCCCTTAAACACAAATTTGGAACCGCATCGTTAATTTTGTTATATTAATATACCCGCCTTTTTGGTAACAAGCGCAACAAATATTAAAACACGACAGAAATTACGCTTTCGGCAGGATAAAGCAGGAAAAAGTCAATTTTAATCGAACCGCATATAGGGTGAGGTTTCGCGAAACGACAGGGGGAGGAATGATGGCGAAAATCCAATGTGTTCAAATTAAAGGGACGCGTGAGGGCTTAATCATCTTTCTAAACCCGACCTGCGAATTCGATGAACTGAAAAACAGCCTTCTGCGCCAGTTGGATCGCGCCCGGGATTTCTTTGGGGGCGCACGCTTTACGATCCACCATGAAAAAAAAAGCCTTCCCGTAGAGCAAAAACAGGAGCTTGTGAGCATCGTCACACAATACGGCTTGGTCTATACGGAGGATATTTTCTTCCCGACGGCCCCGGTTTCCCGGGCCAAACCGGCCGTCACAGCGCCGACATCTGAAAACACACCGGAAAAAGCCGAAAAGCCGCTCGGCCTCGAGGCGATATCCACACCGGCATTACCCACGGGCGCAGAAGCGGCTCTTTTTGTCCGCCGCAGCATCCGCTCGGGCCAATCCGCATCATCCGAAAATCACCTGGTTATTGACGGAGACGTCCACCCCGGTGCTTCAATCACCGCAGCCGGGAGCATTGTCGTACTCGGAAGCCTCATGGGTTCCGTTGCCGCGGGCTCATTCGGTAACAGAAAAGCGAGTGTTACGGCACACAAGTTGTCCCCCATCGTCCTTTCAATCGCCGGGGTTGTGGCCCCCCCGCTGCCGAAACCCCTCGTCGACGGCAAAGCTGTATTAAGAGGGAGCAGGGTGATGTACAGTACTCTCCGTAGGCCGGCCACAGGCGGCCGTAAACTTCCGGAGCTTTAAACCCTTTGTTCCAGCACTTTGCTGCACCAAAGCAACCCGCAAATGGATTTGGCATCACAGATCTGTCCCTTTAAGGCCATGTGAACGGCTTCCGCGAACGGAACCCGGACCACCTCCACAAATTCATCCTCATCAGGTGCCTGATCGCGGAAAGTGAGTTTTTGCGCCAGGTAAAGGTGCATTTCCTCACTGGTGAAACCCGGGGTGGAGTAAAAACGCCCTAAAAGCCGCCAGGACTGCGCCTCACATCCAACTTCCTCCAGAAGCTCGCGGCGCGCCGAACTTTCGGGGTCCTCACCCTCCTCGATCTTTCCCGCTGGAAGTTCGGTCAGTTCCCGCCCGACGGGATGCCGGTACTGGCGCACCATGATTACCTCCTGGTCCTCCGTCAGCGCCAGGACAGCAACCGCCCCCGTGTACTCCACAACTTCCCTGGTGCCGGTCCGCCCGTCCGGCAAAAGCACCGTGTCCACCCGGACGTTCAGTATCTTTCCTCGGAATACGTGCTCCGAGTTCAAAGTCTTTTCCTTTAGCATGAGACTACTCCTTTACGAAAA
>QZIW01000048.1 GCA_003604985.1 Ammonifex sp.
CTGATGTCATCCGGCGATACATCGAAGAATGCCAGGGAAAGTAGGCGCTCTCATCCCAATCCCCTAAAGGGGATGGGAATTCCCGCGTTATGTTTTTAATTGGTTGAAAAATATGGCTTAGGTTGCTATAATTACACGGGTGCCCCCGTAGCCAAGCGGATTAAGGCACGCACCTGCTAAGTGCCTGATCGTAGGTTCGAATCCTACCGGGGGCGCCAGAAACTGAACAGAAAAAAGCTGTAATATTAGACATTTTTCGACTAAAAAAGTATTGACCAATTGTAAATTAGCCGATTATATTAATAATAGCAGGTGCGTGCGAGAACGCTTGGACTGACGTTCCAAAGCGGTCTGCACTGGAGGAACGGCGTCCCTTATATTGGACGCCCTTCTTCTTTTTGTAAAGAGTTTAACGTCCATCCCAAGTTTTAATTCTATCTATTGCCTGCAATAGAGTACCGGCCAGTATTCTCTTATTCGGGTTTTCCGAAGGGACAAGCAGTTGTCTTACTCCGGCTGTGATTACATCACTTATTTGAAGTAAGTCATGTTGGGACGAATCGGCTGTTTTTATTCTGAATACTGTATTGGTTCTTAGGCCAACGTTGTTGTTAAGATAGCCTTGGAGCCCGTTAGGGATGTAATCGTCCCACCAGGGCCTATTCTTTTCATCAAGGACAACCACTGAGTATTCTTCCGGATAATGTCCACCAAATCTATCAAAAAATATACTCATTAAATTATCGTAGATATCAACGGAAGATAAATTCCGCCAGGCCTCTATCTGATGGGAACTGCTAATGTGAAGGATTCTGGCGTACCAGGTTTTGCTATGCTGTGCCAAAAGAGCAAATAGGGCTTGTATCATTTCATATTGCGGGTCATTACTTCTTCTGGAGACCTTGTGGAAGTGCATTTCGCGATAGAAACCTAACTTCTGGCGCAAGGCATGGACATGATTCATCCAAAAACGTGGTTTCCAGGTAAACCAGGCGCCAGCAACAAACAACTGATTAGCCCGTAAACACCCGGATTCGTCCACGAATACCCACATTGTATCATTCAACTCTTCTTGTGTCCCTTCATAGTATTACCCCCCACACACCTTGCACGCCACATATCCCGCGGCCTGGGCCTCGGCCTCCGAGCTGAACCAGACCCTGTTTTCCGGCGCGATCTGTTCCGCGTAGCGGCAGGACGGCAGGTGGTACTTGTCGCTCTTCGCGCTGCCGACGTATTTGCCGGTTGAAGCCGGTTCCACCGGTTGAACCGACTCATCGGGAGGACTTGATTTATTGATAACGGGCGGCATAGAAGGCGGCTTTGCGATAACGTGATAGGTTTTACCGTCGGTGGTGATGATCACGGTTCCGTTCTGATCGGTGCGGGATATCCCGACGCCCATATCTTTTAAGCGTTGCAGCGTGGAAGCCGCTGGGTGGCCGTACGTGTTGCCCGCGCCCACGGAGATAACGGCCACTTCCGGGGAAACCGCCGCCAAGAACGCCTGCGAGGTCGAGGTCCTGCTCCCGTGGTGGCCCACCTTTAAAATCTCCGCGGCAACAGCCTTTCCCAGCAGGTCAGCCTCGGCCTCCGCCTCGGCGTCGCCCGTGAACAGGAACTCAATTTCTCCGCAGTCCAGGAGGCATACCACGGAGTTGTTGTTCGCGTCGCCGTGGTCGCGCACTGGCCCCAGGGCCTTGAGCGCGTAGGAGCCGAACACCCAAGACTGGCCGGGAACAGCCTTCTGGTAAGGACACCCCTCCGCCTTGACCGCGTCGCGGTAGTCCCGGTACGTCGCGGTGTCCACGACCATCCCGTTGTCCACCACGGCCTCCACCTTGAAAGCTGCCAGCACGTCGTCCAGGCCGCCGATGTGGTCGGCGTGGGGATGGGTAGCCACAAGAAGCTCGATATCGTCAATACCCTGATTTGTCAGGTAGCTGACCACCGCAGAACCTTGAGTGTTATCGCCGCCGTCGATGAGGATGTCGTTGTGATCCCGGAGGGAAATGTATATGGCGTCTCCCTGGCCGACGTCGATAATGTGAACCGTAACTTTAACGCCAGAGGTTGAGTTTATCGTTACTGTCTGGGTTTTTCCGTCCCATAACACTTCCGATCCTAAGGCCTCGGAGACGAAGCGGAGGGGTACCAGGGTCCGGCCGCCGACAATCTTAGGCGGGACGTCCAAGGTGCCGGGGGTGCCGTTTTTATAGGCAGTCCTTATGCCTATGGTTAACTTAACGGTCGTCTGTTCTTTGGTAGCGCTGACGGTTTTTGCAGCAGGATCCCAGTTTATGCTCGCGCCCAGCGTCTCGAAGATCGCCCGCATGGGCACGAGCACCCGGCCCTGGTCAACCACCGGCGGTACGTCGAAGGTGAGTTGCTGGCCGTCCAGTATGACCTTCGGCGCGGCCAGGGCGGGGGAGATGAGGAGAAAACTCAAGACTAACAAAGTTATAGTAAGAAACAAACGAGATTTCATTTTTTTCACCTCAAAAAGCGGTTGTAGTTCGGGCAATGTTTACTGCTGATCGGGCTCGGATGAGGGCTGGGTCTGTTGCTGCACAACCCCCGGTGGCTTGTCCGCGGCAATGTTCTTGGTGTCATCGCTGCAGCCGTTGAGGATTATTACAATGCAAACAAGAACAGCTATTAAAAGTAAAAGAGCTCTTGTCATGTTGCTTACGAGCAACCCCGTTTTAAAAAATTTCGGTTTGCTCAATCCCACCCTTACTTTTTCTCTCGGCTTTCTTAAAAGTATCAAACGCCAACCTTGGAATCTCCAATCGTTCCGTGCCCTCAAGAAGCCCTTTGATCGTCAGAATCTGTAACCTGGGGAACTTGCGAGTGCCCCCAAAAACCTCAGGCTCATAAAAGCCGGCCGAAACAGCTTCTTCTTTCATTGACTTTGTAGGTTCGCGTAAGGTAACGAAAGCGCCAATCTCGGCCTTCTCACGGTTCATAACCCCTTTTAAGTCTCTAACTTGATTCACACCCACATTTCCGCCTTTAACTGAGACAATCACTTCCTTGGGCGTCCCGCTTTGATCATCAAAAAAGTAAATATAACCATCAATGCCTTTGTCGGCACCCTTTTTCTGATTCCCCACAGGCCGAGCGTCTATTAGACTTAGAGCCCACCATTGAAACTGGTATTTATCATGGTCAGCCAAGGCTTCAGCGCTTTTTAAGTCTTGCGGTACACCTATGATTTCGTAAGGGGATAATTCTTTCCTGAAAGCGTCTTCTAAGCGATACCTCATAAGGGCAATAGCTAAGTGGGTAATATCAATTCCTATCCAGCGCCGGCGTAGTCTTTCTGCTACTGCTACAGTGGTTCCGCAACCACAAAAGGGGTCAAGGATAACGTCACCTTCGTTGCTGCTGCACTCAATGATGCGCTCTAATAGAGCTTCTGGTTTTTGAGTGGGGTAGCCGAGATCCTCTCCACCTAGAGCGGGTGGAATGTTATCCCAAAGATCTTGTAACGGCACGCCAGGCATTTCATCCGCAAATTGCATTAGTCGGGGCTGGCCTGTCTTCCTGTAATGCAACTTACCCTCTTTCTCAAATTGAATCATGTTTTGTTTTGAAAAAGCCCAATAGCGTCCTCTATAAGGGCGAACCGCTTTGTATTCATAACCAGGAACAGGCTTTTTGTATTCTTCAGTTAGATCCGCCTGCCACTTTCCCTTAATGGGTCTTTTTACACGCCAATCATATTCCGTATCTCCACCCGGCTTTGCGGCTGTGCAGTCAGTTTGTTTATAAGGACGCCCATCAGGAGCTATGTGCCTGTATTCGCTCTGTAAATATTCTTTATCATATGGCGTATAAAGTGGATTCCAAGTGTATTTAAAAGATTTCGTATAAACAAGTAAGACGTCCCGTATTTTCCCCAGTCGTCGCATACCCTGTTTTGTATCACTATGGGCACTGGAACGTTTCCAAGTTACCTCGTTTAAAAAGAACGTAGGACCAAAAACTGCATCCATCATTAATTTGAGATAATGGCTCGCCGTTGGGTCACAATGCAGGTAAATACTCCCGGTCTGTTTTAAAACCCTGTGCAATTCAACCAACCGAATCGCCATCATGGTTAAGTAAGCCATCATATCATTCTGCCCGAGGAAAGCCCTTAAAGCTTGAAGGAGGTCCGCCAGTTTTTTTGGCCCCTGGGTAACTACCTCATGATAAGTTTCCTCCGCCTTCATGTCCCAGTGCCAGAAGTCCTCGAAAGCTTTAACCTGGGCAGCCGGCGCAGTGCCGTTCTTTTCGGAAAAGAGCACGTTGTAAGTGGCTTTGCTGTTGAACGGCGGGTCGAGGTAAATGAGGTCAACGCTTTCGTCCGGGATGTACTTGCGCAGGATCTCAAGGTTGTCTCCGTAGTACAGCTTGTTCTTCCATTCGTCGGGCATGACGGGCACCTCTTTTTGTGCTGCTAATTTAGGATTAATGCTAGTTGAATGGTCACCAACAAAACCATGATGATTGTCATTACCAACATCCATTTTGTCAACCTTGAGCTGTTTCGGTCAAACTGCGTAATTATCTCGTTGAGTTTATCAATAGATTCAAGAGTAGCGTTAGCTATCTCAACAGATACTCTGTCGGAGAGTGTTGGGCCTCCTCCAGGTACCGCTCCAGGTCCGGCTACCCAGCCCATTTTTCTCATTTAAGTTAAAAGTTTTTCAATCTCTTGGTTACCCATTTAATAACTTACCCCTCCCCGCCCCAAGTACCACTCCGCCCACCGCTCCGCCGTCTTCTGGTTAGCCATCAAGCCCGATCTGGTCGAAACAAGCAATGATGAGTTCTTCAAGCTTTATTAAGTCGTTATGCGAACCTATATAAACCCTGCTTTCCCCGATCCACTTGGGTGCCTGTTCTACTTTGAATCCGGAAGCCAATAACTGAACTTGCTCAACCGGTAGCCTGGTTATAAATTGCTTGTTCTGGCTTTCCAAGTTCAATCGAATAAACCATTGATAGATGTTTTTCTTGTAGACCGCGTAGTAAGCAGTAGTATCCTTAGCCCCGAGCATCGATGCGTCTTTGCCGTGTTTTTCGAGAATACTTTTAACTATGGCTAAGCTGGCCTGTTCTTCTTCAGTAGTGGCCACCTTGCCCGCACTTTCGGAAGGTATTCCGGTCATCTCCTCTGGAGAAGTTGATCCAGGGACTTCTTCTGGCTGGGATTGCACAGGGCTGCTTTCGGCTGTATTTGCTTCCTGTTGGAATAACCCCTGACTGACGATTTCCAGCAGGGCAAGGTTTATAGATTTTTTGACTATGGGTCTGAAGCGTTCGATAACGGCGCTGGTAATTCTGGTATCACTGAAGTCCTTAATTAAGTAACGAATAAAATCGTCCGGAGGGTTCTTGAATAACTCCTTCAGTTTAGAGTTGAGGTTGGAAGTATAAATAAGTTCTTCCGCATATTTTACCAGTGCTTCTGTCTCGAATCTCTCTTTCCGGAAGTTAGCCAAAACTTCAATATCGGCAAGGGTTAGATTAGTTACATCCAATTCAAGAAAAGGCGACGGGTCCATCATATTGGCGGAATTTAAGTCTGAGAAAAACTTATAGGTGATGCCATTGGTTAAAATTGCAATCCGCACTTCCAGGGTAGCATTGAAGTAACGAGCTAACTGAGCATCGTGGTTTTCTAGGCTTTCGGTTGCGGACTTTGCCTCGATAAACATGACCGGTGTGCCATCTTTAAAAACGGCATAATCAACTTTCTCGCCTTTCTTCTTGCCAAAGTCGGCCATATATTCCGGCCGGATCTCCAGCGGGTTGAAAACATCAAACCCGAGCGCCTGGATAAAAGGCATAATCAATACCTGCTTCGTCATTTCCTCATTAGAAACATGAGGCTTCCTTTCCACAATCTGCGCCGTTAGTTTTTGAATATCTTCCTTGAAGCCCACTGATAACCCCCTCCTTTTCTTAATAAAACTCCACTTTATTCCTTATCCGAATACCAGGAAAACTAAAGCGAAACTTGCCATACCGAGAAGAAAAAAAACACCTTATTCTTTCCCCATGTGTTTCACCATATCCGAAAACAACATCACCAGGCCCCTTATCCCCTGGGGCGATAACCCGTGCTTATCAGCTTCTTTTATGACCTCTCGCCAGAGGTCTGTCCACCCCTCAACGATGCCGAGCCTCTGGTAGTACTCCTCAAGCGGCGGCGGTTGCTTTTGAATCTGAACTACCTACGCCAATACGATATCCCTTGCTGTCCAGAGGGATGTCTTCATAACTAGGGTTTGCTGCTTTGCCGAGGGGAAAAGGGGACAGGCTACTTTTCTAGTCCTTCTAACTCTTACCTGGTCAACCCCTAACAAAAGGGACCTCTAACAGTCTGTAGCATTCAAACCCTAGAACTCCTTTCCCCATCGAAACGCCAATTATTAATTAATTTCCACGTCAGTTATTGTTTTCCTTCTGTTTTCGCCAAAATTATGGGAGAAGAAAGAGTTTCGGAGAGATTTAGCCAAAGACCTTTTAAAACAGGGGCATTTATACCGAAGTTTGTAGCTTGTTTCGGAAGATCTCCTTTACCTTAGAAACGCCTTACGGTCTGGATTTTCGACACCGCGGTCGGCCGCTGCCGGTTGTCCCTGCCTCCTCCTCCTCCCCTGCCCCCTTTTCCGCCAACGCTGCCTTTAGCAGGTCGCCGAGGTTTTGGCCGATGGGGCCCTTGTCGCTGTACTGCGCGATCAGCTTCTGGTTCACGGCGCCTAGCTTTCCTGGATCTCTTGAAGCCGCCTGATTCGTCCTCTTTTTCCGGCTGACGGTGGCCGCAGGCGCGGTCCTGGCAGACCAGCATCCTTCCCCGCTTGCCCTTGACGAGCAGCATGAACTTGCTACAGACGGGGCATTTAGTTTTAGAGATGGTGTTGTCCGCGATGACGATTATTATGGGTTGCGGGACGTTCCGGCGAATATCGGCGATGAAGTCCCGTTGCTGTCCTCGCCTTTGGCGATGTTGGCAAGGCGCTGTTCCCACTGGCTGTCGCGCAGCTCCTCGTCCTCGATGAACTTGCCGGGGCTTTCCATAGCCGTCAGCAAGGTGGCTTCGGTGTAACGCGCCGGCGGTTCGGTTTCCCCTCTGTTAAAGGGCGGCCTGTTCTCCTCGGGTTTTTTGGAGAACGGAATCGGGTACGGCGACGACCTCCACGCCGGGGATGAGTTCGGCGAAGCGGGACTCCTGGCTTTCAAGACAGACAATCACGTTCTTGCGGGCCTCTTTTTCGCAAACGTGATCCACGTAGTCATGGAGGAGCCTGCGCTTGATGAGATCGTTGGTAATTAACACGGTGACGAAGGTATCGCCTTTTTCTAAGTCCGCGAAAGGGCGGGCGCAGGAGGTGAAGCCCGGAAAAAGAAAGCGGACTTGCCTCCGGAGGGCGTCGATGTTATTAAAGATACCGATACCCTGCGCGTAAGGGAGCGCGAGAAGCTCCTTGAGTTGGAGTTCCTTAAGAAAATCCGGGGCTTCGAGGGTGTTAAGGGTTTCGGTAGAAGGACTAAGGACAACCGCTCCCGAGAAGCCCCACCGGCCGAGACCGGCGAAGTCTTTCTTTAAGCCCGAAAGGGTGGACTCCCTGGCTTCATAATTCAAAAGATAGACGGCATAGGACTTGTTGTTTTTTGAGATAACGGCATCAAAACGGGCGTTGGCATTGACTTCCGCTTTGCGCTTGAATTCAAGAGCGAACTGGAAGCCCCAACCGGAAAGAGCGAAGTAAACGTCAACGACCCTGGCGCGGTGCTCGCGCTGCCAGTCCTGGCGCACGTCAAGCCGCCGCCCCGGTACTCCGAGAACACGGAGGCCCTTCGCGGCAATCTCGACGTACCTGCCGCGGCGGAGGATCAACTCCCTTCCCTGGAGAGCAGTAAGACGGTCGTAGTGGTAGCGGCCAACACCGTATAAGAGAGCCACCTGGTCAGTCCGCAAGACACACCCCCTGGCGAGCAACTCCAACAAGCCTTTATCACGGTCGGTAAGCTCTGGCTTCCTCAAAAGCAACACCTCCATCTGGTAATTCCGTGGGCTAGGTCTGGCGTTTTTAACGCATCACCACCTGGCCCATCACGTTGCATTACGCGAATATAAAATCCTGGCCATAAAATTGGCCCTTCGACGGAATAGACTTCCAACTTTCCGTTTCGTAGTTTCCGTCCACACGGATATGACTGATTGGCTTAAAGGCGTGAGTTAAACGCCTTTTGCGAAGTTGTAATTACCAAAAACTTTCCGGGGGTTTATTCGTCGGATTCGGGGGTTGTGGATAACTATCGTTTTTCCGTATGAATTCCGAATCAGTTTCTTCCTTAATATTGAGAGACTCAAGAATAACCGGCAGCATCTCGTCCTGTTCAACGATATATATCTCCGTTCGGGGGCGTTTTCTGCTGGCCCTCCCAATTACCATATAAACCAGTTTATCCCAGGTGTCTTTTTTTACCACCCCACCATAGCGAAGCCCGTTGATGGCTTTCCCCACAGATCTATTGTCCGGATCCCATTGACCGAGGCGCGGCAAGTAGGCGACGATCACGCACAAAACTTTCTGGAACTCCACTTGATAACCCAGTCTTTTGTTCAGATCTCTGATGGCGTTTGTTACCGGAGCCGTCCAGTTTGCTCCGAGAGATTTGTCGTGCAGTACGTCCGTTCTCTTGGGAAGATAGTCGTCAATCACCACGCGCAGCACTCTCCCGTCGTAACTGGCCCACGCCGGAACAGTATGCTCCTCCGATTTGAGTTCGCCCCACTGCTCCAGCTCGTGCTCCACGTTTTCAAGCTCCTCCCAGACCGCCCGCCGGAGCTTCTCCACTTCGACGTAGTGCTTCTTTAAAAAGTCCCTCGAATGGTCGAAAATAGACATCCTTATTTTACGCCTCCCGTTCTTGGGTTCTTTTGAGGGCTTCCAGTTCAAAGTCAACCGCCACTTCCTGCCCGAAGAACGCGAAGGAAACCTTCGCCCGCTTCGTGGTAGCGGAAACCACCGTCCCTATCTGGCTGGCCAACGGGCCTTCGGTCACTTCCACCCGGTCGCCTTTTTTTATGGTTGGTTTCACGTCGGCCCGCAGCACCCGCTCGATTTCTTCCTCCGCGACCGCGCCCAGGACCCGGATCCTGGAGAAGCCCGGGCGGATGTAAGCGTCCGGCCACCAGTCGGCCTCTACAAAGACGTAGCCGGGTATTAAGAGTTGCCCGTCTTTTTCGAGAACCATGACACGCCCTACCTTGCCGGTTAAGCCGTCGCCTTTTTTCTTCTCCAAATAGATTTTTACTTTGCCTTCGCTGCACGGAGGAACCTGGACGGCGAACCACTGCATTGCGCCTCACCCCCGTTTAGGAGCTTGATTTTCGCTCCCGTGGCGATGTGGTGCCTGCCGACACAAAAGGGAAACCCCGCCGGGCTACGGACCGTCACGAAGCTCCGCGTCACCTGTATCACCCTGCCCCGCCTGCCGTAGCCGTCCCAGGGATATAATTTTGAGCTGTCCCACCACACTTCGACGAAGTTGCCGGTGCGGATGTTGTTGAAAAAGTCGTCTGTTGCTTTGAGCATTGCGCTTCCTCCTACCCCTGGTTTGGTTTTAGATGTTGAAGAACGCCTCCGGGTCGATCGCCGGCGCCTTCTTTTCGCGGCTTGGTTCTTCTTTTTTGTGTTCCGGCCCTTCTTTTGGCAACTCCCCGAGTTTCTGTTCCATGCGGGCCACCGCTTTTTCTAAAGCGGCAAGTCTTTCCTCTAATACTTCCGTCGGAGCTTTTAGTTCGAGCCACTTCTTGGCAACCACCGTTCGGCTTCCCTCCGGCACATCCCATATCCAGTGATTTTCCGTCAACCACAAATCCAGCCGTTTCAAGCCCTTGCGCACCATTTTCACCCTCCTTGTCCGGAAAACAAGAAGCCAGCCCCACTTTCAGGGACTGACTTTTCCGAACAACTTACCTTAAAAACACTACTCAACCCGCATCGCTTCCGGGTTTAGCCCTACCGGACAATGCTTTTCCCGCTTGTCCGGAAAAGCAGCGCGAAAAACATCGTCCAAGGCGTACCGCATCAGGTTTTTTCTATACCGGAAATGAGTTTCAGAAATCCCTCTGCGTTCGCCAACTGCGGGTCGGGTAAAACCTCTACCGCAGGAAACATCTCCTTTAGTTCGGGCAGGGCCAGAACTCCGCCTCCCGCCAAGTAGAACTTTGCCACGAAGTCACCCTTTGGCCCCAAAGCGCCCAGCACGCGGTCGGCTATGGCCCGGGCGGTGTCTTTACGGGCAGCCGCTACCGTCTCTGTCAGATCCAATTCCCTGCCACGGAAGGTCGTCTTACTTACAGCGGCCAGGGTCGCGGCCACACTCATATCTAGCGGTGCGCCCGTCCTAGCCTCGAACTCGGCAGCCACGGCCTCCAAAACCCGGTGCACTCCGAACTCCACGCTACCGCATAGGGAGGAGACGGGCGTCCCCCTGCTGCCCTTTATATCGACGGTCACGTAGTCCGTGGTCTTGTGGCCCACGTCCACCAGGCAGACCAAGCCGCTTTCCGGCAGGTTGGAGACAGTGAGCAGCGCTCCCGCTCCTTGAGGGTAAACGACGACCTTCCCGAAGGAGACGCGCCCGAAGGGGAGGCCGTCCACGGAGACGTCTGCGTGCAGGGCCTCCAGGTGCCTGCGGACGGCGTCTTTCTGCGCCCGGTAGTAGGCCACGGGGAGGCCGACCACCAAGGTCGCGCCCGGTGCTGCTCCCAGCAACCTGGCCACGGTGAGAACCAGTAGGTCGTGGTTCGGATGCAGGTACTTCTCCCTGTCCAGGGTGAATGTCGCGCCCTGCCCCTCGCGGAGGGCCAGTTCTCCTATAAAGTGCCTGGTGGTGGCGCCGTTCACCCGCCTGACCGCGACTATGTGGCCGGTGCCGTTCCTGGACAGGTCGGCCAAAGGCAGTTCCCTGAAGGGCGCTATTATAGAAGGGGTAACTGCCCGGCAGTCGAGCGAAACGGCCTTGGTGTGGCTGTAGCCAACGTCGATCGCTATTTGCACGATACCACGCTCCTTTTTCGTGAAATTGGTCATAAAAAAACAAAAAACCCGGCGATCTTGCCGGACCGGTTTTTTGTTGATTGGTTTTACTAGAGTACGGCGAAATACTCAGATCACTTTAAAGTTAATAGGACAACCTAACGGCAGCCATCAGCAGTTGCCGGAACACGAAGTGTGGAGGCAATCCGCTGCAGGACTTTGTTCGCCGATCCCACTTTTCATTGCGGGCGGATCATTCGAAACCTGACAAGAATAGATCGATCTTCCGATCAATAGCGTCAGGCACTATCATCGGCTCCACCACTTCGCGGAAGCTCGCAACGAAGTACCAGAGTCGATCGAAATAGTCTTTACATCAACCTTCAGCTTGAGCCTGGTCCACATAGGATCCGCGCTAACAGCTTCACCTTTGTCTTCCGGCATCCAGCCGGGGCCGGACGCAGGATGGCCCCCCGGCACGGCGGCCAGCGAGCACCGCGGGACCGATAAAACGCACCCGAACACAAAAAGAAAGGCAACTAAAAAGGCGCTTTTCTTGATGGGCATGTTTTCAAACCTCCTCATAGCTAAGTCAATAGAACTGACCGAACCTGGAATCACCTCCGCATAACCTTTTTCACTCAAACATACGTTACTTGAAAGGCAATTGCGAGGGTTTGCCCGCAAGAATAAGCCAGAGGTCCCATTTTAATGGGACTAAAGCCTTGGAAAGGGCCGTTTTTCGGCCCTCCCCAAGGCTGAACTCTTTCCGCGTTAGGCCTTTTAGCTCGGCGCCCCCGCTACCCTCAAGACGACCGCCGCGCTCTCGGCGCGGGAGACTTTGTTCAGCGGCCTGAAGGTCCCGTCCGGGTAGCCCTTTGTAATCCCCAGGGCCGCCGCCTCCATGACGTCCTTCTTCGCCCACGCGGGCACCTGCCCGAAGTCCTTGAACGGCGCGGCGCCGGGAACGCTTGCCATCGCGCCGAACTTCCTGGCGACCCGCGTCAGCAATACCACCGTCTCAACGCGGCTGATCTCTCTGCTGATTCCCAGCGTGCCGTCGGGATAGCCTGCCACCAGGCCCGCATTATAAACCGCGCGGGCGGCGGAGGCCAGAACTTCGTCAGTAAGCGGCACATCCCTGAACGGCACCTCCCCGCCGGGGTCGGACAGGTTAAGAGCCGCCTTCAGCAGCTTCGCAACCTCGCCGCGCTTGGCTGGAAGATCGGGCAGCAGTTGGATGTCTTCCCCGAAGACCGGATTCTCTTCCAGGAAGGATCCAGCGTCCGCGTATGCCCAGTGGCTATCGCCGAAGTCGGCGTAGCGCCAGAACTTTTTCTCGAAACACAGGAACTTCCTGCCGTCGCGCTCGACGATACACTCCAGGACGTGACGGCCCGGCATCACCCGGAGATCAGCTTCGAAGCCTTCCTCACGCACCTTTACAGCGCAGTTTACCCCGTCCAGGATGACACAGGCGGATGAGATGTCCTTGACAAAACCGATCACCTTGTTCCCGGGAAGGACGACTTTCACGTTCGGCAACCGATCGAGCACCGCGAACCTGCCACCCTTCTCGGGAAGCGCCACCATGCGGTTGTCCTCACGGTATACCGTGCTGACCACGCCATAAACAGCTCCGTCCACCGGCACCCAAGCACTCAACCTGTCGTCAAACACGCAGAACATGCCGCCGGAAAAAGCGATCTTGACGCCGCCAGGCTTGCCCTCCAGAAGAATTTCGACCCCGCCTTCGACCGGGCGGCAGACCGCCCTGCCTTCGCCGCCGCCGGGAGTCTCTATGGAGACGGACAGGCCCCGTGCCGCAATGTTTCCAGAACCGCCAGCGGCAAGATCAATCGTGACGTCGGGACTCCAGTGCCCGCCCCCGCCGGATGAAGCTCCGGAGGAACCGGTAAAACTTATCGGAGCCGATGCGGCGGTTTCCAACTGGCTTAACGGCGCAAAGTACAGATCTACGAACGTCTCATTGCTCCACTCGGCCCAGGCCACCCACTCCGAAGAGACGGCCCGGTCGTAACCGCTTGCGGTTACCAAGTACCGCTTGCCCTCCGCGAGATCAAAAATATATAGAACATCGTCGAGATCCACGAGGGCGTACCGCTCGTCGCCGCTCACGTCTGCACCGTCCCAACACCTCTCGCCCGGCGCGAAAGAAACAACGGTTGTCACAGTTCCGCCATTCAAAGGCGCCTTCGCCAGGCGGTAATCGCCGCCTTCGTTGTCGGCCCAGTAGAGATAGTCTCCCGCTATGCAGGGAGGGCGGACCCGGCTCGCATTCGGGGACGCGACCACGGTTTTCGCCCCGCTTTCAATGTCTATCGAAACGACTGACTTGACGGCTTCCTCCTCGATGCAGAACACCTTCCCGCCGCTGATAACGGGGCAATACTGGGATACACTGTACCCGTCGCTTGTAAGAAACCTTCCGGAACTCGCCTTAATGTCGTAGAGGTATATGTCACCGTCAACACTGAAGGCAGCGTAAACGCCGTCGGTGGTCGTGCGGTAACTCCACAGGCCGGTCGAAATAATTTCGCCGGTTTCAATTTTCAATATCCCGACTCCTGTACCAGACTGAAAAACCGCAACGCCGTTCCTTACAAAAATATCACCCTGGACGCCTGCGCCTGTCGTCAGCCGGGTCTCCGCCTTCGTCTCAGGGTTAAGCCTGTAGATGTCGTCGTCCTTGCTGTAGTACATCGCCCCGTTTTCATCGAAAGCCGGGTATCTTTCCCAAGCAGTCGTGTTCAGCGCTTCCGGCGAGAACGCAGGTTTGAGGTAAGTCACCGTGCAGGACGACGCTGTGGACTCCCTGCCTACGCAATCGCGGACCTTGACGTAGACCGTCTTCGTCCCCTCGCCCGGAAGGGTGAAAGGCACCTCGGCGGAGAACGACGGGTCGCCGGGGTAGCTCTGATTCCAGACACATGCCGCCCAGGACGCCCCGGCAAAGCCCGGATCTTCGCTGAGCATAACTTCTGTAGGCTGCACGTCCTCCGCGACGCTGAGGCGGAGCGTGACGGTCGGCGACGTTACCACCGAGCTGCCCGGGCTGAAATAGCTGACGCTCGGCGGGTCCGCGTCGTACCAGACCTCCTGGGTCACGTCGGTCGTGTTGCCGGCTGCGTCCCGCAACCGCACGCTGACCGCTTTCTTCCCCCCGGGAGGGGAAAGCGTCACGCCCAGGGCCATAGGGGAAGTAAACGGCTGCCACTCCGTACCGACCTTGATGTCCGTCACGCCGTTGTTGTCGTCTCCGTAAACGGCAAACGTCACCGTCGGTTCCGTGACGAGCGGGAGCCCATCGGAAAGGACCGGCGTTCCCGCGGGCGGAGCGAGCGACCCCGAGGGCCGGACGTTGTCTACACCCTCGGGCGGGTCGTAGATGCCCTGGTTGGTCAGGGCGAAGAGCATGTCGCTCGGCGCCGCGAAGAGGTAATACGCCGTCGCATTTGACGGGATGCCCGTAGCGAATTCGAACCACGTCGCGCCGCCGTCGACGGACTTGAAAATGCCTTTGTCGCACCCTAGATAGGCGCTGTTCTGGCTGTCCGTCGCTACAGCCTCGAATACACCGATACCGATATTGTCCACTGCAATGCTGATCGCCGTCCATGTCGTGCCGTCGGGAGAAGTGGAAGTGCCGTTCCCACAGGCGTAAATCCGCCCCGAAGAGTCCGCTGCGAACCGGCGCACCCGCGTGTTACCCACTTGCCCCCACGAAGATCCGCCCGACGGCAACCTGTAAATGCCCCAGTCTAAGTAGGAACCGATATAAACCGTGCCGTCCGGCATTATCAGCTTCGCGTACGGGGCCAACGGCAGCGACGGCCCGAAGGTCGTCCAGGTCGCGCCGTTATCGGTGCTCTTCGTCAGGTAAGAGCCGCTGTCGCTATAGAGGGTGCCGTAGATGTCCCGCGTTACGCTCCGGATCCCACCATTGTAAACCTTGTTTAGGCCGGAACCATCCAGGTTGATCTTGTAAATGCCGTCGCCCGTTCCGAAGGCCAGGCAGTTGTCCGCAGTCACAGCCATGCTTTGGTACGGCAAGGGACTGGTGTTCACTAGAAACGGCGCCCAGGTGAGCCCGCCGTCGGTACTTTTGTAGAACCCGTACTGATTTCTGGCAAACAACGTGTTCGCGTCTACAGCCGCCATCTCCAGGCTGTTCAACAGGACGCCCCACTTCAAGCCCTGGCTGCAGAAGGAAACGGTCAGCCCGCCGTCCGTGCTCCGGTACATCCCGAGTGGGGTTCCGGCAAATAGGTAGCTTGTAGCCGGATCCCTGTGGACGCAGGTGACCGAAAAGCCGCCGTAGAAGTTCCCGGAGTTTATTGCATTCCAAGTAGCGCCGCCGTCCGCGCTCACCCGCAAGCCCGTGGAACCGCCGACCAGAGCCTTGCCGGTGTAGACGCGCACCGCGCTTCCTAAAGGCCAGGTCCCGGGCGTCGTGAGATCCTCCCAGGTAGCCCCGCCGTCAGGCGTCCTAATAATCGTCGCTCCGGTGGAAACGTACAGTTTGCCGTCTTCGCCGTAAGCCAGGTCGGTCATGTTGGTGAGAGTGGCTACGTTGTTCCAAGTGTCCGTGCCTGCAGCGTTTTTCACCAGGTAGCCTGAGGCCGACACGTAAGCGTAGATGTCCCAGTCGGGGCTCGCGCACAGCTTCGTCACGTTGTTCGGGGCGGAGTACGCCACGGCCCAGTTTGTGCCGTCAAACCACTTAACGTAGCTGCTCCCGCAGCCATAGACTGCACCGCGCACGGAGACGATGCCCGATACAGGGGCACCGAAACTGCCTACCGCCTGCCAGGCTACCCCGTCGGCAGAAGCGAAAACTCCTCCCGTAGTCCCTGCGTACACCGCACCGCTGACGGGGTCGAGTGCCAAAGCGTTACAGGTAGAACCAAACACTTCGGCCCATGTCGCTCCTCCGTCAGTTGACTTGAATATGCCGTAGGAAGTGCCCGTGAAAATTGCACCGTTTGCAGACAGGATACAGTTCACGTTGCCGCCGTAAGGCCCGCTGGGATACCACTGCGTGGTGAGCGCCCAGGCGGGAGAGGCGGCCGACAGCATAATCAACAGGAAACCAAAAAACAAACCAAAACGCCGGATCAAAGGAACCCCCCCTTTTTAAATATTTAGGCGTTCTTCAGCAGCCGGAGCAAGCTGCGCAAGCCGTTCGGCCCGGCACGCTTCTCCGGCGAACTTGGGTAAGCGAGCAAAAATGGCGTCCAAAAAGAGAACCGGCTCCCGCCGGTTCCTGTAAGCATAGCGACGTTCAGCCTATTGCTTAAGTGATTCCGATACGCACCTCCTTTTTCCGGATTCTCTGCTGGCTCAGATCAACCTCGTCTGGTTGCCAAGCATTCTAATTGTCACCCGGCCGGTGCTGGTGTCCAGCGACACCGTCCGCCCGTGGCTTCCCCCGACGTCTTCGGCAACGATCTTAATTCTCAAGCTTTTCAACGCTTCCCGTGCCGCCTCGACGTTCCGTTCCCCGATGTTCCGCCGGAACTTCCGGTCGGCTCCTTTGAACATTTGAGCCCCTCCGGCGATCTTGGCCCTGAGCATCTGGCGCCTGGCTCCCAGTTTCAAGACCTCCGCCAAGAGGAGCAGCGCGCCGGAGTCCACGAACTTTGCCGGGTTCTGAGATTCATTTCCGAACTCCGCCATCTTAGGCAGCACCGCGTGGAGGAGGCCGCCGACCCTTCTGTTGAGGTCGTAAAGCGCAACCCCAACACAGGAACCGAGCCCCGGGGCAACCAAAACCGCCGGTCCTACCCCCGTTCTAAGGTTCGCTATGCCAACGTACATTTCGCTTATACCGCAACGCGCCAACTCCTGGACCACCTCCTCAACACAACATTTTTCGCAGATTTTTGATCGCTTTGGCGTGCATCTGGCAAACGCGGGACTCGGAAACGCCAAGCACCCGCCCGATCTCTTTCAGCGTAAGCCCTTCCTGGTAATAAAGCGCCAGCACCAGTTTAAGCTTTTCATTAAAGCAGGTTATGGCCTCTTCTAAGCTCCTGCGGTCCTCACCTTGGCTGAACAGTTCCAAGGGGTCAGGGCTTGACGGGTCTTTAACTAAGCTGTTCAAAGAAAATTGATTTTCGCCGCTCCCGTTTATTGCTTCCAACGAAACCGGGTAAAGAGCCTGAAAGTACTCAATCGTTTTGGTCAACTTACTCGCGGCAACTCCCAACGCTTCAGCCAGTTCATCGTTCGATGGTTGCCGCCCGTTCGTCGTTTCCAACTCTTCCCGCACCATATTTACCTTCCGCATCCGCCGCCAAAGGCCCCGTGACAACCAGGTGAGCCGCCGCACTTCGTCCAACATCGCTCCCCTTACCCGTCGGTAAGCGTAGGCCTCAAAATTCGTGCCGCGCTCCGGGTCAAACCGCTCTATAGCCTCCATCAAGCCCAGGACGCCCACGCTCTCCAAGTCCTCCCGGCTCATCCACGGCGGCAGGCGCACAGCAAGACGCCCGGCCACCGACTTGACCAGCGGCAGGTATTTCAGGATCAACTCCTGTTGCGCCTTGTCTTCGCCAGCTTTGTATTTCCACCAAACGTCTTGTGTAACCACCAAAACCCCTCCCGTAATTGAAGGCTGCAACAAAAAACCCAAGAGGTCCGCTCTTGGGCGCCGTACTTTTTTAGTTGCTGGCTGGAACCTGCGGCATTTTAAGCCCGCCTCAAGCAGCTACTCCGGCAGCTTCCCCCGATCTTTACGGCAAAAAGCTGCTTCCCAGGCAACAGCCGCCGTCCGGAGGCTCGAAGCGGCCCGTATCTTTCTGCCTTCTCCAGGAAACCAGCGCTTCTCGCAAGCCTTCCAGTGTCCGGGACAGAGACTCCAGCTCTTCCGCCATAGGCGAAAGAAAGTTCCGGGCCAGATCAAACAGTTCAGCATCCTTAAGCGCCAACTCAGACTGCACCGATTGCTAACCTCCTTAAGTTTTAATTTCGCCGCCTTCTACCCGTAGGAAGGCGTTTCTTATCTCCCGGTCAGGCTTGAAGGTCAGGCCGCCGATCTGGACGACCGCCCCCGGGAACAATTTTTCGGCCCTGACGCGCTTGCCTGCCGATACCTTGATCCGTGTCGGGACGCCCATCGCGGAGCCGACTTCCTTCACGGAAACATCGTCCCCGGCATTCAATTCGCCGCCCCGGAGGACGCCCGCCACCTGCACGCCGCCGCCGGCGCGGATGACGGCACCGAACGCACCGGAACCGGTAACGCGCACCTGCCCCGCGGCCTCCAGTGTAGCGTTCATCACGTACTGAACCGTCACGTCCGCCCGGAGGCAGGAGATATACTCTTCCACTTCGTCGCGGACCATCAGGAGGTTTTGGGCGGCTTCGGAAACGGCGTCCGTTTCTTTCGCGCTCCTCAGAGATTCTTTCGCCCGAACGAAAGCGTTCCGTGCCTTTTGAGAAAAATCGGAGCGGGACAGCTTTTCCAGCGACTCCAGAACGCTCCTCCGCTTTTCCTCCGCTTTTTTCACGTCCTTCGTTATCTGTAGAAGCCCCTCCCGCATCTCCGCCAGGAAAGACCGGATTTCCGAATAGCACATGACTAGGCAGCCCGCCCGAACGCTCCCGGCAATCACGCGTGCCGCCGTGACCCCACCCTCGGCGAATACCCTGCCGGCGACTTCGGACGCGACGAAGACCGAGCCCGAAGCCTCGACCTCCATCCCCTCACGGACGCTGCCCGATACCCGTACGTCGCCCTGGAACCGCACGTTCCCGGTCTCCAGGGACACGTCGCCGTAAATCTTAAGCACGGGCTCCACGGAGACAATCCAGCGGTTGCCGGAAACGCGGACCATCGGACGGCCCCCTTTGAGGGCCAGTGCCTTCGCCCCGTCCCCCGAGAGGGCGACGTTCTTCCCTGGTTCGATCTCCGCCGGCCTCGGCGGGGAAGGCAAGAGCAACTCGCCGTCCACACGAAAGCCGGGCTTCCCGGGAACCCCGGGCCTCTTTACGGCGATAGTCTCGCCGGACTCCACAGTCGGGAAACGATCGGTCTCCCGGAAATCGACGGAGCCGTCTTCCTTCTCGGTAAGCTGTGCTTCTTCTTTCGTGCGGCAGAGAACTTCGACAGTCTCATCCACCGCGGGCTCCGCGGGCATTGCTTCTGCCACAACATACCTGCCGGAAGACGGGCTCTCCATGAACTTCCAAAGAGCGTCTTCTTTTGCGCCGTGGGTGACGCCCTTCTCCGCAAGCAGTTCTTTCAAAGCGTCGAGAGTAACCTGCGGCCGCTCGCCGTCGGAGCACTTCACGTCAAGGTAAGCCTTAAGCCTTGTGGGCGCGACCAGAACAACGATCCTGCACATAAAATCTCCCCCAGAGCGAATTAAACAATTTCTTTTTCTTCCATCAACTTCAGGGCCTTCTTCCGTACCCGCTGCCAAGCGTTATCCAGCGACTTCCACGGGATCCCGGTCGCCTCTTCCAGTTCCCTGTATGTCCCGCCTAAAACGTAAACGCGCAGAGCCAGGGCCTCCAGCGGCGTAAGGTCTAACTCCCTGAGCAGCCACCGCACGAAGTCGGCGTCCGCGAGACGGTCCTCTTCCGCCTTGCCCGGACGGGCAATCACCTCGCCCAGCGTTCCCTTTTCGTCCACGGGCGCGTCCAAGCTCAACTGTAAGGCCCGCCCCTTGCGGCACTGCACTACAACAAACGCTGTCGCAGCGAACTTGACGTGCCGCCAGCACCAGGTTTTAAGGGAACTCCTGGATGGGTCATGTGTCCGGCACGCCTGCCACAAGGCGATGCGGGCTTCCTGTTCCAGATCCTCTCTGTCAACCGCCGGGTCGCGGAGCGCCGGAGCGCGGGCAGCCGCCCACCGTAGGCAGGCGCGCAGCAATACCAGGTCAACCGCAAACGCTTCGGCCAATGCTTCTTCCCTCCCCCAGGAACCGCGCGGAGTTCAGTACCCTGCGACACCTGTGAACAGCGTCCTCGGCCTCGGCGACCAGTTTCTCCGCCTCCTCAAGTAGGAGCGGCCTCTCCGACGCCTTCCGCAGCCGTTCCGCCGCGGCGAAAAGGTCTTCCGCCGTCCGCACAAAAGGAACTAAGTAAGACCTGTGCGGCAAGGCGATCATCTCCTTTCTGTTTGTTTTTTGGGGTTGTGTTTAAAAAACAACGTCCGGCGCCGGCACTGTCACCTGCCGACGCCGGGCGGGCCCACGGGGTTTTTAATATCAGCCGAGCTTTTCAAGGATCCATGTTTTCTCTTTTTCGCCCGGTTCCGGGTACGACGGCCTGTACTCCACCTGGTTGGCCCTCTCTGTCCCAAAAAGCCACCGGAAGTCCTCGGCAAAGACCTCTTCCGGGTTGTCGTGCAGCCTCTTCCGCTCTATGTCCTCCAACCCTCGCAGTCTCAAGTACTCCCGCAGGTCGGATTCGGAAAGGAAGCCGAACCGGACAAGGTGGCCCACCTCGTGCGCCGCCACGTACGCCGAGAGGTACGGGGAGGCCAAAACCGTGACGGCGGTCCACTGTTTCCGCATCTCCCACCGCCACAGCCAGAACTCTTTTTCGCGGATTTCCCGGACGTTCTCCGGGGTCACAGGCGTCCCCCGCATCTGCAGCACTTGCTTGACGTGCTCCTCGCCGGGAGGGACTCTCACCCATCTTTCCCGCTCCTGGAAAACATAGATGTAGCCCGCGTTTGCCTTTGAAGCAAAGACAAATGCCGCCCCCGGCACGGCACAACCTGCTATCTCTCCAGGAAATGGAAAGAAGCACCGCTTCCGCACAACATACACAGGCCAGTCCTTTTCTTTTAAAACAGGGAGGACGGACTGCAAGTGGTAGACTTCGTAGGCCACAGCTTCAACCGAGGCAAGCTCCCATTCGGTCTCGACTTTTTCCGTCCAGTAGCCGCCGCCGTTGACGGCGACCGGAAGGTAGTCCTTTTCTTCCACCCGGATTTCCGCAAGAGATGGAGAAGCAAAAGCAAGAAACAGCACCAGGAAAAGCAGAGCGCGGCGCAAAATAACACCCCTGCAAAAAACAAAAAAACCGGACGCCCCGAAGGACATCCGGTGTAATAGGGTCAGCGCCGCAACACGTGCAGTTGCATGGCGGTGATTTTTCGCCCGTTCAACTCAATATCTTTAAACCCCGGCACGACTTTAAGGTCGGCGCCTTCCGGCGCGGCCATCGCCCGGGCGATAGCGATTCCCTTCACCGCCTGGCTTACCGCTGCGGCCCCGATAGCCTGCACGGCAACCTCGCCGCCGTTTTCCTCCAGGCTCTTGCAAACCGCTCCGGCAAGTCTCTTGGGATTAGTGCTGCCCGAAACCTTGAGCGCCAATAGCATTTCCCCCCTCGTTAGTTAGTCCGTTACTCGTTCCAGTCCCCGTCTTTTCCAACACCTTCTCGGCTTACAATAAGCTACTGCGGCCGGGACAAGGCCTTTTTGCAATGTACCGCTTTTTCCAGGGCGTCGAGCACCTC
>QZIW01000083.1 GCA_003604985.1 Ammonifex sp.
CTCCTGACTTCTGTCTTCTGCCTTCTATATTCTGTATTCTGACTACTGTATTCTTCTAAGCTTCGCTTCGCTGATAGGTTCCACTTTTGCCGCCGCTTTTGTAAAGCAGAAGAATTTCTTGGATCACCGCTTCCCTGTCCACCGCTTTCACCATGTCGTACAGAGCAAGCGCCGCGCCGGCCACCGCCACCATTGCCTCCATCTCCACGCCCGTTCTGTCCACCGCTTTCACCCGCGCTTCGATTTCGACCCGGCTTTGCTCCTCATCCGGCCTTAACTCCAGTTCGACGCCGGTGAGCCTCACCGGATGGCAGAGGGGAATTAACCGGGGGGTCTCCTTTGCCGCCATGATGCCCGCCAGCCGCGCCGCGGCAAGGACATCTCCTTTTGGCACCTTACCGGCCGCTATGAGCTTAAGCGTTTCGGGGCGTACCGAAACGCACCCCCGTGCCACCGCCTCCCTGGGAGTTTCCTGTTTTTGCGTTACCTCTACCATCTGCGCTTTCCCTGCGGCATCCACATGGGTGAGTTTCATGCCTAATCCCCCCTAACCCGGACAAGCCGGAGCCAAAAATATTTCACCACAGAGGCACAGAGTTCACAGAGAACAGAAATATTAAAATTAAATAACAAGTTATAACTAGTATTAATTTAGGGTTAGAAACTTCTGAATTCGGACCCGAAATCCATGCCCAAATAATTATAATAGATTTTCCGTCTTTTCCCCTCCGTGTGCTCTGTGTCTCTTTGGTTAATTTTTCTTGCAGCGATTCTAATTCAGTATTCAGCCTTGTTCGTAGAGCACCCGCCCGCAGTCGCGGAGGTCGTAACCGCCGCGGGCCAGTACCGCTTCTCTGAAATTATCATCCCCTAATACCGCCCGCAGCCGCGCGCCGACCATTCCCTCCCAGTAGTCGCGGAGGACGCAGAGGTCGTACCGCTCCTCCGCCACGGGGAGAAAATCGAGTCCCAGGGCCACCGCGGCCGCCCGGATCCCCAGGCCGACGTCCGCGGTACCGCCCGCGACCGCCGCCGCCACCGCCAGGTGGGTGTACTCCTCCCGCTGGTAGCCCGTTACCTGTTTCGCATCCATTCCCAACCGCTGCAGGTTGAAGTCAAGGAGCACTCTCGTCCCCGCGCCGCGCTGCCTGTTAACGAAGCGGACACCGTCCCGCCCCAGGTCCTGAAAGTCCCTAATTTCTTTGGGGTTACCCGGCGCAACGATGAACCCCTGCTCCCGGTGCGAAAGGTTTACAAGCACTACCGGCACCCCGTCAAGGTATTTCTGAACGTAGGAAATGTTGTATTCGCCCGTTTCCGGGTCCAGCAGGTGCGTCCCGGCAGCGTGGGCTTCCCCGCGCTTCAGCGCCAGCAACCCGCCCAGGCTGCCCACGTGGGCAGAGGACAATGAAGACTCCGGAAACTGTATGCGTAAGAAGTTGGCGATAATGTCGAGCGCCAGGTCGTGGCTGCCGATTACCACGATTGTGTCTTCGATCTCCCGCCGGTTCCGCAGCAGCTCGACCGGGACCTGGCTCCCCGCTTCGAGTCCCTCGCTGAATCGCGGCACTCTTAAAATCCCGTCCGCACGGACCAGCGTTAAAAGACGCCCGGCCCCTCTGCCGAGAGGCATAGCCACAATAATGTCACCGATTTTGCCCAGCTTAACCCGTACAAACTCCTCCACGCCGGCGGGGGAAACCACCCTGCGGGAAAGAAGCGCGGTTGTTTTTTCCCGCTCCAGGGCGACGCGACCCTGCTTTGCCAGGATTACAGGCCGCACGAAAAGCTCCATGTTCAAAACCGCGGAAACGGGATACCCCGGGATCCCCAAGAACGGCTTCCCCCCCACTTCCCCCAGTACCACCGGTTTCCCCGGTTTGATCGCCACCCCGTGGGTGTGTAGGCTGCCGCAGTCCCGGACCACCGCCGCCGTATAATCCTCTCTCCCGGCCGACGCGCCGGCGTTTAGGATGATGACGTCGCACTCCGCCCCGGCACGCAGGACCGCCTCCCGCAGCACCGCAAAGTCGTCCGGCACGATGGCGTAGCGGACCGGCACCCCGCCCCACTCCTTTACCATCTCGCTGAAAACCGCGCTGTTGAACTCGACGATATCACCGGGCTTCAAGACCGATCCCGGTTCGACCACTTCCGTACCGGTCGGTATGATACCGACCCGGGGCCGCGGGTGGACCTGTACCGTGCCGACGCCTCCCGCCAGCATCGCGCCGACATCCACCGGCCTGATTAGGTGGTTGGCGGGAAGGATCATCTCCGTCGCGACCACGTCCTCCCCCATCACCCTCACGTTCTGGTAGGGAAAAACCGCCGCCGTGATCTCGATGAAGCCGGGCTTCCACTCGTGGGTATCCTCGATCATGATAACCGCATCGCAGCCTTCAGGGAGGAGGTCACCCGTGTCAACCGGCAGCGCCTCTTCCCCGACCTTAAGCTGAAAGGGTTCCTGCTCCGTAGCCCCAAAAGTCCGGCGGGCGGCTACGGCAAAGCCGTCCATCGCCGAAGCGTGAAAATGCGGGTGCGAAACGTCCGCGAAAACGGGCGCTGCCGTAACCCTGCCGCACGCGTCCTTAACCGGCAGTTTCTCGGCCCGGCCTGGATCAAGGGTCCCCAACCCGCGCAGGAATGTCAAGTAACCTTCAAGGGCCTCCTGCAATGGCTTCTCCTCAAGATAGATCTCTCTTTTCAACTCTGCCTCCGGAATAAGTTCTAAGTTCTAAGTTCAAGGTTCGGAAGTAAGAACACAGAATTCAGAATGCAGAATCCAGAATATCAAAGACAAGGGTTTGAGGTTCAAGGAACGAGATGCATGGCTTTTTTAAATCAAAAAAATGTCGACCATCTCCCCTGCTGCTGCGCCCTCTGCGTCCAGCGGCAGCCGCACCAGGCCGTCGGCCCGGCTTAAAGTCGCGATAAGACCGGACTTGCCCAGGATCGGGTCGGCTGCCAATTCCCCGTTTTCAACGTGCAACCGCACCCGGACAAAGTCCTCTCTTCCCGCTGCTGAGTGCAGTGAACGCCTTAATCTGGCACGCAGCGGCACACGCTCAAAAAGTTCAGGTTCCAGGAAAGGGCGCACTAGAATTTCAAAGATTACCAGGGCCGAAACCGGATGGCCCGGAAGGCCGAAGACCAGCTTCCCGCCGGCTACCGCCCCCACCGTCGGTTTACCCGGTCGTACGGCCAGCCCGTGGAATAGCACGGTTGCCTGTTCCAGGGCCTCTATGGCCCGCAGTGTCAGGTCCCGCGTCCCCACCGAACTGCCTCCGGACAACAGGACGAGGTCGGTTGTGGCCACCGCTTCCCTTAAGACCCGTTGGAGCAACTCAAGCTCGTCCGGCACCACGCCGAACAGCAGCGGCTTTCCCCCGGAGGCTTCGACCATCGCCGCCAGGGCGACCGTGTTAACGTCCCGCACCTGCCCGGGTTGAGGGACTACCCCCACATCCACGATTTCGTCACCGGTCCCGATTATTCCTACCGTGAGCCTTTTCCGGACTTTGATGCTGTTCACCCCGCAGGCCGCAAGAAGGCCTATGTCCTGCGGGCGCAGCCGCCTTCCGGCCTTTATAATCTTGTCGCCGGCCCGCGCATCCTCACCCCGGCGCACGACGTTCTCCCCCGGCGCCACCGGGCGCAGGACCGCAACCCACTTCTCGGCTCCTCGCGTGTCGGGACCCGCGTTTTCAGTGTGTTCGACCATCACCACCGCGTCAGCCCCCTCCGGCAACATGCCGCCGGTTGGGATCGCCCAAGCTTCCCCCGTGTCCAATACTCCCCCGGGAACCCGGCCCATTAACACTTCCCCCGCAACGCGCAGGTAAGCCGGAAGACTCTCCGACGCCCCAAACGTGTCCGCAGCGCTCACGGCAAACCCGTCCATCGTGGACCGGTCAAAAGAAGGGACGTCCTCGGGTGATTTCAGGTCCTCGGCTACGACCCGCCCGAGCGCTTCGTTCAGCGGCGCAAACTCCGCAGCGGGCGCGCCAAGTGTATTCGCTATGCGCTTCCGGGCCTCGGAAACGGTTAAAGTTTTGAACAGCAAACAGCCATCTCCTTCTTAATCAGGGAGGTCTACCGTAAAAATGAAGGTATTGTCTTGAGTGAGTTGGAGAGTTCGTCTCATGTAGAAAAGCGTAACACAAAAGTCTACACATGGTCAATCCAAGCCTATTACGACGTTCAACGGTTCCCCGTATGGCTACATCCATACTCTCTTACGTCCTGTATTTTGCCAAGTGGGTTATACAAAATAGAGTATCTTCGCTCCAGGAAATAACCTTTCTATTTCGTTTAGAAAAAACTCCTTCAGTTCCTTTAAGACCACACCGGGATAAACATACTTCCCGCACCCGAACTGGCCGTATTTAAAAGACCTTTCCGTTTCTTCCATCGGCACACTGCTGTCCGGGTAGGCCTGGCGGATGATTTTTTTTGACCGCGTGGTGAAGCGGTGAGTGATAAGTTCGAAGAAAACGGGGGTTTTTTCCGGCAGGTACTCCCTTACCAGGCGCAGCATTTGGCCGTATTTCTCGCGCCACCCTTCAAACGCAAAAATGGGGGCGATAAGAAAACCCACCGGGTACCCGGCTCCCGCACACTTCCTGGCGGCCGTGAGCCTTGACTTCAAACGCGGCACCCCCGTCTCGTATTCGTCGATGATCGAAGTGCAGTTTATGCTGAACCTTATTTCTGTTTTCCCTCCGTGTTCGATTGCGGTCAGGCCGTCGACATCGGTAAATTTGGTAACAAACCGGAATTTTGCCCCGTCGAGCGCAGCGAAAAACTCCACCGCGTTCCGAAGCGACCCGGTCCAATGCTCCACGGCAACAGGATCCGATGTTGCGGCACCTTCAAAGATCGTCGCTTCCGGTTTGCGGCGGCGGACGTATTCTTCAGCACGGCCTAAAACGTCCTTTACGTTTACATTTACCTTAACGTAAGGCCTGCGCCCGAGGTTGGTATTCAGGTAACAGTACTCGCAAAGTCCGGGGCATCCCGAAACCAGCGGCAACTGGTAATGAGCGGAGGGCTTACACGTCTGAAACTCGCCCTGCCGCCATACGGAAAGAACCATGACTCGTTTTGCAGCAAGGTATCCTTCCCGGAACGTTTGGCGGTGGAGTGCGGGAATCCTATCTTCATATAATATCAGCTTTATACCCCGCGCCTCAAAACGCTCTTTGAGTTCGCTGCCCAGCGGGTATTCTAAGGCTGTTTTACGAACAAGCACCAACTCAGGAATAAACGAAGGCATAGCGGCCTCCAACAAGCGCTGTCCTTTAACCTTAATTTCCCCGCAATTAAAACGAAGCCGCACCCGACGTCAAAATCATTCCTCTTGCCAGGCCTCTAATATAAAAAATGGACAGATCCCTTTTCAGGTCCCTGCCCATTTGATTATTAATTTGACCCTGCGCTTATTTTGCGAGCTTAGCGTGGCATGAACTACAGCTCTGGGCCCCCGCTTTCGTAAACTTAACTTTTGCGGTCTTCGGCGACTTCATGTGGGCCGCTCCGTTCTCGTGACACGTCTCGCACTTCATTCCCCCGATGGCGGTCACCGTTGGATGACACTTTGCGCAGGCCGTTGTGGCGGACGCCGGCTGAGTGGTTGTCGTGGTTGTCTTCGGCTTGGTTGTCGTCGTCGTTGTTGTCGTCTTAGTGGTCGTCGTGGTTGTCTTCGGCTTCGTTGTCGTTGTCGTCGTCGGAGGCTTAGTGGTAGTCGTCGAGCCGTGACAACCGGCGCAGTTACTTCCCAAACTCGGATACGCATCAACCTGGACGGAACCGAGGTTCATAAGGCCGAATACCATTAATGCTGCAACGGCCACTGCTAATCCGATAAGAACCTTTTTCATCCACTCTATACTCCTTTCTACCAGGATTTAAGCTGAACTGCCGCGCCGCCAACCCTGAGCGGGCGGCGGTCTTGTGAACCCTTCCGCTACGGTCCGGAAGGAGCAGTACCTCCTTCTACGGCCTTAACCGAGTCGTTTGGCACGGATCTGTGGCCGTACCCCTCGTTGATTAACAACTGGTCCAGGAAAAGAGTCTTTATGTTTTCCAGCAGGAGGTCTTCGGGTTGAGCCAACTGGGTGTCCACGGTTTTAAGGTAACTCTTGCAGTTATCACACACGTACACCCGGTATTTGCTGCTGCCTTCCAGAATGAATAATTTCTGTTCTTCGATGTGGGCCTCGCAGAACGGACAACCAATCCTGCTGAACCGCCACCGTGTGCCGCAAACACCGCAGTGTAAATTGCGGGCACGGGATTCCCCCGCCAACTCCGAAAAACAGGGATGACAGCCGCAGACCGGACAAATACCCCGCAGCCACCGCTCGTCGGAAAACCAGGCCGCAGCCTCCCGGGCGTAATCACGCAACACCAGGTTTACCGCCGCACCAGTCAGAAACTCAACCATTTCCGCGGTATCCTCTGACGCAACCACGGGGCCTTTCTTTGAACCATTCTTGTGCATGACCTTGGCTAAAACCCGGTTCAAAAAAGTCTTCCTCTTCTGGCGGGTGGTAGGAAGGGAGGCAAGCCCAGTTTTCACCTCCTCGGCGAGCGCCGGGTGGAGTTCTTGCACGACCCCGGCTACATGGTTGATTACCTCAAAAAAGGCTTTAACCTCGATCAAAGGCGGGGTGATCAGAACCCACGGAATGCCCGACGTCCATTTTTCGATTTCATTTGGGCCCGGCGTGTTTTTTACCAGGGGCTCACCGACCCTGAAATCAATGATTTCCTTCCATACCGCCACCACATCATCGATTGAGAACTTTCGCTCAGCATCCATTAATACGCCTCCGTACGGAGATTAAGACCGTGCTTAGCCGGTCTTTGCCTTATGGAAAGCATGGAACAGGCTGGCCCCTTTGGCCGCCGTTGGGAACCCGAGTTCAGCGAAAGGAACGTTGGCAATGTACAGCCAACTGGTGCCCCCTTCGTCTTTCTCACCGTATACGTAGTTGACGTATTTGGCGTCGGCGCCGATCCGCCTCTTGGCTTCTTCCAACAAGGCGTCCCGGTCACCGAATTTCAGAGCCCCAGTGGTGCATGCTTTTACACAAGCCGGCTCTTTGTTCTGACCCAACCGGTCGTATTCTTCGCCGGGGTCGAAACAAAGACGGCATTTCCGGACGCGCGCCTTTCCTCTGATCCATTCGTATTGCGGCACGTCAAAAGGACAGGCAACCTGGCAGTAATAGCAGCCGATGCAAGTATCCGATACCACTATAACCGGCCCTTCCGGTGATTTTTTAAGCACTCCCATAAAACACGCGGCCACACACGCGGGGTCCAAGCAATGCATGCACTGTCTTTTAACAAACTTCAACTTAGTGCCCTTCGTGGTGAGGAACTTGTGTTCCACCTTAGTCCACGTCACCTTGCTAAGGGTTAAAGGGTTATCCCGCGTGCCGCTGAAAGATGTCCGTACCGCGGGCAAATTGTTCCATTGCTTGCAGGCTACCTGACAACTGCGGCAGCCGATGCACTGGGTCAGATCCACGAGTACCCCTTTTGCCATCTCAACCATCCTTTCATGGAGTTTTTTCAGCTATTTTAGGCTTTACGGATGTTGCAAACGCAAGCCTTGTATTCCGGAATCTGTGTGTTCGCATCACCGATAGACACGGTAAGGACGTTTGCTGATTCTCCTGATCCCAGACCTTGATATCCCCAGTGCCAGGGCATGCCGACGATCTCGACCTTCCGCCCGTTGATCACCAGCGAACTTATACCAGGAGTAACGCAGGCCTTGCATTTGACTTGACCCCGTGCTGTAGACACCTCTACCGTATCCCCCGTCTTGACCTTCAACTGCGCGGCCAGAGTTTGTGACATTTCCACGAACACTTCCGGCATTAACTCCACGAGCCAGGGGCTGTTCCTCGTGACCGCACCACTCTGGTAGTGCTCGATCAACCGGAACGTCGTCAGGACATACGGGAACTCGGGACTCGCCGTAGCGGCTACTTTATCAAAAGCGCCTTTCCGCCTTAAGACCATGGGGTTGTTCTGCTGTCTGGACGCCAGGTTTGTCACCGGGCTTTCCACAGGCTCGTAGTGTTCGGGAACAGGCCCTTCTTTGAGAGCTCCGGCCCTGATGCCGTAAGCCGCGCCAAACAACCGTCCCTGGCCCTCGGGCACCATAATGAAGGGGCCCGTTGCGGTCTTGTCCGGCGATACCGCAGCGTTGAAATCCGCCACGTCGTTGTTCACCCACTTTGCACCGTCCCAGGAGACCAGCGCCCGGCTCGAATCCCACGGCTTGCCGGCGGGGTCGGCGGCACAGCGGTTATAAACGATACGGCGGTTCACAGGCCACGCGAAGGACCACTTCGGATAAAGCCCAAGACCGCTCTTGTCGACGCGGCTGCGACGCTTGCAGGCCACTACTTTCAGTTCGGGATCCACCGCCCAGTATCCGGCGTAAATCCAGCAGCCGCATGCGGTCGAACCGTCGTCCTTAAGCACCCCAAAGGTTGACAGGGCCTTGCCGTCAGCTACAGTGTAACCGTTCAACTCGAGGGCCACTTTGCTAATGTCGGGCTCGTCTTCGCCCGCATGATCGTAGTTCCAAACCATGTTTAAAATCGGGTCCGGGAATTTCCCGCCCGCTTCGTACTTTTTACGAATGGCCTTGAACAACCTGTCGGCTATCCAGAGGTCCGACTTGGCGTCACCCGGCGGGTCTACCGCTTTCCAGCGGTACTGCACCCAGCGGCCGCTGTTGGTAACCGTACCTTCTTTCTCGTAGGAAAAGGCTGCGGGCAGTAAAAACACCTCTGTTTTAATGTTCGCGGGGTTGGCGCCGGGACGCTTCCAAAAAGCCGCCGTTTCCGTCTCAAAAACGTCGGCAACGACCAACCAGTTTAGGTTCTCCGTAGCCTTGCGCTCTGCATCGACCGTGGGTCCGCCGACCAGCGGGTTCTGCCCCCAGGCGAACATGCCCTTTATTTTGCCTGCCGCCATGTCCTGGTAGATAGCTACGTGAGAATGGTCGACCCCGTCCAACTTGGGAAGCCAATTGAAACAATAGTCGTTCGCCTTGGTCGCTTTGGCGCCGAACCAGGCTTTGAGTTGACTGACGAAGAACTTGGGCGTGTTCGACCAGAAGCTGGTCTTTGGTGTTTCCTTGTCGATGTAGTCCTGGAGTTTGGTATGCTTTGTCGCGTCCACCATGCCGAGATAGCCCGGGAGCAGGTGGAAAAGCATCGCCATGTCGGTTGATCCTTGCACGTTGGACTCACCGCGCTGCGCGTTCACGCCGCCGCCGGCTATGCCGATGTTGCCGAGCAGCAGTTGCAGCATCGCAATTGCCCGGACGTTCTGGCTGCCGTACGTGTGCTGGGTGATCCCCATCGCGTAGAGGACATTCCCGGCTTTGTCCGGCTTGCCGGACGAACAGAATGTCTCGCAAGCCTGGCGGTAGACGCTCTCCGGTGTGCCAGTGATCTTTGAGACCGTACTTATGTCGTAGCGCGCAACGTGCCTTTTGAGCACCTGAAATACGCAGTTCGGGTTCTCCAGGGTCGGGTCCTTTTTGATTGCGTCGCCGTCCTTCTGGTAATTCCAAGTAGCGGTACTGTAAGATACTTTCCCGTCAGCGCTCTTGGTAAACCCGGAAAAGAGTCCGTCCTCAAGCTTAAAGTCGGGGCTTACCAGATAAGATGCGTTCGTGTAATTTACTACATACTCTTTCTGGTACAGCCCATTTTCAATCGCGTAGTTCATCATACCCAGTAAGAAAGCGATGTCCGTGCCGGGCCTGAGCGGAGCGTAAATATCCGCCCCGGCAGCGCTTTTCGTAAACCTGGGGTCAACGACGATCAGTTTTGTCCCGCGTGTCTGCCGCCCCCGCTCAATCCAGCGCATAGCCATGGGGTGGCATTCGGCGGAATTGGACCCGATCATCATGATAACATCCGAATTTTTGTAGTCGATGAAGTGGTTGGTCATTACTCCTCTACCGAACGTGTTGGCCAGACCGGCCACAGTGGAGGAGTGTCAGAGGCGGGCGTGGTGGTCAATGTTTATGACCCCTAAACTCCGGAGCATTTTGTGGATCACATAGTTCTCCTCGGTATCTAATGAAGCGCTCCCCAGATGGGCAATGGCCTGGGTCCGGTTTACCGTGACACCCTTGGCATCTTTTTCTTCGAACGTGGCATCCCGGGTGTCCTTGACGCGTTTCGCGATTTGTTCCAGTGCCCAGTCCCAGTCCTTTACCTGCCACTCCGTGCCGCCGGGGGCACGATAGAGGACCTTGTCCGCCCTGCGCGCGTTCGCAACCCGGGTGTAGTTGTCGGCCACAATGGTGTTAATGTCGGACATGGATGACCCCTTGGGACATAGGGCTCCCTCGTTGATGGGGTGGTCAGGATCACCCTCCGTGGACACGACCTGGTTGTTTTTGCTGTAAACAATGAGCCCACAGCCGCAGCCGCAATAAGCGCATATCGACCTGGTTTCTTTTGCTGCCACGAGCCTGTGGTAACCGAATGCAACGGCGGGTATCTCCGCTGCGGACGCCGCGACCGGGACACCCAGAACTCCTGCTGTCCCCAACCCAAGGAGTTTCAAGAAATCCCGACGATTTAATCCTCCCATATTTCTCCCCTCTCTTTGAGATTGATTGGAATGGGTTCGCCTGTGTCGGCTTTCTATCCCCCCTCTTCAATTAATTCGTGTAAATCGGGTAAAACTGAAGCAAATAAAACTAACAGAGCCTCGCAACCTGAGGCTTACGAAGACGGTGTGGCGAGAATATTGATACGGTAAAAGGGTGCTGAGCTCGTCCCTTCGTTCTTCAAGAAACAAGGCGCCTACGTCTGGTATGTACTAATCTGGCACCCTTTGAAGAAGGTTAGTGCTTATTGTATTTTAATATATTTTAATCCGGTATTTTGGCATAGTCAACAAAATTCAACAAATTGTTCAACATTTTCGCGGACTTCCTACCGTAGCAGCCGGCTTCCCAACCCACCGGTCTCCCACAGAACGAGCTTGAACATTTCGTAACTACCGAGCATTATGAGTAAAAATGCCACGGCCGTACCGGCAAAATCCCCGAGCCACCGGGAGATGTAGTTGTTGCCAAGTTTGATCCCCAGGAAGAGCAACGTGAGACTGCAAAAAGCCACCGCGAGCGAAGTGAGAATGGGGTTTAAACCAAGGAAACCGGCACCGAAGCCACCCGCAAAATTGTTCAAGGTCAATACTCCACCCAGCAAAAAAGCTTCGCTTGTGTCAATATGCCCGGAATAGTCCTTGTCGGCTAACGGAGGCTCCGTTAGCAGGTCCGTCAGCTTTTGGGGAGAAGTACCCTTTCCACCACTTTGAACGGACTTTGACCCCCGGGAAACGCCCTTCTCAATTTTTCTACGGCGGAATTCATCGTACAGGACCCAGAACCCGATAATGATAATGACCAGAGCGCCGACATATTTGCCAAGCCGGGGTGAAAAAAATACTGACAGCCATTTCCCTGCCAAGATGGCCAGAAGCGTTCCGATGCTGGTAATTAACGCGATTAGTAAATTTGATGATAACGGTACACGGATCTTTTTCGCTCCGAACGAAATCCCAACACCAAGACTGTCGAGGTTAACGGTTATTACCAAAAGAAGCGCGCTTAGAAGGTTGCAGTCAGTTCCCATCCCGGATACCCCCCACAACCACAAGTTATGAAGAGGGTATCGGCGCGGTTACTCAGGTGGGATGGCAACACTGTTTCGGGACCGGATTTACACTTCTTATAATACCATAATATTCCTAAGGTGCAAACTAATTATAATAAAAGTGATTAATCTCAATTACAATGCTTTAACATTGCAAGCCCGCCCCTGTCGCGGCGCCCACCAAAGCCCCGCGAAGCTTAAAGCCGCCGCGGCGAACATCGGCGCGTGGAAGCCCCAAAGCGAAGACAGCAACCCTCCAAGAAACGGCCCCAAAGCCATACAGAGGTTCGTGGAAGCGACCAGGATTCCTGTCGCGGTACCCTTCTCCTCGCCGGAACGCAAAAGTAAAACCAGCGCCTCGATGTAAAGCAACGACCAGGCCCCGGAAAGGAGCACCTGTACCGGCAACACATGATACACGTGAGCGGTAACCGTGTAAAGCAGGAACACCACTCCTGATAATATTAGCCCTAACCGGAACAAGCCCCTCCCCGTGAAACGCTCAACAACTCCCATTAAAACAGCCTGACCGGCGTAGTTCGCGGTCACGACCATGGCTATCCAGAACTTGTCGGCGCCAAGTTCCCGTAAAAATAAAGGGAAGATGATCCATATGGCAGAGGCGCCGAGTTGGCGCAAGAAGAAAGGCAGATACACCGCGCGGTTGCGCCATATAACCGGAAAATATCGCGAAACCGGGGCTTTCTGATATTTGTTGTACTCTTCCAAGCGGAGACTGAGAAAAAAGGCAACGGCGCTGCTCAGAAAACTTAGAATAAAAAGAAGATTGTACTCTTTGATGATTGCCGACACGACGGAACCGCCAATGAGTCCGAGTGCGCCAAAGGAACTGAATTTGCCCACCCCGCCCCGGTTTTCGTAGGCGAAAACCAAAAGGGCGCCGGTGGTTATCCCCATAGCGAAACCTACAAAGGTTCGTACGACCAGCAGGGCGGTTACGTTAAAAGCGACCAACTGACTGAGAAAAGCGAGCGCGCTTAGACCAAGGCCTATCCTTACAAAGCGCAACCTCCCAAAGATGTCGGCCTGGCGTCCGAACACAAAAGCCGCTGCAAAAAAGGCCAGGCCGTTTGCAGCGCCCACCAAACCCACATCCATAACCGTCCCACCGATATCTACGGTCAACAGCGGGATGAATATTCTCGAGGACTCGAAAGCCAGGTTAAGGAGAAACCCTATCCAAACCGGGCTTACGAACCGTTGCCGGCATTCGGTCAATTAACGGATCTCTCCCCTTCGTCAAACCTCCCCTGCGTCGGCGCCGTGTTACAACTTTATTCCGTGCGTCTATATTCCTCTATCGTTTTGGTCCGGAAGGTACTCGGTTCGATAATGCCGGTGGACACAATCATCCGAAGGCCGTCTTCAACCGAAATGTCAAGAAACTTTATCTCTTCTCTGGGAACGAGGAGGAGAAAACCGGACATCGGCACCGGTACGTGCGGGACAAGTACCTTTACCAATTCCCGGCCGGCGGCATCCTTTACGATTCCGCCCGCCTCACCAACCAGAAAACCTATCGCCCAACTTCCCGGGTGGGGAAACTGGACCAGCACGACCTCCCGAAAGACCTGTTTCTTCTCCTGGCTAAAGGTCTCGACGATCTCCTTTGCCGTACGATAAAGCGTATTAACCAGGGGTATCCTGTAGACTACCGATTCCCATAAGTGCAGAAGCCGCCTGCCGATAACGTTGGTGAGCAAAACACCCACGGCAAGGATTAATAGGATGCTGATCACGATACCCAACCCGGGGATTTCAAAGGGTAAGATGTAGGCCACCAATCTCCCCGCAAACCCGTCAACAAAGGTAAACATCTTCCACAGAATGTAGACCGTTACCGCCGCCGGCAGGATCACGGCCAAACCCGCCAAAAAGTAATTCCGGAGGTTACGCTTCATTAATTAGTTCCTTTCCCCCTTTTTTTTGTGAAGCCTTAGGGTATCTTTTTAATTTTTTGTTTTTGTTCCGTCAAAATCGCTTCGTACTGAGCATCGAGTTGTCCCTGAACACGCAGTAATTCTTCCCGAAAGCCGGGCTGGCGTTCCACGTCGATGTTCACCTTGGCGCCGATTTGTTTTTCCAGGGCCCGCTGGGTTTGTGCAAACCGGGCGGTAAAACTCTGTTTCACGTTGCTGTATGCGTGTTCTAAAGCCTGCTCGTAATAGCGGAACAAATGTTCAAGTTCACTCGCTATCCCTCTCAGGGCGTTCTTGTCTTTTTTGATCAGCAGCAGTCCTTCTATGGCCCGCTCGTTGTTCTCCATCGCGGACTCACTCTGCGGCAGCTGGATGTTCCTGAGGAAAGTCTCCTCCATTCCCTGCTTTACGTACACCTGTGCTTCCTGACTGTGGCCTTCCAGCTCCGCAATCAGGTCGAAGTCTTTTTCTTTTCTCAAAAACCTGGCCGCGGCGGCGTGACCCTTCGGGACCTGCTCTACACTCGCCATGTCGATACCAGCCATATCGAGCTTATCGACCTTTTCCATGGCTTTTTCGTACGCGGTCTTAATCTTATTCACGTTAATCGCCCTCCAAACTCTATTCTTGCCCGTTATTTTGGAAATAAACTCCTTTTCCCCTTTAAGAGCACGGCCAACTCCCGGTGACTCAGCGTGTTAATCACCTGGCGCGCGGTAAGCCACCCGCGCCGCGCAACTCCTGTCCCCAGGGCCAAAAAATCCATCTGGTTCAAAAGGTGGGCATCGCTGCCGATGCTGAACTTTACGCCTGTTTCCGACGCCTTCCGGCACTCGAGGTCGTTCAGATCGAGCCGTTTGTACCAGGCATTGATCTCCAGGAAAGTGCGTGTTTCGGCCGCAGCTTTATAAACCGCTTCCAGGTCCACCGCATAACCGTCGCGTTCGCCGATAAGCCTGCCCGTAGGGTGCGCGATCACATGGACGTAGGGGCTCTGGGTAGCCTTTATCAGGCGGCGGGTTTGGATTTCCCTGCTCTGGCGGAACCCGGTGTGGATCGCGGCAATGACCACATCCAGACCGGCCAGTATCTCGTCCGGATAGTCGAGGCCGCCGTCCAGGCCGATTTCGACCTCGGACCCGCAGAGAAGTTTGACGTCTTTACTACCCGCATTGAACGCCTCTATTTCTTGCTTCTTTTTCGCCAGGGCGGCCGGATCCAGCCCGCCGGCCACTTTCAGGGACCGCGAGTGGTCGCAAACCGCTACCCACTGAAGGCCCATCCGCCGCGCTTTATCGGCAATCTCCCGGAGTGAGGCCGAACCGTCGCTGTACTTTGAATGGACATGCAGGTCGCCTTTAATCTCCCCGAGTTCAACGAGCCTGGGAAGCCTCCCCTCCAGACCCGCCTCAACCTCACCCCGGTCTTCCCGCATCTCGGGCGGTATGAACGGCAGGCCCAGAGCGTCAAATACTTCTTCCTCGGTAGCCCCGGCAACACGTTTCTTGCCGCGGAACACGCCGTATTCGTTTACCTTAAGCCCTGACCGGACGCCGAGTTCCCTGACCCGGATGTTGTGCTCCTTGGAACCGGTGAAATAGCAGAGGGCGGCACCGTAACTTTCATCCGGCACCACCCGAAGGTCGATCTGCAGGCCGTCTTTTGTCCGCACGCTCGTCCGCGTTGCGCCCCGGGTAATGATTTCAGCCACCGGCGGCAACCGGGTGAAAAAGTCCATTACCTTTTCGGGGTCGCCGGATGAGGCCAGGATGTCGATATCCCCGACGGTCTCCCTGCAGCGCCGGATGCTTCCCGCCAGACTCACCCGGCTCACCGGGGCTCCTTCTTTCAGTGCCTCTACCACCAACTGCCCCAACGGGAGAACCATGCCCAAGGGGCGGCGTTCTTCAGCAGATCGCAACAGCGCGATACCGCGGAGTATATTCTCCTCCGTTTTGGCCTTTATGCCCGGGAGGTCCTTAAGCCGCCCTTCCCTCGCCAACCCTTCAAGTGCAGCGATCCCTTCTATGCCCAGTTCCCCGTGCAGGACCCTGGCGGTCTTTGGTCCTAACCCCGGGACCCTTAGAATTTCCAAGAGCCCCGGAGGCACTCTCTCCTTGAGTTCTTCGTACTTCCGGAGCGTTCCGGTGGCCAAAATCTCCTCGATTTTGCCGGCGAGTTCCCTCCCGACGCCGGGTATTTTGGTGAGCTCCCGCCGCGCAGCCAGGTCCATTATGTCGGCCGACGTGTTCTCAATACTCCGGGCGGCCCGCTGGTAAGCGCGGATACGATAAACGTCTTCGCCGAGGATTTCCATCATTTCGGCCATGTCGCGGAAGATGGCACAGACTTCGCTTTTTTTCACGGAATCACCTTTTATATCATACCAAAAAAACCCGCCCCACCATAAACCTAACCCGGACAAGGACCAAAATAGTTCACCACAGAGGCACAGAGTTTATAGAGAATAGAAATATTAAAAATTAAATAACAAGTTATAACAAGTATAGTATTAATTTAGGATCAGAAACTGCTGAATTCGGACCCGAAACCCATATCTAAATAATTACCGTCTTTTCCCCTCCGTGTGCTCTGTGTCTCTGTGGTTAAGTTCATACCTGTGATTTCAGGGGAATTGGGAAAGGTGTTAAATTTCCAGGACTTCGCCGGCAGCGGCGAAACGGAAGCGCTCGCCGAAAACTGCCGCAAGGCGGGCAGCCACCCGCTGTCCGGTGCAGTGGTTCGCGGCCATCAATTTCAAGTCGAGCTTCTCAAGGAAGGAAATCGAAGCGTCGAGTTGCGCCGCGTCCGCCGGTCCAAGATGGGTACCGCCGAGGACGGCGGCCACTTTGCTGATTCCGGTTACCGAACGGGCGTGCTCGACTATATTAACAAGCCCCGCGTGCGCGCAGCCGAGAAGTATAACCAAACCATCGCCGGCGGCGATGTAAATGCTCAAATCGTCCGCAAGCGGGTCCGGGATCCGTTCCCCGCCCAGGTACACGTACATCCTGGGATCCCCTTTTTCGAAGGCGGTTTGCCTGGGCACCTCGCCGCTCAGCCAGAGTCCCGGATAAAGTTCCAGGGGTTCCGCCACCCAGGTGAAAACCGCGCCCAGATCCTCTATTGCCTCGCGGACAAACGGAAAGCCGACGTACTTGTCGGTCGGCGATGATACCCGGTGCGCGCTGAAAAGATCGGGGTGAGCATAGACCGGCAAGCTGCGGCCGATATGCTCGCATACCCGTCTTAAACCCCCGGTGTGGTCGTAGTGACCGTGGCTTAACACAATCGCTTCCGCCTGGCGCAGATCGACCCCCAATATTGCGGCGTTGGGTACCACCACCCCGCGCTGGCCCGTGTCAAAAAGAAGTTTGTGCCCGCCGTACTCCACCCAAAGGCTCAACCCGTGCTCACCGCCGATAGGGAGTGTCCGCCCTACGGTATTTTCCACCAGCACCGTCACCCGCATAAATTACCCTCCTCCTGTAATAGGTTCAAGGTTCAAGGTTAAGCTTAGACTGATGGACCTTTCCGGTCCGTTCGACGTTCGACGTTCTTGGTTAGACAGTTCGAAGTGCTACAGTTCGAAGTTCGAAGTTCTAAGTCCGATTTCTGTATTCTGACTTCTATATTCTGTCTTCTACCTTCCGGCTTCTGACTTCCGGCTTCCGAATTCTGACTTCTGTATTCTGTATTCTGTATTCTGACCTCTTAAGTTCCGACTGCAAAGACGTGCCGTCCTTATCTCAGGGTCCAGAGCCAGATGATTATCTCAAAGGCGATGAGCAGCACTATGGAAACCTCCAGGAGCAGAAACCGGTGGGTGACCAGTTCGTCGCTGAGCATGGTATAGTTACGCTCAATAACGTCAACCTTCCGCTCGATACTTTTGACCCACTCGCGCACCCTGAAGATGTTGAGCGCGGCGGCGTAAACCCTGGCGTAAAACACGTCTTCGGTAACTTTTAAAGCGTTCTGGATGTGCTCCGAGGTCTCGGTGACCTCGACCACCAACTCCATCATCCGGCGCATGATTCCGCGGTACTTTTTGAGCCTGCGGTAGCCGCCCCGCCCCGCCTCCTCGATGGCGTCGTACATCGCCGCGAGTTCCTCGTCGAGGACGCTGTCGTAGTACCTGAGCTCAAGTAACTGGGCGTTGGCGAACTCCAAAAGGTCCGGGATATCAGTGCTCCCCGCCGGGTCGTAGACAAACGCCGAATCCCAGGTAATGACCGTGCTGTCCTCCCCGTAAGAAAAGTGGTTTTTCAGTGTTTCCCGGCGCATCTCCTGGCTGATCGGCCCGGTTTCCGCCAAAAGAACAGGCACCAGGTCCCAGTCACGGGGCCATTCCTCGAAGAAAAAGACCACGAAGTCCTCGGCGAACCCCGTAAGCCCTCCTTTTAGCGCCGGTTGCAGTGTTTTCAGCACGTTATCCCGGTAGCCCGCGAAAACGTACTCGAAGTCTTCCGGTTCGCTCGCCGGAACAGACAGTTCCTTGAGATCGTCGTACCCGAAGTCCTCGGGGAGCAAAAGCCGCAAGATTATGCCCAGGACACCAAAGTCGTAGACCCTGGCGATGGGTGTCACCGGAAAGTCCCGGTCGCCTATTCTCAACGTGGTTCCTTCAAGTTCCACGGTGAGCGGCGGATTTTTAAATTCCAGTGCCTTCGGCCGGACGCGGGAAAGCTTGAGGCGTGAAACCGGCTTCTCCGCCGATAATATTCTCTCGGCCCAAGGCAGGTCAATTTCCAGGGCTACATCGTATAACCGGTAAAGCCAGACCGAACCGCGCAATGTCTCCAATCTCCATTACTGCAAAACGCTGGTCCCAAACCGCGACTTTAGACTTATCAGCGTCATAATAAATTCATCCAGGCACTAAAATCCCGCTGCCCTGGCGCGTGTCGCGCCGCTGCAACTCTCTGTCGACGGCGTTTACTACCTCGGTCTTGCTTGCGTCCCACCGGGGTGCGACCAGCAAAGCGTCGTCCGCCTCCGCTGCCAGGCGCATGATTATTATCTCCGGCGCAAGCGACTCGATAAAGTCGCAGGCTAAGCTTACGTATTCCCCGAGACCGAGAGCACTAACCTCTCCCCGGGCGTAATCCGCTTCCAGGGGCGTCCCCGTAAAAATCTGCAGGTGGTGCAACTTTACCCCGTCAACCCGTACGGTGTTCAGAAAACGAGCCGTCTGCAGCATCTCTTCGCGCGACTCACCCGGCAGTCCGAGAATTACGTGCGCCCCAATATAAATCCCGCGGCCTTTTGTGCGCTCGACCGCATTTGCGAATGAACCAACGTCGTGCCCCCGTTTAATAAGTTTGAGTGTTTTGCCGTGGCTTGACTGAAGCCCGTACTCCACCCAGACCATGAACCTTTCGGTGTAACTCTCGAGAAGGTCAAGCACGCCCTCCGGAACGCAGTCCGGCCGGGTAGCCACACACAGGCCGACCACCTCCGGGTCCGCAAGCACCTCCCCATAAAGCCGCGCAAGGCGTTCAACAGGCGCGTAGGTATTCGTATATGCCTGGAAGTAGGCGAGATAGCGCCCGCCACGGCGGTTGGAGGCTTTAAACCGCCGTATTTGTTCACTTATCGACAGGCTTTGCTCTACGAACGGACTGAAAGCCCTGTTCAGGCAAAACACGCACCCGCCCGTGCCGGTGGTCCCGTCCCGGTTTGGGCATCCGAAACCGGCGTCAAGCGGAATTTTACGGACCTGTTCACCAAAGTGTTCCTTGAGAAACCTCCCGAATGTGTAATAACGCTTTTCCATCTATCTTCTCATTCCCCGCATCCCGGGTGTTCAAGCATAAGAAAATGATGCGCGGTGAGTATTCTTATCCCGTCATATTGCCCCACGCGCAACAGATGTCTGTCCTGAGAAACGATGTAGTCCGCGCCGCCTGATACGGCACACTCTATAAGCCGGTTGTCGGAATGGTCCTCCCTGATCACTTGCAGCCTGAATTCCGGTTCGACAAGCGTGGTGTTTGCACCTGCCAGCAACCGCTTGAGCGCCGACTCGCGCCGTTTGACCGCCTCGGCTTCACCAAACCGCATTCTGGCAAAGGTGTGAAGGTACTCCTCCCGCAACGCAGAGCTGATCAGTACTTCCACCTTCCCGGCCTGCCAGAGGTTGATAACACGCCCGGAGGCTTTCACCGGGTTTATCAAGCCCCCCATTAACACGTTGGTGTCCACCACGATGCGCACTGTTCCCGCCGACCCGTCCAATCGACTCACTGCTGCCAACGCCCGATGGCAAAATCGGCGAATTCCCCCCGGTACTCGCCGCGGTTTACCACAACGCCGGTCACGCGTGCCGCCGGCGGGCCCTCGCGGCACCACGCCACCACGCGCTCGACCGCTCCTTCATCTCCTTCGAAGAGCGCCTCCACGGAGCCGTCGGGAAGGTTCCTAACCCAACCTGTAACGCCCGCGGCACGCGCTTGCTCCTGGGTGTAGCCCCTGAAGTATACCCCCTGCACCTTTCCTTTAATAATTACGTGCGCCCGTATTTTTGCCAACCGAATCCCCCCATTCGTCCCGTTGCCTTCCGCCTACGCTATTTTTGTACTGAAAGTTCCCGCCAGAGCTTTTCGGAAAGGACCCCGCGCAACGGCACCAGGTCGTAGCGCCTTTTGCCGCAGAAAGGTGTTTTCGGCCAATCAGCTTCCTTTACCGAAGACCTCTCGGCGTAATGCGTTATGCGCAGGGTTTTCAACCAGCGGCGGACCAACTCGTCCTCGCCCTTGTTCACGACCGCCTCACGCAGGGCAAGCGCCCGCCGCGTCGCCGGACAACACCTGAAACTCTGGCACACGAAGGGCCTGACCGGGTATACCCGGCAGGTCCGGGTTTCCCTGTTCAAGAAGGTGCAGTATCCGTCCCCAAGCAACCGCAGGGTGATGTCCACAACTGGACCTGTTACTTTAACCGTGGTGTAAAGGCTAAGAAAAGCGTTCAAAGACCGGGTCTCCAAGGCCGACATGAGCTGAAAGCAATCGACGATGGTAAGCGGGACACGCTCGGCGCAGCAACGATCGCAACCCAGGCAATCCTCACCCGTGTTCCGCCGGCGGGCAAGGTCGGCGTAAAGGAAAGCATGGTTTACGGCGTTAAGATAGTCCTGCACCGTAGCCGTCCCGCGTATGACCGCAACATCGTATCCCCGGACCCTGCCGAAGTTGCGGGGAAATACACTTACTCCAACCGGGCCTTCCGTCTTCTTCACATTTTAAGTATACATTGGCACGCCGTTGCTTACCAAGAATTTGATGACGCCGATAAGAGTCCCGTAACGTTTCCGGAAGGAAACAATTCGTCGCTCTTGGGCCCGCGGCGCAGCAATTCCCCGTTTTAAACGCGCCCCGGCTTTCCTGCCTGTTTACACCCTACCGGCCGCTGATTAATTTTCATGAAATTATTGTTAAAAAAAGAAGGTTTGTGTCGTAATGTGCCGAATATATGTCGTATTTTCTTTTTTGTATAAAGCTAAATGTAGAAAGAGTGTTGTTACGTAATGAGAAAGCGTGAAAAAACGAAAATTGAGCTTATCAAAGAGCTTGAAGAACTCCGTAAACGGGTAGCCGAAACGGAGCAGCCGGCAAAGAAACCGCACGACCAGTTTTGCCCGACGTGCGAGGCTTTTCTTAGCAGCGTGGGAGTGATTTTTGAACTCAAAGATTTCAAAGACCAGGCCTTGGCAATGTTCCGGTCCTGTAACAGACTAATCGGCGCTGCTTCCGGTTTCGTCGGCCTTCTGAACGACGAGGGAACCCGATACGAAGCCCTCTTTTTAGAAACCGGTGAACTTGTCCGCACCGTAGACCCGTCATTCCCAATGCC
>QZIW01000058.1 GCA_003604985.1 Ammonifex sp.
TTGAACGTTGAACTTTGAACTATTTTCAAAACCATTAATCGGCTCTTTAACAGCCGACTAAAAGGCGGTAAAATGAGAAGGATGGATGCAAAGTCGTTATCTATCGACGAAATAGAATCATTTTTCTCCGGTCTGGGAGAGCCGCGCTTCCGGGCGAGGCAGGTGGTTAATTGGCTGTTCGTCAAAGGTGCCGATAATTTCGATCAGATGACAAACCTGCCCCTCGGTCTCCGTGCGCGTTTAGCCGAACTTTTGACCATAACCGTACCCGTAATCGCCGCTAAAAGGTCAACAGACGGCGGGTTGACCGTTAAATACCTGTTTCAGCTTACCGACGGTGAAAAGATTGAAACGGTTCTGATGCACCGCCCCTGGGGTCGGACCGTTTGCGTCTCCTCGCAAGTCGGGTGCCGAATGGGATGCCGTTTTTGCGCTTCCGGGAAGGGCGGTCTGATACGCAACCTATCACCGGGGGAACTTTACGATCAGGTATTATTCATCCAAAAGGATACGGGTTTACGGCCCAGTCACATCGTCCTTATGGGCACCGGAGAACCTTTTGACAACCTGGACAATACTTTGCGTTTTCTCAGGACAATCACTCACCCGGCAAGCATTGGCATAGGAGCACGACACATTACCCTATCAACCTGCGGGGTGGTTCCGGGCATCCATGCTTTGGCCGAACTGGGGCTTCAAGTCGGGTTGGCGGTTTCCATCCATGCGCCGAACGATCGTTTGCGGGACCGGCTTGTACCGGTAAACAGGCGGTATCCCCTTCGCAGCTTGATAGGCGCCTGCCGCGAATTCTGCGGTAAGACTGGAAGGCGGGTCACTTTTGAATACACCCTTATCGCGGGAGAGAACGACGGTGCAGGTGAAGCGCGGGAACTTGCCGAACTCTTAAAAGGTCTCTCGTGCCATGTGAACCTTATTCCTCTAAACCGGGTGACGGACCGGCGCTTTGAGGCGACCCCGCCGGAAAGGGTGAAATTATTCAAAAAGATCCTTGAGAAGGAAGGTCTTGTTGTAACTACCCGCCGCGAAGTAGGCGGTGGAATTGCAGCCGCCTGCGGCCAGTTAAGGTGCAATTACCGGGAGCCCCGCCTGATGGTGCCCAAATCAGATTGTAGAAAGCCGATCTGATAGAATTACGGCTGTAGAATTTGCTTTTCAGAGCGGCAGGGGCAGGGGAAATCCCGTGCAAAAGCAGGGACCTGAGGGAGAATAAGTGAACTGGACTGCCATCAGCGATAAAGGTTTGGTGAGGGAAAAGAACGAGGACGCCTTGCTTGCGTACCCGGAAATAGGTTTGTTTGCGGTTGCCGACGGCATGGGAGGACACCTTGCCGGAGAAATAGCGAGCAAATTGGCCTTAAAGATTTTGGCGGAAGCGGTATATACACATAGCCCAGTAGACCCTCTCCCGGCATTAATGGCGGCCACGGAACAAGCCAACCGTCAAGTCTATACTTTGGCGGTTGAGAAAGAGGAATACGGCGGGATGGGGACCACGTTGACCGCGTGTTTCATTCAGGCGCAAACCCTGTACTGGGCGCATGTTGGGGACAGTAGAGGGTACCTTGTAAGAGAGGGTAAAATATCGCAGTTTACCAGAGACCACTCGCTTGTCTCAGACTATGTCCGGGAGGGTAAAATTACTCCCGAAGAAGCAGAGACGCATCCCTACAGAAACGTCTTGAGCCGGGCACTCGGTACGGAACCTACCGTTCTGGCGGACACCGGCAAGGTTCAACTGCAAACCGGCGACTTACTGTTGCTCTGCACCGACGGATTAACCCTGCATCTTGCCGACACCGAGATTATGGAACTGGTGATGGAAGGAACACTGGTAAAACAGGCGCAAAAACTGCTGAACCTGGTTTTAGAACGCGGTGGTAAAGATAACGTCACTTTTATTTTGATTGAGATAAACGACGCTTAGCGGCTTATAAGAACGGAGTGCGCGGAAAGGGGTAAGCCTGGTAATAGATGATTGACCGGGTCATAGGAAATAGATACAGAATACTGGAGGAACTGGGCAGTGGCGGGATGGCGGTTGTTTATAAGGGCCAGGACTCGCTGTTGAACAGGTTCGTGACGATAAAAATTTTGCGTGACGAGTATACCAAAGACGATGATTTCGTCCGCCGCTTTCGCCAGGAGGCGAGGTCTGTAGCCAGCTTGTCGCACCCGAATATCGTAAGCGTATACGATGTCGGTTGCGACGACGGCGTGTACTACCTGGTTATGGAATACGTCGAGGGCCAAAACCTGAAGTCCTTGATTCAACAGGGAAATGTCAGCGTGGCCCTCGTTTTGAAAGTAGCAAAAGACATCTGTGACGCCCTGGAGCACGCCCACAGCCGTGGCATCATTCACCGCGACGTTAAACCCCATAATATCCTGGTAACGGCGGCAGGAAGAGCCAAGTTAACGGACTTTGGGATCGCCCGCGCTGTGGGTGGCACTACATTGGCGGCTACGAAAGCCTTTCTCGGTTCAGTTCAGTACATTTCTCCTGAACAGGCCAGGGGGGAACCCGCGGACGCAAGATCAGACATCTACTCCCTCGGAGCCGTGCTGTACGAAATGATCACCGAAAAACCGCCGTTCTCGGGCGACAACCCGGTAGCCGTGGCCATAAAGCATATCCAGGAGGAGCCGCCATCGATCAACACAGTCAAGCCCGGGCTTCCGAAACCGCTCGTAGCGATGGTCGAAAAGGCTATGGCGAAGAACCCGAGCCTGCGTTACCACACGGTGGTAGCCATGGGGAGTGACGTCAGCAGGCTGCAGAATGAACTGCCTCTTGAAGATTTCGGCGAAAGGTTGAGTGATATTATTAAACCCGAAAGACGGTTGAAGCCTCTGGGCTATGTAGCACTCGGCTTGATTTTCGTTCTTTTTGTAATCGGTTGTTGGTGGGGCATTAGATGGTACGTTTATGTACCCGAGGTAGTGGTGCCCGACGTGCAGGGATTAAACGTCGGTATGGCACAGCAAACTCTGACCAAGCACGGTTTGCGCTCTCAGGTTCAGGAGATAAACAGTGCTTCGGTGGAAAAGGGTAAAGTCTACCGTCAGGATATTGAGGCCGGAAACCGCGTGAAAAGGGGGCGGCTTGTCACCCTGCTGGTAAGTCTCGGACCGCAAATGAGCACGGTACCCGATGTCCGGGACAGGCTGCTCCAGGACGCAGAGATGATTCTGGTCAACGAAGGCTTCCTGGTAGGCGTCCGGAAAGATGTATTCAGCAACAAAGTGCCCAGCGGCCTGGTGTCGGACCAGGACCCGGTTCCGGGTGTAATGCGCCCCAAGGACAGCCCGGTCACACTTTTTGTCAGCAAAGGGCCCGCACCGGTATTAAAACCCGTGCCACACGTAGTGGGCTTTACGCTTGATGCGGCCAGAGAAAGGCTGAATGCGGCCGGTTTTAGCCTCGGAGACGGCATAAAACAGGCGCCGAGTACCGAATACCTCACCGGTTATATCGTGGCTCAAACTCCCGCCGCTGGAGCCAACCTTGAGGCCGGAAAGGCCGTAGATGTGACCGTTAGCGAAGGACCGGGGCCGACACCGAAAGAGGCCAGCGTTTACCTGCAGATTCCTGACGACGGCCAGGAACACAACGTTAGGATTACCGTAAAAGATGCCCGTGGGATGACGGAAGTATATAACGCCAACCGTATGTCCGGCGAGCGCGTAGTTGAACCGATTACTTACTTTGGCCAAGCCACATTCACCGTGTATCTCGACGGCAAGCTTGTACGTGAGCAGAGCCTTTCTTAGAAGGAGGTAAGGCTTTGGTTGTCGGGCAAGTGGTAAGGGTGCACGGAGGTTTTTATTTCACAAGGGATCTGACGACTGGTATTGTCCACGAATGTGTGCGGAGAGGGCGCCTGGCAACAAAGCGTCTTTGTGTCGGGGATCGGGTGTTGCTCCGCGAAGCACCGGACGGCAAATACGTCATCGAGGAAGTGATGCCTCGGCAAACGGAGCTGGCACGTCCACCGGTAGCAAACGTTGAACAGTCGGTAATTATTATGGCGGTTAAAGATCCTGAGCCCGACTTCAGATTACTCGACCTTTTTCTCTTGCTCAGTATCGCCGGGGCAATAAAACCCGTCGTCTGTTTCAATAAAATCGACCTCGCCCTCGTAGACCTGCACTCCCAAGAGATAGAGGCTTACAAAAAGATCGGCTTTCGCGTGTTTTTAACCAGCGCTAAAACAGAGGAAGGTGTTGAGGAGTTTCGCAAATGGCTGACCGGGTCCGTTTCGGTCCTGGCGGGGCCGTCAGGTGTGGGAAAATCCAGCCTGTTAAACGCTATCCACCCCGGGCTTTGTTTGAAAACCGCCCAAGTCAACCCCAAAACCAGGCGCGGCCGCCATATCACAAGGAATGTCGAGCTGATTCCGCTGGCGGGTGGGGGGTTCGTAGTTGACACGCCGGGGTTTACCAACATTAACACCCCCGATATTTCGCTTCCGGTGTTGGCGGAGTGCTATCCAGAAATCGCGGCGCACAGAGGAAAATGCCGGTTCAACAACTGTTCGCACTTGACCGAACCTGATTGTATGGTGCAAAAAGCCGTGGCGGAAGGGACTATCCCATCTTTTCGCTATAGCCATTACGTCGGTTTCGCTTCCGAGATAACCAAAAGAGAAAGGACGAGGTATTTTTGATTAAAATAGCCCCCTCTATTCTCGCCGGCGATTTCGCACGTCTTGCGGAAGAGGTAAAAAAAGTAGAGGTTGCAGGAGCGCCCTACCTTCATATTGACGTCATGGACGGTCACTTCGTACCGAATATCACCATAGGCCCTCCGGTAGTGGCGGCGATACGGTCCTGCACCAACCTGACGCTGGATGTCCACCTCATGGTTTCGGCGCCTGAGCGTTACCTCGGCGATTTCGCCCGCGCAGGTGCGGACATTTTGACTGTACACGCCGAAGCTTGCACGCATCTCCACCGGACGTTAAGCGCCATCAAAGAGTCAGGGAGAAAAACCGGAGTCGCCCTGAACCCTGCTACACCACCACAGGCAATCGAATACGTTCTGGATTTGTTGGACGTTGTTTTGGTTATGACCGTCAATCCGGGATTTGGCGGGCAGCGGTTTATACCCTCGATGCTGCCCAAGATCACGTACATCCGCAATCTCCTTGAGCGCAACAATTTACACGCGGAAATTGAGGTTGACGGTGGCATCAACCCCGAAACGGCAGCCGCCGCGGTAAGGTACGGCGCAAGCATCCTTGTCGCAGGATCGGCCGTATTCGCCTCCGGCGACCCTATAAAAGCCGTCGAGGATCTTCTCAAGCTGTCCCATAAGTGATAGTTTTCTCAAAATCAATTGACACCCAAATCCTCTCTCCGGTATAATAATCCCGCAGAATCAGCATTTTGTTTTAGACAAAAAAAGTCGTGTTTCACAAAATACCGGCTTAACATGTGGCATTGATCGTGAAAAAGAGTGCGTTTTTCTTTTTGTAAGCAAAAAAAGCCGGCGGCTGACATCTTTAGCTTTGTCAGTACCCGACATCGGACTATGACGTCCGAGTTCCTAAAAAAGGGAGGCATCGGGGTTGAAGGTAATGCGTGTTCCGGAAGCCACAGTCAGCAGGTTGTCGATCTATTCACGTTTCCTGGAGCGTCTTGATAAGCTCGGAGTCATTACCGTTTCCTCCGGTGAGATTGCCAAAGGCGTTGGTGTGAGCCCGGCACAGGTGCGCAAGGACCTCGCTTATTTTGGTGAGTTTGGCACTCGCGGCGTAGGCTACAACGTTAAAGACCTTTCCCATTACATTCTTAAAATTCTCGGGCTGACCCAGCAGTGGCCCGTAGTGTTGGTGGGGGCCGGCAACCTTGGAACGGCGCTTTGTGCTTACCGTGGTTTCAAAGATAGGGGATTCAACATCGTCGGCGTTTTCGACAACGACCTTTTAAAAATCGGCAAACGTATTCAAGAGCTTGAAGTACTGCCCATCGAAAAAGTGCCCCAAGTGGTTGCCGAAAACAATGTCCGGTTGGGAATTATCGCCGTGCCGCAATCCGCCACCCAGGAGGTGGCGGATGTGCTGGTGAAAAGCGGCGTTGAAGCGCTTCTTACCTTCGGTCCTGCCGTGATCCACGTGCCCGACAATGTAATCGTCAGAAACGTTGACCTGTCTATCAAGCTTGAAATTCTTACTTTCAACCTCGGATTCCGCGAACTCCAACCATCCTACTGGTTAGAACCCAAGGTTTAGCAACGTGGTCTGGACTCAGCGCTGCGTTGCCGTGGTCGGCTCTGCGGTATGCACGGAAGAGATCGCCAAGTGTGCGTACGACGTCGGCTATGAACTGGCCCGCCGAAAAGCAATTATCATTTGCGGCGGCAGGGGCGGGGTGATGGCGGCCGCAGCCCACGGCGCCCGCGACGGCGGCGGGACGTCGGTCGGTATTCTGCCGGGGAGAGACCGCAATGACGCTGCCCCGCACCTCAGTGTAGCGCTCCCGACCGGGCTCGGAGACGCCCGCAACGCGGTAATTGCGTGTGCCGCCGATGCCGTTATCGCTATCGGTGGTGGGTTTGGAACGCTCTCCGAGGTGGCGCTTGCCTTGAAAAAAGAAAAGCCCGTTGTGGGGCTTCTTTTTTCCTTCCGGGAAATAGCCGGAGTATACCAAGCCAAAACGCCTCAAGAGGCCGTTGATATAGCCCTGAGGAGTATTGTCCGCTCGACGCTTTAATCTTTCCAGTGTCCGTCAACGGCACCGAGATTAATCGTTGCCTTGAAAACAACTGCAACCTTTAGCCAGGGCCATCTCTGTGCTCTCTGTGCCTCCGTGGTGAATCTGCGCCCAAGTTAAGCGTCACCATTTTTAAAAAGGACTTGCTGACCACTGTTGCGTGATTTTTTCCAAACCACAACCTGGTTTTTGCCCATTAATTTGGCCTGATACATCGCCTCGTCCGCCTGCTGGATCATCTCGTCAACGTTTAAATTTGAGCCGGGGACATAGATTGCTAATCCCAGACTGACCGTGAGGAACATGGTCTCGCCCGACTCAAGCTTAATGGGCGTTGAAGCGATGGTCTGCCGTATCTTTTCGGCCACCGTGAATCCGCCTTCAAGGTTGGTACCCGGTAGGACGATAATAAATTCTTCACCACCGTAGCGCACCATAAGGTCGACCTGTCGCAGCGAGTTCCGAATTGTGCGGGCAACAGTAGCCAGCACTTTATCACCCAATTCGTGTCCGTATGTGTCATTTATAAGTTTGAACTGGTCGATATCCAAAAAGATGATGACAAAAGGTTCCTGTCGTCTATTTGCTTCGGCGACCTGGCGGTCGAAGTACTCTTCAAGGAACCGCCTGTTATAAAGTTTCGTGAGAGGATCCGTCAGCGACAGCAACTTGTTTAATTCGCTGAGCCTGAGGTTAGCGACCACCGCTGCCGTTATTGAAATGTAACCTTCCAACGATTTTCTTAGCTCTGGATCGAAGTAGTCCGGGTTGGTGCTGGATGCCTTAACCCAGCCCAGAGACCGGCCGCCGATGGTCAAGGGGTAGCAAGCGTAACTGTGCATTTGCGGATAGACAATACAAACGTTCCGGCAGCCCAAATCAGACGTCAAATTGTTGACGATACAGGGGCTCAACGTCCTGACCGCCTGGCAATGCTCAACGTCCTTCAAGCAGGTGAAGCCGAAGCGGCTCACCGGTTCGGCATAATATTGTTCTTCATCCGTTTGGCGGCAATAGTACGCGACGACTCTGCCCCGTCGGTGCCCTTCTTCACAGAGGGCGATTATGGTTTCGTCTATACCAAGACGCTTTACGTAATGAACAAGAAGTTTGTAGGCCTCCTCTTCCCTGATTACCGAAACGGCGCGCATCCCGAAACTCGACAAGTCATTCAGACGATAAAATGTACTTTTGATATCCGAACGCATCCGTTCGGCCGCCTCCACTATACCTTCAAACTCGGCGTACCGGGCCGGTTCCAGTGGTCGATCATAATCGCCAAGGGCGATGCCTTTAAGAATCCTGGTAATATTGGTCAGGGGGCTGAACCATTTCGTAAAAGCTATACTAATCAACACTGCCAAAGCGGTTAAGAGGAAAAGCACCACAACCAGTTTGCTAAGCATCAAGTTGCGGACCATGCGGTGGATTTCAGTTTGCGGGGTACCGACATACAGTATGCCGACCACCTCTCTTCCGGCGTCCCTTAGGGGGAGGTAGGCCGTTTGGTACGGTTTACCGACTACAATTGCGGAGCCGAAGTAGCCCCGGCCTTCGTCGATAACGGCTTTGCGCACGGGTTCCGACACAATTGTCCCGACGGCGGGTTTGCCGGAAGGTCCAGGCACGGTAGTGGCGATGCGGACGTTGCCTAGGAAAATAGTACAGGTGTCTCCGGTCAACGCGGTTACCTGGTTGACTATAGAGCTACCGTTCATTAACACGTCGCCCTTGTAAAGACGGCCGCCATCGGCTCGCCAAGGTCCGGGATAAAGCGCCTCGATCAATGCCTCGGCTAACGCAACATCACCTTTAACCTTGTCCCTGGCACTCTCTTCGGCGCAACTTCTGAGAATACAGGTCGTCCAAACAGAGGCTGCAAGGGCTTGGACTATCAAGGTGAGCATGATTAAAACGAATATCTGGTTGCGCAGAGACCGCAGCGGCATACCGTTACTCCGATCTTCAGTAACAACTCAACATAAGTTAGTTTATAGGGTAAGTTAATAAGTGTTCAAGCCCGATTTTGTTTAAAACGTTACCATTACCGACCAACTTTTCTTGTCTTCTAGAAAATAAGACATTGGGTGGAGTTATTCGTGTTTTTTTGCTACTATCACCATGAAAATGGACCGAATTACCGGTAAGGATTGCATGCCTCTTGACTTTACCCGGATTTTAAAGCATAATAAAAGCTGTCGTAGGGGACGGGATGTAGCTCAGTTTGGCTAGAGCGCACGGTTCGGGACCGTGAGGTCGCAGGTTCAAATCCTGTCATCCCGACCATTTTTTTAATTCCGGGTAGTACCCGATTTCACAAAAAATTTTAGGAGGGGGAGAAGAACGTGAACCTACTGATCATGGGGCCACCGGGAGCGGGGAAAGGAACTCAGTCCGAAGTCTTGGTAAATGAACTAAAGATTCCGCACATCTCTACAGGGGACATGCTCCGAGAAGCCGTGAAACAAGGTACCGAAATGGGCAAGAAAGCCAAAGAGTATATGGACAAGGGCCAGCTTGTTCCGGACAGCGTAATCATCGGTGTGGTAAAGGAACGGCTTGCCTTACCCGATTGCAAGGTCGGCTTCCTGCTTGACGGGTTTCCGAGAACCGTACCCCAGGCCGAAGCCCTCGATCAAACGCTTTTGGACCTTGGCATCAAGCTGAACGCCGTAATCAACATAAATGTTCCGCGCGAAAGAATTGTTGCGCGGCTGACCGGCCGCCGCGTATGCCGCTCCTGCGGCGCGACTTACCACGTACTTTTCAACAAACCAAAAGATGAAGGGAAATGCGATAAATGCGGCGGTGAATTGTATCAGCGGAGTGACGATACGGAGCAGACCGTCAACAACCGTTTGGACGTCTACGAAGCTCAGACCCAGCCGCTCATAGATTATTACAACCGCCAGGGGCTAGTCTTAAACATCAACGGCGACCAGGAAATCAGCGGCGTTCTCTCGGACATAATGGGGGCGCTGAAGAAGTGATAATAAGTTTTTAAGTGTCACCGGCCAAGCGTCATCAGCCGGAGGCTGAAAATCAAAAACCCGCTTGCCGGTTCCGGCTGATGACGCTGTAACGGCCTCCACATCTTGTGACCCCCATTTTGCAGCATTGCGACCAGATTTCAACAGCAGGAAGAACTCCTTTATTTGAAGAAGAACTCCCTGAAGGATCGGAGTAAGCAGTATTATTCCTCATTTAAAACAACGGGAGTTGATAAAATGGAGCGGAGATGCATGCTCTGCGGCCGTAAATTTCAGACTGAAAGCCTCGAAGATGAATTTCTTGAAAAAGAGGAGGATATTTTCTCAACCCCTAAGAAACCGTCTTCGGTCTGCCCTCTGTGCCAGGCAAAGCTCAGACATGAAGCCGAAGACGCGCAAAAGAATCCGAAGCCGGTATAAAAAAAGGAGGTTTTGCCGTGCCGATACGGCGGTGGCCGTTTACAGCTCTAATCGCGATGGTTTTCGTAGCATTTTTGTTTTTAGGTAGCGGGGCGCGTTTTTACACTGACTGGTTATGGTTGGTATCCCTCGACTACCAACAAACCTTCCTGAAAATTCTCCTTACAGGTGCAGGATTGAAAATCACCGGCACCGTAATTTTCTTTTTGTTTTTGCTGATCAACCTGTTCCTGACACGCCGCTACGTTTTGAAGACCATAAGGCTGGGCCCGGTGGATGCTCAGACCATCGAACAGAACCCCTGGCAGCAGCTTATCAATCCGCGGACCCTCAGCATAATTTTCATCCTCACGAGCATACTCGCGGCGCTGGTCTTCAGCTCAGCCATGAACGACAAATGGCTCCTTTTGCAGCAATACCTGAACCCGGTCAGCTTCGGCAAAACCGACCCGCTTTTTGGCAGGGACATCGGGTTTTTCGTTTTTTCTCTGCCTTTTCAACTCTTCGTATACCGTATAGCCTTTGGAACGGTGCTGTTCACCACCGTTCTGGTGGGATTGATTTACTTCGGTATCGACCCCTTGAAGGGCCGTACTTTTTGGCGTTCACGCGAGGCGCTGCGCCACCTCGCGTTCTTGAGCGCCGCCCTCTTCGCCCTGAAAGGGTGCGGATACTACCTGAACCAGTTTTTGCTCCTTTTTTCGGAAAGAGGAGCGGTGTTCGGTCCCGGTTACGCGGACATCCACGCAAGTCTTTTGGCGATCCGGGTGCTTTTTGTTCTGGCGCTGGTGGCGGGGCTTGCCGGTCTCTACGGCGGTCTGCGGTCGTCGCTGCGGCCTTCCATAATCAGTCTGGGCGCGCTTATCGCGGTGTCCTTCGCCCTCGGGGTCTTGTATCCCGGTCTGGTGCAAAAGCTTGTTGTCGAACCCAATGAGTTGGAACGTGAACGTCCTTACATCGAACATTCGATTACTTATACAAGAGCGGCTTACAATCTCGACCGCGTAGAACGCAGGCAGTTTCCGGCCGGTAAGACACTACGGGCCGAAGACATCGACCAAAACCCGGAATCTATCAACAATATCCGGCTATGGGATTGGCAACCGCTGAAAACAACATACAGCCAGATCCAGGAGATGCGTCCTTATTACCAGTTCCACGACATCGATATCGACCGCTACATGATAGACGGGCAGTACCGCCAGGTTATGTTGTCGGCGCGCGAACTCAACCAGGAAGCACTGCCGGCGCAGGCAAAGACCTGGGTAAACAGCCACCTTAAGTTCACCCACGGCTACGGGGTAGCTATGAGCCCGGTTAACGAGGTCACTGAAGAGGGGCTGCCCAAGTTCTTTCTTAAAGATATTCCACCCCAAATGTCCACCGACTTGCGGATTGACAGGCCGGAAATTTATTTCGGCGAGATTAAAGCGCCTTACGTAGTGGTTAACACGAAAGAAGGCGAGTTCGACTACCCGAAAGGCGACCAGAACGTGTACGCGAAGTACCAAGGCACCGGAGGCGTTTCCTTAGGGAGTTTCTTCCGCCGGATTGCTTTCGCCCTTTCTTTCGGCGATTACCGGCTGGTAATTTCTCCAGAAGTAACACCTGACTCAAACATGTTGTACTACCGGGATATTCAGCAGCGGGTAAGGAAGATCGCGCCTTTCCTGGGTTACGACCATGACCCGTACCTTGTGGTCGCGGACGGCCGGGTCTTTTATATGTGGGACGCGTATACGACTTCAAGGTGGTATCCTTACGCGGAGCCTTATGGGAACTTCAACTACATCCGTAACTCGGTAAAAGTGGTGATAGATGCGTACAACGGCACGGTCACCTTCTTCACGGCCGACCCTGATGACCCGGTGATCCAGAGCTTTTCCCGCATTTTCCCGGGAATGTTCAAACCGATGGCGGAAATGCCCGCGGAACTGGCTGCGCACATCCGCTACCCCGAGGACCTTTTCAAAGTTCAGGCGCACATGTACGCCGTTTATCACATGCAGGATCCCCAGGTCTTTTACAACAAAGAAGACAAGTGGGTGCTGCCGACGGAGATGTTCGGCGACGAGGAGATCCAGTTTGAGCCGTACTACCTCATCACCCGTCTTCCCGGCGAGGATAGGGCGGAATTCATGATAATTACGGCATTTAATCCTCAAAATAAAAAGAACATGATCGCCTGGCTCGGCGCCCGGTGCGACCCAGAGAGCTACGGCCGTCTCCTTGTCTACGAGTTCCCGAAACAGGAACTTGTCTACGGTCCGATGCAGGTGGAAGCGCGTATCAACCAGGACGCCCAGATCTCGTCCCAGTTGACCCTCTGGGACCGGGCCGGCTCGCGGGTTATCCGGGGCAACCTTTTAATCATTCCGATCAAAGACGCTCTTCTCTATGTGGAACCGCTCTATCTCCAGGCGGAGCAGTCCAAGTTACCTGAGCTTCGCCGGGTGATCGTGGTCCATGGCGACCGCATTGTGATGGAACCCACGCTGGACATGGCCCTGGAAAGAATCTTCACGGGTCGTTCACCAGCGCCGGAGGAACCGGGGGAAGAAACGCTCACGCGCACGGTTGGAGAACTTGCGCGGGAGGCCAATCGGTTTTATGAGCAAGCACAGGAGTCGCTCAAAAAAGGCGACTGGAAAGGTTACGGCGACAACCTGGAAGAAATGAAGAAAGTGTTAGAGCGCCTCGAGAAAGAAACTTAACGGCGGCGGTTGCTCGCAGCGTTTACGAGAGGCTCTTTCATTTATAAAAAGCTTTATCGAACGTTACCGCCAAGAAAAGAGGAGTTTCATATGTCGCGAACGAAGGCGCAGTTCAAGCGGATCGGCATTCTGACCGGAGGGGGAGACGCGCCCGGTTTAAACGCCGTGATCAGGGCTGCGGTGAAGGTCGCCGTCCGCGATTACGGTTTTACGATCATCGGCTTTGAAGACGGCTTCGGTGGCTTGATCGAAAACCGCGCCCGTCGGCTCTCCGAGAAAGACGTGGTCGGCATCCTCCCCCGCGGCGGGACGATCTTGGGTACGACGAACCGGGACAACCCTTTCCATTACCCTGTTCAGGAAAATGGACAAGTGGTTTTCAAGGACGTGTCCGCACAGGTAATGAAGAATATCGAGTCCCACGGTATCGATGCGCTGATCATCATCGGGGGCGACGGCAGCCTGACTATCGCTAAAGAATTGTGGGAGCGCTATAACCTGCCGGTGATCGGAGTTCCGAAAACCATAGACAACGACATCGGCGCTACCGACCAGACCTTCGGCTTTGACACCGCCTTAAACACGGCGACGGAAGCCCTGGACAAGCTGCATACCACCGCAGAATCGCACCATAGAGTTATGGTCCTGGAAGTAATGGGGCGTTACGCCGGTTGGATCGCACTCCACGCAGGTGTTGCCGGCGGTGCGGACGTTATCCTTATCCCGGAAATCCCTTTTACCATTGAGAAAGTCACGGAAAAGTTAATGGAGCGCCGGCGGACCGGCAAGAAGTTCAGTGTGATCGTTGCGGCGGAGGGGGCCAAACCCGCCGGCGGCCAGGTCGTGGTGAAAAAAGTGGTAGAGGGAAGTTTTGAGCCGCTTCGACTTGGCGGCATAGGAAATCAGGTTGCGGAAGAAATCGAGCAACATACTCGGATTGAGACCAGGGTTACGGTACTGGGCCACCTACAGCGGGGAGGCAGTCCTACGCCTTTTGACCGCATTCTTGCTACCCGCTTCGGTGCCGCCGCCGTCAACTTCCTGGCTGAAGGCCGCTACGGTGAAATGGTATGCCTGAGAACACCGGAAATCAGGACCGTGCCGCTTGCCGAAGCAGTTGAGGTAATGCGCAGGGTATCGCTCGGCAACGAGCTTATCCGGACCGCAAAACAAATGGGCATAAGTTTTGGAACATGAACACATAACAGAATACTAAAAGAGGTTTACAAATAATTAAACGATACCAAAACCGGTTGCCGGTGTTAGAGGATTAATTATTTTCGCACATATAGGAGGATTTTGTGGTTATGTACCGAACTTAGACTGAGTAAGCGGTAAAGGAGGCCTTTATGGGTTCCGGAGAGCCTAAGCTTCTGGTTTTAGGTGTTGGGAACATCCTTTTGCAGGACGAGGGAGCAGGGGTACACACAGTCCGTGAACTAATGAAACGTAAATACCCGCCGGAAATCGAGTTCGTAGACGGCGGTACTGCCGGTTTGGATCTCTTGTACTTGATCGAAGAAGCGAGCCATTTAATAATCATAGATGCCGTAAACGGTGAGGCGGAAGCAGGAACGATTTTCAAGTTCAACCCGGAAGACGTTGAAGAGCGGTTTCTTCCGGTGAAGGGTAACTCGCTGCACGACTTCGGTATTATGGAAATGCTGCACCTTGGGAAATCAATGGGGGTCCTCCCTCAAACCGTAATCTATGGCATCCAACCAGCGGCAATCGAGTGGGGCATGGCCCTTACGCCAAAAGTGGCTGCCGCGTTACCCCGCTTAATAAAGCTGGTTGAAGAGGAAATAGAATTGTGGTTGGCCCGTAACACTCCGGCAAATCGCGCCGCCGAGATATAGGCTGGTTCTTAAGTCATTTTTAAATTTAAGGAGGAAGAAATAATGATCCCACGTATTGGTCCCACAGAGTTGATATTAATCTTGGGCCTTGTACTCGTGGTCTTTGGCCCTAAAAGATTACCCGAGGTCGGGAGGTCTTTAGGAAAAACCCTGCGGGAGTTCCGAAAATCCACCCGGGAAACCGATGAACCAATTGAATTGGCTTCAGCCGAAACGACGGACCAGAACGGCCAACCGGCCAAAAGTTAAGTCCTTTTTTATTTGACATAGATAAAGAATCAATATTGCTAAATTTTTAACAGGGAGCGAGGTGGAGTAAAGAAACGGTTTCGGACCGCTAACAGAAGTCTGTTCTGCATTTATACATTCCATAGAGAACTCTTAAGAAGAGAACTCTGAAAAATTTTAGCGGGGAGGGATGATTGGTGAGGCGCATTTCGCGTCGAGAGTTTATCCGCGTATGCACGGGAGCGGCAGCCGGAGTAAGTCTATTGACTAGTCTGGAACCAATGATCCTTGACACCTTGGCCCTGGCTGCCGAAAGAAAACCACCGGTTATTTGGCTTCAGGGCGCGGGGTGTACCGGTTGCTCGGTTTCGCTTTTAAACTCTGTCAGCGTTAGTATAGAGAAAGTGCTCCTGGATGTGATAAGTCTGAGATACCACCCGACCGTTATGGCCGGCGCGGGCCACCAGGCATTGGATGCGTTGGAAGAGGCGGCCGCGGCACATGAGGGCGAGTTTTTCCTGGTCGTGGAGGGTGGCGTGCCCACGGCCGGAGGCGGCGTATACTGCACTATTGGTGAAAAACACGGGAAAGAAGTCACGTTCTACGATGCACTCAAGCAGTACGGCAACAAAGCCGCTGCCATAATCGCCGCAGGATCATGCGCCTCTTTCGGCGGCATTCCCGGCGCTGCTCCCAACCCCACAGGAACGGTAGGTGTCTGGGAGGTAATAAAAAAGACGCCGGTGATTAACATCGGCTGTTGCCCGATGCACCCGGAGGATTTCCTGGGCACCCTGGTCCACGTACTGAAATACGGCGAGATCCCCGATCTCGATGAATACAACCGTCCAAAGATGTTTTTCCCGGAAACCATCCATATCGGGTGTCCCCGTTGCACCTATTTCTCCCAGGGCATATTTGCGCAGAACCCAGGGGATGAAGGCTGCCTTGCGTTTGTGGGCTGCAAGGGCATGGTGGCCCGCGCTCAGTGCCACGTCAGGCAGTGGAACAATCAAACTAACTGGTGTATTGCCGCAGGGGCTCCGTGCCAGGCATGTTCGGAGCCTGGTTTTCCCGACGACTGCAGCCCGCTTTACGGCAGGTACCGCTTGAGTGAATAAGAGTTTGATAGGCAAAGGGGGGAAAATTAGAAGTGCCTAAGGTCATAATTGACCCGGTAACACGTATTGAGGGTCACCTTAAAATTGAAGTAGACATCGATAACGGAGAAGTCGTTGAGGCCCGTTCTTCGGGAACCCTTTTCCGCGGTTTTGAGATTATCCTGAAAGGCCGCGACCCCCGCGACGCGCAGCACATAACGCAGCGCATCTGCGGGGTGTGCCCTACGTCCCACGCAATGGCTTCGGCCCGTTGCCTGGACGATGCTTTCGGCGCAGAAGTGCCGCCCAACGGGCGGATCGTGCGGAACTTAATCCACGGCGCTAACTATATAATGTCTCACGTCCTTCACTTTTACCACCTGGCAGCGCTGGACTATGTAATCGGTCCGGAGACGGCACCCTTCATACCGCGGTACAAGGGCGATTACCGGCTGCCGAAGGCGGTGAACGACCTGGCGGTCGAACATTACATTAAGGCCCTGGCCATCCGTCGGCGGGCGCAGGAAATGCTCGCCATCTTCGGCGGTAAAATGCCGCACATAACCGTCATCATCCCGGGTGGCGTCACGGAGAAGGTTACCCAGGAAAAGGTGGACCAGTTCAGGTCTGTTCTCAATGAACTTGCTGCTTTTGTGGACAACGTCTACGTGCCGGACGTCTTCGCCGTCGCCGAAGCGTACAAGGATTACCTCGATATCGGGCGGGGATGCAAAAACATGCTGGCCTTCGGTATCTTTCCGCTTGACGATAAAAAAGACGAAACGGGCCAGAACATGTTCATCAAGCGCGGTTCGTATACCGCGGGCAAGTTTAAAAGGGTGGACCCCCAGAATATCACCGAAGATGTTAAGTACTCCTGGTTCAACGACGAGACCAGCGGTCTGAATCCGGCGGATGGAAGGACGGAGCCGCAGCCCGGCAAGTTGGGGGCTTACTCCTGGATCAAGGCGCCGCGGTACGAAGGCCTTCCCCACGAGGGGGGTCCTCTGGCCCGGATGTGGGTTAACAAGGTTCCCGAGATAGCGTCTTTGGGAGAAAAGGCTTTTTCGGTTATGGGCCGTCATGCCGCTCGCGCGGTGGAATGCAAGCTTATTACCCACGCAATGTTCGAATGGCTGGACCAGCTCAAACCGGGCGAGCCGACGTATAAACCTTTTTCGATCCCGCAGGAAGGCCGCGGCATGGCCCTCTGGGAAGCTCCGAGGGGCTGTCTGGCCCACTTCATAGACATAAAAGACTACAAGATAAATAATTACCAGGTCACCTCGGCCACTATCTGGAACGCCTGCCCGCGGGACGACAGACAGCAGCGCGGCCCGATCGAAGAGGCTTTGATCGGCACTCCGGTCGCGGATATCGACAATCCAATCGAAGTAACGCGGGTGGTACGATCGTTTGACCCCTGAATTGGCTGTGCAGCTCACCTCGTTGAGGTGAAAAACCACCGGGGCCGCATCGTAAAAGTCAACATTTAATCATGCTGACACACACGAATAAGTCCTGCCACCGGGCAGGACTTATTATTGTTTGACCCGGAGCCGCTTACCCAACCATGCCAGGCTGCCATAAGCTGTCATTCTGAAATTGCCGGCTAAGTGCAGGATTTTTTCTTTATTTGCCGAAATTCTTCGTGTTGGTTCCAGCCGTCTTGATTAAATAACGGACGCGGTGTCAACCAACAGCGATAAAAGACGACATTGGGGGTGAGGCAAATGTTCCCAAGCATCGGTGGGACGGAGCTTATCCTGGTTGTGGCTCTGGCCCTTATCATTTTTGGTCCGAGCAAACTCCCTGAAGTGGGGCGGTCCCTTGGAAAGACAATTCGGGAGTTTCGGCGTTCCACCCGTGAACTCGGTGAAGACGTGATCAAAGACGTCAAAGACGTTAAAGATGAAGTTCAGGAAGTAAAAGACACCCTCAAGGACGGATAAGGTCAAATTCTGCCCCCGGCGTTGGCGTCCAGGGGGTTACTGTTTCCAGACGGAGGTATTATGGGGAAAACCGACGAAAAGGAAATGAGCATCACGGGGCACTTGGAAGAGCTGCGACGCGTACTGATCGTATCCGTCATAGCCATTGTCATCCTCGCTATTGGGTCCTACTTTTTTACCGACAAAGTCATGGCCATACTGCTCAGCCCGGTAACCAGCGCCGGTTACAAACCGGTGGTAACTTTCGTAACGGAAGCGTTTTTGACGAAGATTAAGCTGGCCGTTTTTATGGGCTTTCTTGCGGCTTTGCCCATCATCCTCTGGCAACTTTGGGGGTTCATCGCTCCCGCCCTGGAAAGGCCTGCCCGCAAGTATCTATTGTTTTTTGTACTCTGTTCGTTTTTCTTCTTCGTCGGCGGCATAGCCTTCGGGTTTTTTGGTGTCTACAAATACGGGGTTGCCTTTTTGCTGAAATTCGCAGGGCCGGACCTTGTGCCGATGCTTACCCTGGGCAAATACATCTCGTTTACGATCTGGTTTCTCCTGCCTTTCGGCATTATATTCGAGCTGCCCTTGGCCAGCTTCATCCTGGGCCGCCTGGGTATTGTTTCCGGCTCTTTTCTGGCGAAAAACCGCAAGTACGCCTTACTGATGACGGTACTGCTTTCAGCAGCAATCACGCCTACACCGGACGCCATAACGTGCCTTTTGATGGCCGGTCCGATGTACGGGCTATTCGAACTCAGTGTCCTGATCGTGCGCTTTACGGAGCGTTCGCTCGCGCGCAGAAAAGCACGGGAAGAAGCGGAGGAAGCCGAAGCGGCCGGTGAAGCGATCGCGCCTTAAAAGACGTTCAACGTTCAAGGTTCAAGGTTCAACGTTCGAGGTTCAAAGATTTTAATACATTGAACGGACCCCATATTCCATCCAGTATCAGCTTGCACGTTGAACGTAGAACGGACCCCGATTCCATTGCAGTATTAGCTTTAACGTGGAACAACGGAGGAGAAGATGCGCAATAAAGTAACAATCGTGGGAAGCGGCAATGTCGGGGCCACAACCGCCCACTGGATAGCAAACAGGGAATTGGCCGACATAGTGCTGATTGATGTAGTCGAGGGCCTGCCTCAAGGCAAGGCTTTGGACCTCACGGAAGCCGCGCCCGTAGCGGGTTTTAGCTGCAGGATCAGGGGTACCAACTCATGGGACGACACGGCTGATTCGGATGTGGTAGTCATTACAGCCGGTATAGCAAGGCGGCCCGGTATGAGCCGGGAAGACCTGGTGCAGACGAACGCGGGTATTGTGCGCAACGTGACGATGCACGCGGCCCGTTATTCGCCTGGAGCTGTTGTGATCGTGGTAACCAATCCCCTTGACATTATGACGTACCTGGCGTACAAAGCGAGCGGCTTTGAACCGCACCGTGTGATGGGAATGTCGGGTGTCCTGGATTCCACCCGCCTCCGTGCATTTATCGCCCTGGAACTCGGTGTGTCTTTCAGGGACGTTACGGCGCTTGTCCTCGGCGGGCACGGCGACCAGATGCTGCCGCTAATGCGCTACACCTATGCGGGGGGCATTCCGGTGGAACAGTTGATTCCCCCGGAGAGACTCGGGGCCATCGCGGAACGCACCCGGTATGCCGGCGGGGAAATAGTCGAACTGCTGAAAACGGGCAGCGCGTTCTATGCGCCGGGTGGGGCCATCGCGGAAATGGTAGAAGCCATATTGCGCGACGAGCGCAGAATCCTTCCCGTTGCCGCGTACTTAAACGGAGAATACGGGGAATACGACGTGTACGCCGGCGTGCCGGCGGTTATCAGCCGTAAAGGGGTGGAGAGAATCATTGAAATCCACCTGACCGAGTTCGAACTACAGTGCCTTAAGTCTTCTATCAGCCAGGTAAGGGAGACGCTGGAGAAACTGTAAAGCGATTTTTATGCCTGGCTTAACCATCTATGTGCTATAATAACTTAAAATTACAGTCGGGTGCCCTGCCAGAGGCTCTGGAGCATGATTTAGGAAGCCGACATCCAGGATCTTTAACGGGGAGAATAGGGAAGCTGGTGCAAATCCGGCGCGGTCCCGCCACTGTAACCGGGGAGCGACCCTTGAGAAGCCACTGACCCGGCACTCAGGCAAGATGCTTTCGCTGCGAAGAGAAAAACTGTTTTTGCGGTCGTAAGCGCAGCGGAAGGTTACCTAAATAAACTGAGTGCCGGGATGGGAAGGCCGGGATTCGCAATGACCCGGAAGCCAGGAGACCTGCCCTGCTGTTTTAAGGGACTTTCCTCTGGATAGTCCACCAAGGTGCTCGCCTTCGCGGAAGGGGGGGTGCTCCGCATTGAAACGGTACTCCCGGCTTGAAGGCCGGGAGATTTTGATTTAATGGGTCGTTAAATGGTCAGGTACGCGTCTTTGGCATAATTATTCTACTTTTCTTATTAAACTGCATGACAGGTTGTAAACAGCCGGCTTCAGGCGGACAGGCCGTTACCGCTAATTTTCCTATCCCTGACGGACAAGGTACGGCATCTTCCCGAGAACCAGAAGCCCAAGGTTTTCTACGAACTCCGGCACGAACCCCTTACCACGACGGGCGGGGCACGTTCATCGACGACCTTATAAAGCTGGCCGGAGGAGTCAACGTCGCGGCCGGGATAAAAAAAACTACCCAGAAAACAGCCTTGAATCACTGCTCGCTCAAAACCCGGACGTGCTCGTCCACACCTATAAGCACGCCAAGGGAGTTCCCTCAAGGGAAGAGATCAAAAAACGCAAGGGGTGGCAAAA